>NZ_DASVSG010000107.1:0-26261 GCF_036388195.1 Jatrophihabitans sp. | reverse complement strand
CGATCAGGGCGTTCATCGGCTGGGCGGTGACGAAGGTCTGCTCGTGCTCGTCCACCGCGACGTCCAGCGACCGCGCTATCTCGCTGAGCATCCGGCCCTCCACCGCCGGATCGTCGCGGACGGAGCCCGGGCACAGCGCGTTGACCCGCACCTTGAACGGCGCCAGATCCAGCGCCGCCGCCTTCGACAGGCCCACCAACGCGTGCTTGGCGGTGACGTAGCCGGCGAAGTTCCGGTAGCCGACCAGGCCCGCGGTCGAGGCGACGTTGATGATGCTGCCGGAGCGCTGGTGGCTCATCACCCGTCCGACCGACCGGATCATCCGCCACGCCCCGGAGACATCGACATCGAGCATCAACTCCCACTCGTCGGCCTCGATGTCGTGCACCGCCTTGCCCGACGGCGCGGCGATGCCGGCGTTGTTGAGCACCACGTCGATCCGGCCGAACCGGGCGAGGGCGACCTCGACGGCGCCGCGGACCGCGTCCAGGTCGCGCACGTCGGCCTCGACGGTGAGCACGATGGCCGCCGGGCCGCCTACCTCCCGGCACAGCTGGGCGGTGTGCTCGAGCTGGCTTCCGGTGCCCAGCGGATAGGGCACCCCGGCCAGGTCGTGACCGATGTCCAGCAGCAGCAGGTCGGCGCCGGCACGGGCGAAGGCGAGCGCGCAGCATCGGCCGATGCCGCGCGCGGCGCCGGTCACCAGAACCGCCTTGCCCGCCAGCCGCTGATCAGCGATCCAGGCGTGCGACGGCGACGCCGCGACACTCACCGCATCGCCTTCGGCGCCAGCTCCGCGGCCATCAACCGGACCAGCTCGGCCGGCGAGTCGATGAGATACATGTGGTTGCCGGGCACCTCTCGCAGGTCGCACCCGGCGGTGGTGGCCGCCTTCCACTCGGCCGCCTGCTCCGCTGACACCAGCTCGTCCTCGGCGCCGCGGATCGATGTGATCGGCACGTCGAGCGACTCACTCGATGCGGCAAGGTAGTTCTCGTGCATCTCCACGTCCGCACGCAGCGCGGGCAGCAGCATCTCGCGCAGCTCCGGATGCTCCAGCGCGGGATGGGTGTAGCCGGCGAAGCCGCGGACCTGGCGCAGGAAGTCCTCATCGCTCATGCCGGTCGCGCGAATCTCCCGGCGGGTCCACGGCCCCGGCGAGCCGCTGACGAACACCCGCACCAGCTCCGGCCGGGGAAGCCGGCGCAGCCGGTGCGCCATCTCATACGCCAGCACCGCGCCCAGGCTGTGCCCGAACACCGCGACGACCGGGCTGCCGGCCACCAGGTCGAGCGCGAACGGCAGCAGGTCCTCCACCGCGGCCGGGACGTCGGTGAACGGCTGCTCGTCGAAGCGCTCCTCCCGGCCGGGCAGCTGCAGCGGGCAGATCCGGACGGTGTCGCTGCCGTACTCCTGGGCACGGCGGAACGCCGAGGCGCCCGCTCCGGCGAACGGAAAGCACAGCACCGGAATCTCGGACACCTCAGGCCTCCAGGTCGCTCGGCGCCCAGGCCCGCAGGATCAGGTCGGCGGTGCCCTCAGGGTTGGTGCGGACGAAGTAGTGGCCACCCGCGGGCATCCGGCAGAACCGGACGTCGGAGGCCAGCAGCCGCCAGCCGGCGTACTCCTCGCCCGCCCGGGCCAGCCCGGGATCGTCATCTGCCACCACCACGGTGACCGGCGTGGCCAGCTTCCAGGCCGGGCCGTCCTGCACGGCGTCGATGAGGTAGCGGTACCCGCCCCCGACGTCGTGGCGGAAGATCCGGCCCATGAACTCGGTGTGCTCGCGATCCAGGCCGTCGAGGTCGGTGTAGCCGGTCTCGGTCACCATGTAGCTGATGATCTGTGAGTCGCTCCAGGTCTCCAGCACATCGATGTTGTCCTGCATCTCCGACGCCGGCGGCAGCAGCTTGGAGCCGAGAAACACCTGCCGCAGGTCGGCGCCCCGCTCTTCCAGCAGCCGGGCCAGCTCGACCGTGATCGCGGCGCCACCGCAGTGGCCCCAGAGGATGACCGGCAGGTCGGCGCCTCCGAGGACGCCGATCTCCTCGACCACCCGGCGCGCCGCCTCGGCGATGTCCACGAACTCGCCATCGGAGGCCGGGCCGTGGCCGGGCAGCTCCACCCCCCAGACCGCGACCTCGTCGGTGAGCCGTGCCACCGAGTCGGCCAGTGGCTTGAAGTTGATCGGATGCCCGCACGGGTAGGGAACGCAGATCAGCGCGCAGCGCGCCCCGGCGGCGGTCGGCGACAGAAGGTGCAGCAACTCGTCCCGGCGACGCTGACGCCGGTCGGCCACTCCGGCCAGCTCGCCCAGCCGCGGATGCCGGGTGAGATCGGTCAGGCTCACCAGGTTGTCGAGCTCCAGCACCACCCGCAGGGCCGACAGCGAGTTGCCACCGAGCTCGAAGAAGTCGCCGGAGTCCCCGATCTCCTCGGCGGGCAGGTCGAGCACCCGGGCCCATACCGCGGCGATGGTGTCGATCGTCGATTGCGATGGCGCTGCCGCCTGCGACGGCTCGTCGGCTGGAGCCGCGGTCACCGGAGCAGTGCTCTCGGCGCTGGCGATCAGCGCCAGGTCCTCGGATGCCAGCAGCGGTCGGGCGGTGTGCGCGGCGGTGGGCTCGTCGGCCATCAACTCCAGCACCCGGACGAAGTACCCGCCGATGCGGTCGATCTGAGCCTGGTCGTAGAGGTGGCTGTGATAGTGCAGGCACAGCCGCAGCTCGTCGTCGAAGAAGTGCCGGGAGAACTCGGTCCGGAAGACGAACTCGGTCTCCGAATCCACCCGCATCTCCAGCAGCGAGAACTCCGGCAGCAGCTTGAGGTTCTTCAGCAGGTAGAAGTGGGTGAAGTTGAACGTGGTGTCGAACAGCACCCGTTGGGTGCCCAGGTCCTGCTTCATCTTGGCCATCGGATAACGCCGGTGCGGCAGCAGGTCCAGCTCCGCCTGGTACACCTGCCTGATCAGGTCGGCCCAGGACTGTGCGGGCTCCTGGCCGTCCTCCCCCAGCTTGATCCGGAACGGCAGGCTGTTGAGGTGCAGGCCAAGGGTGGTCTCAGCACCCGGCAGCTCCGGCCGGCCGCTGTGCTCATAGCCGGTGGTGACCTCCGGCCGCCCGGACACCAGGCCGAGCACCTTGACATGAGCGGCCAGTAGCACGTCCTTGAACGGCACCGACAGCGAATCGGCCAACTCGCTGATCCGCTGGGTGAGCCCGCGGGGCAGTGCCACGTCACGCATCACCACCCGGAAGTCGTCGGTGTCCACGGCGCCGGGCCTGCGGGGCACGTTGGTCGACCCTGCGCCGTCCAGGACCCGTAGCCAGAAGTCCCTGGACTCCGTCGAGCGCAGCGCCTCACGCTCCAGGCCGACGAAGTTGCGCAGGTGGTTGTCCACCGCGGGAACCAGATCCCCCGGATCGGTCTGGGTGCTCTCCCGCAGCTGGTAGTACAGCTGGAACAGCTGGGTGTGCAGCAAGCTGATGCTCCAGCCGTCCAGGGCCGAGTTGTGCTGGCTGACGGTGTAGCGGTAGAGCTCGTCGCTGAGGATCTGCACGTGCAGCGTCACCAGCTCGCCCTGCTCCCAGTCGAACCGGCGAGCCTTCTCCGCCGCCAGCCACCGCTCGTGCCAGTCCGCCTGTGCCTGCTCGTCCAGCTCCCGCAGGTCGGCCACCGACAGCGGTGGACGCACCTGCCGGTGCACCACCTGGAGAAACTCGCTGTAGCCGGTCAGGTGGTAGGTGGTGCGCAGGATCGGGTGGCGCAGGGTCAGCAGCCGCACCGCCTCGGTGAAGGCTGCCACGTCAAGGGATCCACTGATCGAGTAGCTGAGCACATCGTGGTACTGGCCAAGGCCACCGGTGATCTCGGTCTGGAAGATCAGGCCCGACTGCAGCATCGACAACGGGTAGGCATCCTCGGCGTCGGCCGGCAGCTTCGCCCGGTCCTCGGCAGAGATCAGCTCGAACGGCCCGAAGCCGCCGCGGGCGGCCACGTCGGACTGCTCATCCGCCGCGGTGGTCTCGATGCTCGCGGCGAGCGCGGCGATCGTCTGGGACCGGAACAGCTGGGCGAAGGTGAAATCCAGGCCCGCGGCGCGTGACTTGGCCAGCACCGGAACGAAGTGGATGGAGTTGCCACCCAGGGCGAAGAAGTTGTCGTGCACGCCGATCCGGTCCTTGCCGAGCACCTCGCGCCAGATCGCCGCCAGCACGTGTTCCACCGGGGTCCGTGGCTCGACGTGTGAGTTGGCCTTGACCCGCAGCGCGTCCGGGCCGGCGAGGAAGGCACGATCCAGCTTTCCATTGGCCAGCAGGGGCAATTCTGGCAGGACCAGGATCCGGCCGGGCACCTCGTGTTCGGGCAGCGTCTGGCGCAGGTGCTGCTTCAGAGCGGACTCCGAGGCCTGCTCGCGCAGCACCACGAAGGCCCGCAGCGAGGTCTGCCAGCCATCGTCGACGGCGACCACGGCGGCGGCTGACACGGCGGGGTGAGCCCGCAACCGCTCCTCGATCCCGCCGGGCTCGACCCGGAACCCGCGCACCTTGACCTGCAGGTCCACCCGGCCCAGGTAGTCGAGCCTGCCATCGGGCAGCCACCGCGCCAGGTCGCCGGTGCGGTACAGCCGCTGCTCGCCCACCTCGGCGCCGTCGACGAACCGCTCCGCCGTCAGCTCCGGCCGGTTGAGGTAGCCGCGGGCCAGGCCGACGCCGGCGATGTGCAGCTCACCGGGCACCCCGACCGGCGTCTGGCAGCCCCGTTCGTCCAGCACGTACAGGCGAATGTTGTCGATGGGCTTGCCGATCGGGAGCCGGGCCAGTCCCTGCAACTCCTGGGTCGGCTGGTGGCTGACGTCCACGGTCGCCTCGGTCGGGCCGTACAGGTTGATCAGCTCCGCGCCGTCGAGCAGCCGCGCGAACTGGGCGGCCTGGCCGGGCGTGAGCGCCTCGCCGCTGGCGAAGACCCGGCGCAGGCTGGCCAATCGTGGCGACGCGGCGGCTCGCTCGGCCCAGACTCCGAACATCGTCAGCATCGACGGCACGAAGTGCGCCGTGGTCACCCGGTAGCGTTCGATCGCGGCGGTCAGCAGCGCCGGGTCCTTCTCCGCGCCGGGATCGGGCAGCGCCAGCGCCGCGCCGGTGAACGACCACCAGAACAGCTCCCAGACCGACACGTCGAAGGAGATCGAGGTCTTCTGCAGCAGCACATCACCGGGCCCGATCGGGTATGCGTTCTGCATCCATGACAACCGGTTCACCACGCTGCGGTGCTCCACCAGCACCCCCTTCGGAGCACCGGTCGAGCCCGAGGTGTAGATCACGTAGGCCAGATCGCCGGCGTCGCCCGAGCCCGCCACCGGCCCGGTGTCGTCGCGGTAGCTGGCCGGGTCGTCGAGATCGAGCACCGGCGCCTGCTCGGCAGCGCTGGCGAGGTCGCTGAACCGGGCCTGCGTGAGCACCAGCCCGGCCTGGCTGTCGCTGAGCAGGTAGCTGATCCGCGCCGGTGGATAGGACGGGTCGACCGGCAGGTAGGCGCCGCCGGCCTTCAGCACCGCCAGGATCGCGACGATCATCTCGACGGAGCGCTCGGCCAGCAGCGCGACCACGACGTCCGGCCCGACGCCGTGCTCGCGAAGGGTGTGCGCCAGCTGGTTGGAGCGGGCGTCCAGGGCGGCGTAGCTCAGCACGCCCGCGGAGCTGAGCAGCGCCGGCGCGTCCGGAGTCGCGCGGGCCTGCCGGGCGAACAGGCCATGGATGGTGGCCGCGGAGTCGAAGTCCCGCTCGGTGGCGTTGCTCGCCGCGATGATCGCAGCGTCCTCGGTGGTGCTCAACGGGAATTCGCTGACCGGCCGGTCGGGTTCGGCGGTGGCAGCGTCGAGCAGCAACTCGAACTGCCGGGCGATCCAGCCGATGCTGGTCTCGGCGTAGCGGGAGCTGTCGTAGCTCACGGCCACCGCCAGCGCGGCGTTCTCGTCGAAGGCGGTGAACCGGACGCCGGCTCCAGCAGGGCCGGCCGGCGGCGCGGCCGCATGATCGACCAGGACGTCAGCAACCCGGCCGGGGCCGGCGGTCAGCACCTCCCCGGCGGTCAGCGCCTCGCTGGCCGTTGCGGCGACCCGGCCGAGCAGCTCCCGCAGGCTGCCGGTCGGCTCCGCGCGCAGCAGCAGGCCGTTCGGCAGCCCCACCGACACCTCGTCCTCGCGGGTGTAGCGGCCGAGCAGCGCGATCGCGACGGCCGCCAGCACCAACTCCAGCATCTCGGCCTGGCCCCGGCTGATCCGTTCCAGCCGTGCGCTGAGCTCGGCCGGCAACCGGAGCAGGTGGAACTCAGCCGGGTGCTCTGCGGCGTGCTCGGCGCCCGGCGCGAAATCGGCGGGGAAGCTCGTCGTCGGCAGAACGGTGGTGGTGTACGGCATGGAAGGTCCTATACGGCTCGTGGGGCAACGGTTCGCGGAGTGGTCACAGGTCAGTGGTCACAGGTCAGTGGTCACAGGTCGAAGTCCAGGGCGGCGGCATGCGCCGAGGCGGTGAATGCTCCGACCGGTGTGGCCGGATCGGCCTGCACGGTGTCGAGGATGTGCAGGAAGCTCTCGCGCCACTGCTCGACATCGGCGCGGCGCAGCAAGGCGCTGGAGTAGTGCCAGCTCACCCGCAGCGTGTCTCCCACCTCGTAGATCTGCATGTTCAGGTCGAACGCGCTCTGACCGGTCGGCTCCAGGCGGACCTCGACGCCGCGGCCGGCGAAGTCGACGTGCAAGTAGCGGCCGCTGTGCAGCGCGATCAGCGCGTCGAACAGCGGGGTGCGGCTGTAGTCCCGGCCCGGCGCCGCCATTGCGACCACCTCGGAGAACGGAAAGTCCTGATGTGCAAAGGCCTCCTCTGCGGTGTCGGCGACCTGGCGCAGGTAGCCGGCGAAGGCCAGCTCAGGATCTGCCGTGGTACGCAGGCAGACGGTGTTGGCGAGCATGCCGACGGTGCGGTGCAGGCCTGGCGCGGTGCGTCCGGACACCGGCGTGCCGAGCACCACATCGCAGGACCGGGTCAGCCTGGCCAGCAGGATGCCGTGCGCAGCGGCGAGCACCGCGAACAGCGGAACATCCTGGCTCCGGGCCAGCTGGCGCAGCGCGCCCGCCCGCTCGCGGCCGAGATCGAACTCCAGCACATCGCCCGCCAGCGGGCGCAGCTGCGGGCGCGGCGCCGACAGCGGCAGGTCCGCGCGGACCGGTGGTGTCTGGAACACCCGCTGCCAGTGGCCGCGGTGCTCCTCGGCCACCGCGGCGCCAGCCGGTCCGGCCAGCCAGGTGGCGTAGTCCCGGTAGCGCACGGGCGGCTCCGGCGCCTGCCGGCCCTCGTAGAGCGTTGCCAGGTCGGTCAGCAGGATGTGCAGCGAGTACCCGTCGACGATCAGGTGATGCAGGTCCAACCGCAGCCGCAGTCGCTCCTTGGCACGCCGCAGCTCGGCCCGCCAGAGCGGCGCCGTGTCGAGGGCGAACGGCTCGACGCTCGCCTGGAACGGTGTGGCCGGCTCATCGATCACCCTTACCGGCAGGCTGATCCGGGGCTCGATCCGCTGGCGTACCTCCTCGCCGTCCAGGACGAAGCAGGTGCGCAGCGCATCATGGCGCTCGGCGAGCCGGCCCAGCGCCTCGGTCAGCCGGGCCGGGTCGGTGTCCGCGGGCAGGTCGAAGGAGACCAGCACGTTGTAATGCACCGCGCCCGGATCCTTGAATTGTTCGAGATAGAGCTGGCGCTGCTGGGGCGTCAGCGGGTAGCTGGCAGCATCGACGGCCCGCGGTATCCCCCGGGTGACAGCGGGCTCGGCCTGGCTCACCAGCTCGGCGAGCCGGGCCAGCGAACCGCTGCGCAGCACCGCGCTCACCGGCAGCTGCCGCCCCAGCCGCTCGGCCACCCCGCCGGCGATCAGCGTCGCGGTCAGGGAGTCCGAACCGAGATCGCGCAGATCGTGGCGCAGGCCGATGCCCGCCATGCCCAGCGCATCCTCGGCCAGCTCCACCAGAACCCGCTCCAGATCGGTGCGCGGCGCCACGTGCTCGACACCGGCCAGCAGCTGCGAGCCGTCCGGGTCGGGAAGCCGGCTGCGGTCGAGCTTGCCGCTGTGGTGCAGCGGCAGCTCGGCCAGCTCGATCAGATAGGCCGGCACCGCGTGTGACGGCAGCATCCGCTCCAGGTGCGCGCGGAGATCGGTGACCGGCCGGCGTGCCACGTAATAGCCGCACAGGTACTTGTCGGCGCCGCTGGGACGGCTGCGTGCTGTCACCACCGCTTCGGCGACGTCCGGGTGGGCGAGCATCACGTTCTCCACCTCGCCCAGCTCGATCCGGAAACCCCGCACCTTGACCTGCTGGTCACGGCGGCCGAGGAACTCCAGAACGCCGTCGGGCCGGAACCGGCCCAGATCGCCGCTGCGATACATCCGGCCACCGGTGAACGGGTCGGCGACGAACTTCTCCGCGGTCAGCTCGGGACGGTCCAGGTAGCCGGCGGCCACCCCGTCCCCGCCGAAGCACAGCTCACCGGGCATGCCGATCGGGCACAGGCCGCCATCGGGGTCGAGCACGTAGGCCGTGGAGTTCGCGATCGGCCGACCGATCGGAATGCCGGCCAGCTCGGACCACCGCTGGCCCTCCCGTTCGATCCGATGGGTCGTGGAATACGTGCCGTTCTCGGTCGGGCCGTAGGCGTTGATCAGGATCAGCTCGGGGCACGCGGCCAGCGCCTTGGCGACATGCGCCGGTGACAGCACATCGCCGCCGGTGAACAGCTCACGCAGCGGACGGAAGACTCCTGCGTCCTGCTCGACGAGCTGGTTGAACAACGGGGAGGTCAGCCACAGCGTGGTGATCCGCTGCGCGGCGAGCTCCGCGCTGAGCGCCCGGGCGCTGAGCACCACGTCGTTGTCGACCAGGTGCAGGCTGCCGCCGTTGAGCATCGCCGCCCACAGCTCGAATGTGCTGGCATCGAAGGAGATCGAGCCGGTGGGCAGAATGCGGGTGTGCGGCCCGAGGTCGGAGTACTCGACCCCGCGCACCAGCCGCACCACATTGCGGTGGGTCACCCGGACGCCTTTGGGCTGGCCGGTCGTGCCCGAGGTGTAACACAGGAAGGCCACTGCCAGGTCGGTCGGCAGGCCGAGCGTCACCGGCGGCTGCGCGGGCGCGGTGGCCCCGGGGTCCAGCACCGTGCCGGCGAAGGCGAAGTCGAGCGGCGAATCGGTGACCAGCACCCGGGCGCCGGAGTCGGTGAGCAGGAATTCCACCCGTCCTGGTGGGTAATCCGGATCGATCGGCAGGTACGCCGCCCCGGCCTTGAGGATCGCGAGCGTGCTGACCACCAGGTCCGGCGTGCGGCCGGTGCGCAGCGCGACCAGGCCGCCGGGACGCACGCCGGCCGCCCGCAACGCGTGGCACAGACCATCCGCGCGGTCATCGAGTTGCCGGTAGGTCAACCGCTGGCCGCGCCAGGTCAGGGCGAGCGCGTCCGGCGCCTGGCGGGCCTGCTCCTCGAACAACCGGTGGACGGGGGTGTCCCGCGGGTACGGCCGGGCGGTGTCGTTGAACCGGCCGAGGATCAGCGCCCGCTCGTCCTCGGCGACCAGGTCCACCGCCCGCACCGGACGCTGCCGCTGGCCCAGCGCCCGGCGGACCTGCTCGGCCAGCCGCGTCGCGGTGCCGGGTTCGAACAGCCCGACCCGGTAGCCCACCCGCAGCTCTGCTCCGGCGCTGCTGAGCACCAGATCGGCGTCCTCGGGCGGCGTCGCCCGGTCGGTGAACCGGACGGGCCCGTGCCGGGCCGGTCCGTGCGACGCGGTGGCCAGCAGCCGCGCTCCGGTCGCGTCCGGGTCGACGGTCACCGCCAGCGCGACCGTCCGGCCGGCCAGCTCCACGTCGAGCAGCAGCTCGGCCTGGCCGGTGTGCTTGTGCAGCACCACCAGGAACGCGGCGAGGACGGCGACCGGATCGTGGCCATCGGCGGGCGCGGCCACCCAGGCCAGGCCACCGGCGCCGGACCGGGTGGCGGAGCGAGGATGGTCGGGAATCAGCTCCACCGGCTCAGGGCTCGACGGTGGCCGGCCTGCGGTCGGCATCGGCGCTCACCCCCAGCCGGAACGGGAGGTTGCGGAAGGTCAGCAGGGTGAAGAAGCCCGGCGCGGCGGCCAGGACGGTCATCACCACGACCAGCTCGGTGTAGTGGTTGCCGCTGAGCAGGATGCCGGCGATCGCCGCGCCGACCGGCAGCATGCCGGCCATCGTGGAGCGCATCAACGTCATGGCGCGGCCACGCATCTCGATGGGGGTGCGCGTCATCCGGACGACACCGCCCATCACCGTCATCGGAGCGGACAGGATGCCGGTCAGCAGCAGGCCGAGCAGGATCACCGGCAGGTTCTTGGCCACCAGCAGCAGCAGCAGGCCGCCGGAGATGATCTGGAGCTGGCCGATCCGCAGCATCTGCCTCTCCGAGGTCTTCCACGCGCCGGCGACCAGCGAGCCGACCAACTCCGCCGCGGCGAAGACGGCCAGCAGCAGGCCCAGCACGCCCGGGCCGCTGGCGAACTCGAACTTGGCCAGCCAGGGCAGGGCGACCAGCAGCGCGCCGACAGAGATGTTGAACGAGGCGAAGGACAGGGTGAGCAGCAACAGGAACTTGTCGTGCACGATCATGTCGAACACCGGCTGCCAGCCCGCCGCGCGCTTGGAACCGCTGTTCTCGACGCGGGGCGGACGGTTCAGGGGCGCGGAGATCCGGCTGATCAGGAACGCGAACGCCAGGTAGGTGACGGCATCGAGCAGCAGCACGTTCTCCGAGCCGATCAGGGTGATCAGCAGCGCGCCGATCGCCGGCCCGGCCACGTTGGCCGCACCCATCGCGGTGGCCTCCAGCCCGAACGCGGCCTGCAGCTCCCCCTCGGGCACCAGTTCGGGAATGACCGCCGGAGTGCCGGCCAGCGGGATTATCTTCAGCAGCCCGTACAGCAGCGCCACCGCGTAGAGCTGCCACATCTGCAACCAGCCGAGCGCGGACACCAGCGGGATCAGCGCCACCACCAGCCCGCGGAACACCGAGTCGTAGATGAGCAGCTTGCGCCGGGAGAACCGGTCGAGCAGCGGACCGATCACCGCGCCGCCCGCGATCACGGGCAGGGTGAGGCAGACGCCGAGCACGCCGAGCCCACCGGCGCCCGCGCGCTCCACGGTGATCCAGGCCAGCGCGGTGAAGGTGGCGCCGTCACCCAACAGGTTGATCACCAATCCGGTCCAGAGCAGCCGGTAGTCCGCTATGCGCAGCACAGCAACGTACGCCTTCACTCGCCAACCCTTCGGCCGGACGGAGCGAACGCGCTGCCTCGCGCGTCCGCGCGGTGGCGGCCACGATGTCCTCTTCTCCGCAGTTAGAGCCGGCCGGCGGCGGCGTTTGATACGCGAGTTCGGCCCGGCCCAGCCGGGTGCCACCGCTGCAGGGACGTAAGAAGTGGTGATCAGGGCATGCGGGCCGGCGCGCCCGGTTACTTGCGTGCATTTCTACCTAGCATCAATGCAGTCATTGCCACTGAGCGGCCTACAAGACCACCTGCGCATCCTGCCTCTGGAGAGGGAGCGGCATGGCTACACCGGCTCGTCGAAGACGGGCACCAGGGCGATCAATCTCAGTACGCGCAGTTGCGCCACTTGCGAACAGCTCAGCTCAAGATGCTTGCAGTCACCATCGTTTGGATGCGCTTGACTGTGGGACATCCGGCGCCGCGCTGCACACCCCAGCTGGCGGCCGCCGGGCGCTCATCAGGGCAATGGCGCGGGTGCACCTTGTTTCATTTAATGCACCTTGTCTACACGATCAAACTTTATCTAGAAAACACCCTATGTACGATTACATGTTTAAATGCTCCGAGAGACCGGCGTCCTGCAGCCACTTCCCACAGCCGCGCCGGTGCGGGGTGTCTGCCTGGATTGCGACGGCGTCCTGGTCGACAGCGAGTCGTTGTCTGCATCGGTCCTCACGGCGATGCTGCTGGAGCAGGGCATCGAATTCGGCGCCGCCGAAGCGCTGACCCTGCTGCGCGGCCGTCAGGTCGCGACCTGGGTGGCGGAGCTGTTCGCGGCGCTGCCGTTGGCAGGCTCGCCGGAAGCGTTTGTGCCCGACTATCGGGCCCGGGTCTCCGCCGCCTACCGCCGCGAGCTGCGGCCGGAGCCACATGCCCAGGAGCTGCTCGACCGGATCGAGGTGCCGTACTCGATCGTCTCCAACGCCCCCGGATGGAAGATCAGCGAGGGCCTCGACTGCGCCGGGCTGGATGCCAGCTCGGCCAGCTCCTACGTCAGCGCCTACGACCTGCAGTCCTGGAAGCCCGAACCCACCGTGTACCTGGAGGCAGCGGCCGGCCTCGGGGTGCCCGCCGAGCACTGCATCGCGGTCGAGGACAGCGACGCCGGCATCCGCGCCGCCCACGCGGCCGGCATGCGCGTCCTGCACTACGCCCGGGAGGAGACGATCCCGACCCATCCGATGGCGGTGGCCCGGAGCCGCAGCCACCGGCAGACCTGCCTTCTCCTCACCACCCTCGCCACCCAAGGAGCCGCTGTATGACCCGCCATCTCTCCCAGCGTGCACAGCAGGGTTCCCCGAGCAGGGCGCTGCGCCGGATGCGGCCGCTGCTGCCCGACGCCTCGGGTGCGGCGCCGAGCCGGAAGGCCCACCAGGCGGCCGGACCGGCCGGTGGCCACGCCAGCCTCGCCGAGCAGATCCGGACGGCCCGAGCCAGCAATCCGGCGGTCGAGTTCTGGCTCGACAGCCACCCCCGGATCCATGCCCCGGACACGCTGGCCTGCGATGCGGTCGCCGACACCCTGGGCCACTACGGCGAGTCGGCTGCGGGCTCTGGCCAGCTGGCCGCCCAGCTCACCGGCGTGACCACCAATCCGATCCTCATCGAGGAGTACGACGCAGTGGTCCGCCAGCGCACGCCGGCCAGCGTCCCGCGCTCGGCGGCGAACCGCGACACCTGCTATCACACGCACATCGCCTCGGCGGCCGAAGCCATGAGCGCGCTGCACCGCGCCTCCGACGGCCGGTACGGGTGGGTCTCGGCACAGGTGTCTCCCGCGCACACCTTCGACACCCGGGCAATCGTGGACGAGGGCCTGCGGCTGGCCGCCCTGGCCGACAACGTGATGGTGAAGGTGCCCGGCTCCCAGGAGGGCTACCGCGCCATCGAGCACCTGGTCGGGTGCGGGGTGTCGGTCAACGGCACGTTGAGCTTCAGCCTGGCGCAGTTCGAGACCTTCGCCGTGGCGGTCGCCGCCGGTCGCGGCCGGCTGAGCGGATCGGAGAACGACCGGGTCCGCACGGTGGTCACGCACATGACCGGCCGGGTGGGCGATGCCGTCCGGGCCTTCAGCGGGCCCGCGCCGCTCGACATCCGCAGCATCCGGCTGGCCGAGGCGGTGCTGGCCCGGCGGGGCGCGGAGCTCGTCGGCGAGATCGAGCCCCGCAGCTCCATCCTGCTGTCGAGCGTGCGGGTCGATCCCGGCGCTGCGGAGGAGTGCCTGCACCTCACCGCGACACTGGACAAGCCGGTGGCCTACACGATCAAGCCGGAGACCTACGTAGCGCTCGAATGCGTAGACACCGCAGGGGTATTCCGGGGACAGCCCGGCCTGCTCGACGAGGTGGACGCTGTGGGGATCACCGCCACCCACGAGCTGATCCGCCCGCTGTTCAACCGCAACCTGCCACCCGACCAGTTCTGGGCGATCCCGCAATTCCTCCAGACCCTGGCGGAGGCCAGCTCGTCGCACCTGAAGTTGATCGGAGGGGTGCACGCGGCATGAGGCTGTCACTGTGGAGCCATCCCCGCTCGCGCTCGACCGCTCTGGAACGCTACTTCCAGAACCGGGGCGACGTGCTCACCCACCACGAGGTGCTGGCCGACTACTACTACATCCATCGGCGCGCCGAGCCCATCGACCATGCCCAACTCGAGGGCGACCGCGGCCTGACCTATGCCGAAGCCGCCGCGGTCCTGCTGCAGGCGACCGAACAACCCCTGATGCACAAGGACTTTCCTTACCACGCGATCGACGAGCTGTGTGCCGACCCGCGCTGGCTGGACGGTCATCACGTCATCCTGGTACGCGACCCGCGCGAGACCCTCTACAGCAATCTGAAGCTGCGCGGCCAGGTCACTGCCAAGAACCTCGGGTATGCCGACCTGTGGCGGTGGTACCGCCACCTCGATGCGGCCGGCTGCAGGCTGCTGGTGGTCGACTCGGAGCGGTTGAACGCCGAGCCGGTCGAGGCCATCGGCGAGCTGTGCCGGTTCGCCGGGCTGTCCTTCGACGAGCGGCACCTCAGCTGGCCGGCCGACATGAACCCGGACTGGGCCAAGTGGGCCGGATGGCATGTCGACGTGGCGCAGAGCCGGGGATTCGGGCGAGCCGCCAGCGTCCCGGACGGCTGGGTGGCGCCGGCCGAGCTCGACGGCGTCCTTGCCGAAGCCCGCGAGATCTACGCATGCCTACAGGAAAGAATTTCTGCGAAGGCGGTATCGAGATGACCGAAGGCACCCCGCCGGGCGGCGGCCGGACCTGCGTCGTGACCGGCGCCGCGAACGGCATCGGCCGGGCTCTGGCGCTCCGGCTGGCCGGCCTGGGCTATGAGTTGCTGCTCGTCGATATGGACGGCGACGGGCTGGAGTCCCTCGCCAGCGAGCTCCCAGCCGTGCCCTGGACGGTGTGCGCCGACCTGTCCGGCCATCGGGGGGTCGAGCAGGTGTGCCAGGCGTTGGGCAAGCTCGACCGGCCCGCCGCGCTGGTGAACAACGCCGGGATGTACCGCGGCAATCCGCTGCACACCTACGACGTGCCGACGATCGAGCGCGACTACTGGGTGAACGTGCTGGCGCCGATGCTGCTCACCCAGGCCTACGCCACCCCGCTGGTCGAGCGGGGTGAGCCCGGCTGTGTGGTCAACCTGTCCTCCACCGCCGGCGAGATCGGCAGCTCCGACGCCGTCTACGGCTCCTCCAAGGCCGCGGTGATCGGTCTCACCAAGTCCCAGGCGATGAACTATGCCCCGTGGGTGCGGGTCAACTGCGTCTCGCCGGGGCTGGTCCGCGGCACCGCCATCGAGCAGCGGATCCCGGAGTACCGCCACGCCGAGTATGCCCGCCAGGAACAGCTCACCACCCGCCTCGACGCCGACTCGGTGGCCGAGGTCATCGAATTCCTGATCTCGCCCGCCAGCCGCAACCTGACCGGCAAGGTCCTACCCGTCGACAACGGCGCCTACCCGCGCTGACCGAGCGGGCGGCATCGCCGTCCAGCACGGGGAGAAGGAGCACCGTCATGCAGCAGCTCAGCCCGACGTCCCAGTCCCGCATCCTGATCGTGGGCTACGGCGACCTGGGGAAGAAGATCGCCAATGCTCTCGTCCTGGACCCACGGATCGACGCGATCGGCGTCACGTCCCGGTCGGACGAACTCAGCGTGCGGGACTCGAACCTGTTGAGGTTCACCGCGATGAACCATGGCTATCCCGGTGAGGTCAGCGGGCACGTGCTGGATCTGGAGGACACTGCCTCCGCGGTGGACGTCCTGGACCGCTTCGAGCCGACCATGGTGGTCAACTGCGCCTCCGTCCAGTCCTGGCGGCGGTTGACCGAGCTTCCGAGCGCGCTGTACCAGGAGCTGGACGAGGCCCAGTTCGGCCCATGGCTGCCGATGCATCTGGCCCCGGCCCGGGCGCTCGGCGAGGCGGTGCGCGCGCACGGCGGCTCGCCGGTGGTGGTCAACTGCGCCTTCCCGGACGCGGTCGGCCCGGTGCTGACGCCGTCCGGCCTCGCCCCGACGATCGGCGGCGGCAACGTGGCCAACGTGGTGCCGGCCCTGACCTGGTCGGCATCGAAGGTGCTGGGGCTGCCAGCCGGCGAGCTGCAGGTGCGGCTGGTGGCCCAGCACTACTACAGCCATCGCCTGCCGCGCGCCGGCGATGCGGGTGACGCCCCCGCGGCGGTGGAGATCAGGCACGGCGGGCGGATCCTCGACATCAGCGAGCAGCTGGAGGCGATCCAGCTCGGGGTGTCCACGTTCTGCAGGCGCACCGGCGGCATCGACGGCCAGTCGCTGACCGCCTCGTCGGTGCTGTCGGTGCTGCGCGCGTTCCTGAGCGACCGGCCGCGCCTGGTGCACGCGCCCGCGCCGGGCGGCCTGCCCGGTGGATATCCGGTGCTGGCCAGCCGATCCGGCTTCGAACTGAGCCTGCCTGAAGGCCTCACCGAGGCCGAGGCGATCTCGATCAACCAGCAGGGCCAGTACGCCGACGGGGTGCAGGCCATCGACCCGGCCACCGGCGCCGCCACCATCCGGGCCGACAAGTTGGAGATCCTCGAACGGCACTTCAAGGTCAACCACGATCCGATCGAGCCGTCGACGGCCTGGCAGCGCGCGCACGAGATGCACGATGCGTTCAGCGCGCTCCAGCTGGCCAGGAGCGCGGCATGACCGCACGGGTGATGACCGATCAGTACGGGCAGGGCTTCGCCGCCCGCTGGGACGAGCTGGTGGACTGGCAGCGGCGGCTGGAGGTCGAAGGCGATTTCCTGGACCGGATCATCACCGGTCCCTCCCCGGGCCGGGCCCTGCTCGACATCGCCTGCGGCACCGGGTTCCACGCGGCCCACTTCCGCACGGTGGGGTACCAGGTCGATGCCACCGACGGCAGCGCGGAGATGGTGGACCGGGCCCGGGCGAACCTGGCGGGATACGGCGACGGCATCCGGATCGAGCAGATGTCCTGGGAGGGCCTCAGGCCGCTGTCGGCGCCCCGCTATGACGCCGTGGTCTGCCTGGGCAGCTCACTGCCGCACGCCCGCACCGATCAGCGACGGGCCGTGCTGCGCCGGATCCACGACCTGCTGTGCGTCGGCGGCGTGCTGCTGGTAGATCACCGCAACTTCGACTACATCGTCGACCACCAGGCCATGCCGCCCGGGCGAAGCGTGTACTCCGGCAATGTCAAGGTGTCCCTGGTGGCCAGCGACGTCGACACGACCAGCTTCGGTTACCAGTACGCCGACGGGTTCTTCCGGACCCTGACCGTCGAGTCGCTGCGCTTCGCCCAGCTGCGCGATGATCTGCGCAGCGCAGGCTTCGGCCACATCGACTCCTTCGGCGACCAGCGACCGATCGATGCGGCCGACGACTCCGGCTTCTTCCTGCACCGCGCGGTCCGAACCGCGCTCGACTGACAGCACCGGCTCGGAAGGCGCACCTATGACGTCACCTACGTCCGCTCAGCGATGGTCGGCGATCCTGCTCATCGCCGGATTCGTGGGAGTGACCTACGGCTTCGGCATCTACGTCTTCAGCCAGCTGCTGCCGACGATGTCGGACGATCTCGGCTTCTCCTATGCCACCGCCGGCCAGATCACCGGAATCGGGCAGTTCCTGTTCATCGTGTTCGCCTTCGCCGCCACCTGGTTGAGCCACCGGTTCAACGGCGCGGTGGTGGTGGTCGGCTCGGCGGTGCTGTGCACGCTGTGCCTGGTCGGCGTAGGCCTGACCAGCAGCACCGTGGTGCTCACCCTCTGTCTGGCAGTGGCGGCCGGCACCTCGGCGTCGGTGTACGTGCCGATCGTCGAGATCGTGCCGCGGCTGATCGGGGCGAACCGGCGTGGCACGGCGCTCGGCATCATCTCCAGCGGCACGACCTACGGGGTGTTCGTCTCGGCCGCGATCATCCCGGTCCTGACCCACACCGTGGGCTGGCGGGCGGTGTGGTTCGCGGTGGCCGGGGTGTCCCTGGTGCTCATCCTGATCGCCTGCCGGCTGTTCTCCCGGCTGGGGCTGTTCTCCGACCTCCCCGACTCGGAGGGATCAGGAGTCGCCGGCAGGGCTGCTGCCGACCGCCCGCGTCCGCAGCGCTCGCTGGCGGCCGGGATCGCCTTCCTCAGCGTCTGGATGGTCGGCATCTGGATCATCAAGTTCATGAACGGCTTCTCCTTCATGTCGTTCCAGAACTTCCTGGCGCCGCTGTTGCGTGACCACGGCGGCCAGAGCATCGAGTACTCCTCCGCGGTCTGGATGACGATCGCCGTCGTCGGCGCGGTGGCCGGCTTCGCCGTGGGCCGGCTCGGCGACGTGCTGGGACTGCGGCGCACGCTGACCCTGTGCTACGGCATGTTCCTCGCCAGCTGCCTGCTGTTGCACGGCGCGCAGTCCGGCTGGATGCCGTTCGCCGCGGCGCTGCTGTTCGGGCTGAGCTTCTACCCGATCTACGGCCTGGTGCCGGCCTACGTCGGCCGGGTCTCCACGGTGACGCAGGCGACGCTGATCTTCGGCCTGGCCAACGTCTTCCAGGGCGCGGGTGGCGTGGTCGGCAACCTGGTCGGCGGGTCGGTGGCCAATGACACCGCCTGGTTGCCGAACTACTACCTGCTGCTCGGCGCCGGGGCCTTCGTCCTCGGGGCCGCTACCCTGGCGTTGCCGTCGGACCGGCACAGCCGGCGCGCGGCGAGCCAGCCCGCCAGCGAGGCGGCCGACGACAGCGAGGCCGTCGACGTCGGCAGCCGCAGCGAGGTTGGCACGGCCCGCGCAACGCCGTAGCGTCGAGGCGACTAGGAGACGATCAGGCATGAAGAAACTCATCAACGATCCGAATTCGGTCGTCGCCGAAGCGCTGCTGGGCATCGAGGCGGCGCACCCGAGCCTCAAGGTCGACCACCAGCACCGGGTCATCTACCGCGCCGACGCGCCGCGCTCCGGCAAGGTGGGCATCCTCTCCGGCGGCGGGTCCGGGCACGAGCCACTGCATGCCGGCTTCGTGGGACCGGGCATGTTGGACGCCGCCTGTGCCGGCGAGGTGTTCACCTCGCCGGTGCCCGACCAGATCCTGGCCGCCACCAGGCTCATCGACGGCGGCGCGGGCGTGCTGCACGTGGTCAAGAACTACACCGGCGACGTCCTGAACTTCGAGATGGCAGCCGAGCTCGCTGCCGCCGAGGGTGACACCCGGGTCCTGTCGGTGGTGACCGACGACGACGTCGCCGTCCAGGACAGCACCTGGACCGCAGGCCGGCGAGGGGTCGGGGTCACCGTGCTGCTGGAGAAGATCGCCGGGGCGGCCGCCGAGCAGGGCCGGCCGCTGGAGCAGGTCGCCGAGATCGCCCGCCGGGTCAATGCCAACGGCCGCAGCATGGGGCTGGCGCTCACCTCGTGCACCGTGCCTGCCGCCGGCAAGCCCACCTTCGAGCTCGGCGAGGACGAGATGGAGCTCGGCGTCGGGATCCACGGCGAGCCGGGTCGTCAGCGGGTGCCGCTGGCGCCGGCCCGGGAGATCGCCGCGATGCTGGTCGAGCCGGTGCTGGCCGACCTGCCGTTCAGCCGCGGCGATCAGGTGATCGCGTTCGTCAACGGGCTCGGCGGCACCCCGCTGATCGAGCTTTACCTCATGTTCAACGAGGTGAACCGGATCCTGGCCGCCCACGATGTGCGGGTGGCACGTTCGCTGGTGGGCTCCTACATCACCTCGCTCGACATGGCCGGCACGTCGGTGACCCTGCTCCGGGTCGACGATGAGCTGCTCTCGCTCTGGGATGCCCCCGTGCAGACGCCGCTGCTGAGCTGGGGCGGCTGATACGTGGACGACACGGTCTCGATCGCCGGTCTGGACAGCTGGATACGTGCCTTCGCGGAGCTCGTCGCCGAGCACAAGGACAGCCTGAGCGACCTCGATGCCGCGATCGGCGACGGCGACCACGGCGCGAACATGGATCGCGGGATGCGGGCCGCCGTCGCCGCGCTGGACGAGTCGCCACCTGCCACCGCCAAGGCGCTGTTCAGCAAGCTCGGCATGACGGTGGTCTCCACGGTCGGCGGGGCCAGCGGGCCGCTGTTCGGCACCATGTTCCTCAGGATCGGCTCGGCGCTCGGCGACAGCACCGAGATCTCGCCGGCCCAGCTCGCCGCCGGGCTGCGCGCGGGCCTGGACGGGATCGTCGCCCGCGGCAAGGCCGAGCCCGGCGACAAGACCATGCTGGATGCGCTGGCGCCGGCCGTCGCGGCGCTGGAGTCGGCTGCGGCCGAGGGCGCCGACCACGCCGAGGCGTTGCGCCGGGCGGTGTCCGCGGCCGAGCAGGGCCGGGACGCGACCATCCCGATGTTGGCGCGCAAGGGCCGCGCGAGCTACCTGGGCGAGCGCAGCGTCGGCCACCAGGATCCGGGCGCGACCACCGTGGCCCTGTTTCTCACGGCGGCGCTGCGGGCGCCACTGTGACTGCGGACGCGCGCGACCTGGTCGGGCTCGTCGTCGTCTCGCACAGCCGGGCGCTGGCCCAGGCCGCGGTCACCCTCGCGTCGCAGATGCTGCACGGCAGCCCGGTGCCGATCGCGGTCGCCGCCGGCCTGGACGAGCTGACGCTGGGCACCGATGCCCTGAGCATCAAGGAGGCCATCGAGGAGGTGGCCGGGCCGGCGGGCGCCGTGGTGCTGATGGATCTCGGCAGCGCTGTGCTCAGCGCCGAGCTGGCGCTGGAGCTGCTCGAGGACCCCTCGATGGCCGACCGGGTCGTCCTGTCGCCCGCGCCGCTGGTCGAAGGGCTGGTCGCGGCGGCCGTGACCGCTGCCGGCGGGGCCGATCGCCAGGCGGTCGCGGCCGAGGCGCAGAACGCGCTGCTGGCCAAGGCCGCGCAGCTGGCGGACCCGGCCAGCGAGGCGCCGCCACCGGCTGACCAGGAGCCGGCCGAGGAGGAGCCGGCCGAGCTGGTGGCCGAGTTCACCGTCGCCAACCGGCATGGCTTGCACGCCCGGCCGGCCGCGCGGCTGGTCGGCGCGATGCACGGCCTGGACGCCCGGGTGCGGCTGCGCAATCTGAGCACGGGCGGCGGGCCGGTTCCGGCAGGCAGCCTCACCAGGGTGGCCACCCTCGGCGCCCTGCACGGCCACCGGGTGGCGGTGCTCGCCTCCGGGCGGCAGGCGTCCGAGGCGGTCGAACGCCTGCTCGCGCTTGCCGAGCGCCGGTTCGACGAACCGGTGGACGAGGGTCCCGCGCCGGCGCTGGTCCAGCGGGACGGCCCAGGCCCGCTCCCCGCCTCGCCCGGTATCGCCATCGGTCCGGTACGGCCGCTCGGCCGGGCTGGTGGACCGGAATCGGCCCCGGGTAACCGGACCGCGGGAGGACAAGCCGCGGCAGAACCCGCCGAGCCCGGCAGCCCGGCGCAGGAATGGCGCCGGGTGACGGCGGCGACGGCAACCGTCCGGCGCGAGATCGAGCGGTACCGCGCGCTCGCCCAGCAGGCGGGACCGCAGCAGGCCGGCATCTTCGATGCCCATCTGCTGCTGCTGGCGGACGAGGAACTGCTCGCCGACGTCAAGGTGCGCCTCGATTCCGGCGCCGACGCGGTCGCGGCCTGGACGGGCGCGGTGGCGGTCGTGGAGCAGCAATGGTCGCGGTTGCCCGACGCGTACCTGCGCGCCAGGGCCGAGGACGTCCGCGCCGTGGGCGCGCAGGTGCTCGCCGCGCTCACCGGCACGACGGCGGCCACCCTGAGCGGGCCCGGCATCCTGGTCGCCGCCGAGCTGACTCCCGGCCAGGTCACCGAGCTCGACGGCGATGCGCTGCACGGCATCGTGCTGGCCTTCGGCAGCCCCAGCTCGCACGCCGCCATCCTCGCGCGCGCCCGCGGGATCCCGGCCGTGGTCGGCGCGGGTCCCGGCGTGCTGGAGCTGCCCGAGGGCAGCCTGCTGGCCATCGACGGCGCCACCGGTGAGCTGGTGCTCGACCCGCCGGAAGCCATCATCGCGCTGTTTCGCCAACGGGCCGCCGAGCGAGCAATTCGTTCGAGCACGGAGCGGGCCGCGGCGGCCGGCCCCGCGTGCACCACCGATGGCGTACGCATCGAGGTGGCCGCCAACCTGGGGTCGCAGGCGGACGCGCGGGCCGCTGCGGACCGCGGCGCCGATGGCGCGGGCCTGGTACGCACCGAGTTCCTGTTCCTCCACCGCGACGCGGCCCCCGACCGGGACGAGCAGGCCGCCGAGTACCTCGCGATCGCCCGGGCCATGCCGGGCCTGCGGATCACGCTGCGGACCCTGGATGCCGGCGCGGACAAGCCGGTGAGCTACCTGCCGCTGCCAACCGAGGACAACCCGTATCTGGGGCAGCGCGGAATCCGGCTCAGCCTGGCGCGGCGGGAGCTGTTGTTCGAGCAGCTTGCGGCGTTCTGCGAGGTCGCCAGGCAGGCGCCCATCAACGTGCTGTTCCCCATGATCAGCACGGTGTCCGAGCTGCGCGATGCCCGCCGGGTGCTGGAGGACGCCGCGGGGCCGGGTGGCCTGCCCGACGGGCTGCGGGTCGGCATGATGGTCGAGGTTCCGGCCGCCGCGCTCAAGATCGCCAGCTTCCTGGAATGCCTGGACTTTCTCAGCATCGGCACGAACGACCTGACCCAGTACGCACTGGCGGCAGAGCGGGGGAACGCCGCGGTCGCGGCCCTCGCCGACCCGCTGGATCCCGGCGTCCTCACCCTGATCAGGCACGTCTGCCGCGCCGCGGCCGGCCACGTTCCGGTAGCGGTCTGTGGCGAGGCGGCGGCCGACGAGCTCGCGATCCCCGTCCTGCTCGGGCTCGGAGCGCGGGAGCTGAGCGTGTCTGCCCCGTCGGTGCCCGCGGTGAAGGCGCGGGTTCGCGGGCTCGACCTGGACCGCTGCCGCGCCGTCGCGCAGTCAGCCCTCGACCTCCCGGACGCCGCGGCTGTCCGCGCGCTCATCTCCTCGGCCCTGCCGGCCGACCCGCTCAGCTAGCCCGCACGCCGGGCTGTTCGGACGGCGCCGGCAGCTGCCGAAGCGCGCCCATCCGGCGAAGCTGGCTGGCGGCGATCACCTCTCGTCATCGGCGCGGACAGCTGGTAACAGATTACCTGTCGACAATGTATTTGAGAGAGAGTACACCGTTACGGTCGCCAGATCGGAGGCAAGCACCGCGATCGCTCCTAGATCACCGAGGCCTGACGGGTGGCTGCGACACCGGCAGTGTTATAACGCGCTCATCAAGGTTTTCAAATGCAATTGACATGATCTTGGACGTCTGAAATCTTACCGAGCACGAGTCCTGGCGCACGCGCGATGGCTTGCATACATCGGCTCCTCGACATAGAGGATCTGCCCACCGATGGGGATTAAGGTGAGCGGGGGCCACCTTGACTCAATGGTTGGTTCGCGGCAGCACGACATTCCGACTCGTCGTCGTCCTCCTCGCGGCAAGCATCCTTTCCTTCGGCCTTGTCCAGCTGCGCGATGCGCAAGTAGACGTGCTTCCGGAGTTCAAGGCTCCCTACGTCGAGGTCCAGACCGAGGCTCTGGGGCTGTCCGCCGTCGAGGTCGAACAGTTGATCACCTCGCCGATGGAGGCGGATCTGCTCAACGGGGTGGCCTTCCTCGATGAGATCCGATCCCTTTCCGTACCGGGCCTGTCGTCCATCGAGCTGTATTTCGAAGAGGGGACCGACGTGCTGCGGGCCCGGCAGATGGTGCAGGAGCGACTGACCGAGGCCAGAGCGCTGCCCAACGTCTCCAGGGCGCCGGTCATGATCCAGCCGCTGTCGTCCACCGGCCGGGCGATGATGGTCGGCCTGTCCTCGAAAGACGTTTCCCTCATTGACCTTTCGGTGCTTGCGCGCTGGAAGATCAAGCCGAAGCTGATGGGAGTGCCCGGCGTCGCCAATGTCGCCATCTGGGGGCAGCGCGAACGCCAGCTCCAGGTGCAGGTGGATCCGCAGCGGCTGTCCGATCGTGGCGTCACACTCAGCCAGGTGATCAGGACGACGGCCAACTCGCTGTGGGTGTCGCCGCTGAGTTTCGTCGAGGCATCCACGCCCGGAACCGGTGGCTTCATCGACACCCCCCAGCAGCGATTGGGAATTCAGCACGTCCTGCCCATCACCACGCCGGCCGACCTGGCCAAGGTGAGCCTCGAGGGACAGTCGGGAACCCGCACCACCCTGGGTGATGTCGTCTCGGTGACCGAGGACCATCAGCCGCTGATCGGCGACGCCCTGTCCGGCGACCAGGCCCAGCTGATGCTGGTGATCGAGAAGTTCCCCGGCGCCAGCACGCTCACGGTCACCCGGGACGTCGAGGATGCTCTGGAGAATCTGGCTCCTGGAATGCGGGGAATCACCGTCGACACCCAGGTCTACCGCCCGGCGACGTTCCTGCAGAACGCTCTGGACAACCTCGGCATCGCGGCGCTGCTCGGGCTGCTGGGAGTGATCATCGTCCTCGCGGCGCTGGCACGGTCCTGGCGAGCCGCGGTGATCAGCGTGTCGACGATCGTGGTGTCGTTGACTGCGGCCTTGACGGTGCTGCAGCTGCGCGGGACGACGTTCAACATCATGGTCCTGGCCGGGCTGGTGGTCGCCCTCGGCGTGATAGTCGATGAGGCTGTCGCCGAGGTGGACACCAACTCCGATCCCTTCCAGCACCGGCGCGACGCCTCGGAGGGGCAGCCGGCTTCCGGGGTCATCGCCGCGGCCGGGCGGTTACGGAGTCCGCTGCTGTTCGCCACCCTGGTGCTGGCCGTCGCAGCCCTGCCCTTGCTGCTGATCAAGGGAGTGACCGGCTCGATCTTCGACCCCTTCGTCATGTCGTACCTGCTGGCGGTCGGAGTCTCGTTCGTCGTCGCGCTGACCCTCACCCCTGCGCTGGCCGTCTACCTGCGTCCGGCGCCCGGGTCGGACAGCGGCGATCGCTGGCTCGTGCGCCGGCTGCGGGCTGGCCACCAGAAGACGCTGCCACGATTGCTGAACCGCCCGGTGCTGGCTTACGCCGGCATCGGCATCCTGCTGCTCCTGGGGCTCGTGCTGGCCCCGCAGCTCGGCGCCGACTCGACCATGCCGACCCGGCAGGACCGGAATCTGCTGGTGCGGTGGGACGCAGCGCCTGGCACGTCGCTACCCGCGATGCGGGCGAACACAGCCACGCTGACCCGCGAGCTCCTGGCCGTCGATGGCGTCCGGAGCGTGGGAGCGCACGTAGGCCGAGCTGTCACCTCCGACCAGGTCGTCGGGATCAACTCCGGCGAGCTGTGGGTGGGCCTGACGTCCGCCGCCGACTATGACCGCGTGGTCTCCGACCTGCATCGGGTGATCTCCGATCGCGCCGGACCGCAGATCGAGGCGATCGCCTATCCCGAGCAGCGCATGCGCGACCTCGGCCCGGCCAACGACCTCCCCATCTCCGTACGGCTCTACGGCGAGGACCTGCAGCTGCTGCGCCAACAGGGCGAGGAGCTGCGCGGGAAGATCGCCGGCATCGACGGAATCACCCAACCCCAGCTCAGGATGGATCCGGTCGAGCAGACCGTGCAGATCGAAGTCGACCTCGCCCGAGCGCAGCAGTACGGCCTCAAACCCGGTGACGTCCGGCGCGCGGCCGCGACCCTGGTCGCGGGAATCCAGGTCGGCAGCATCTTCGAACAGCAGAAGGTGTTCGACGTGATCGTCGTGGGCACGCCGGACACCCGGGAGAGCCTGAGCGACGTCCAGAACCTGATCATCGACACCCCGGACGGCAAGCACGTGCGGTTGCAGCAGGTCGCCGATGTGCGGGTCACGCCGGCGCCGAACGTGTTGCGGCACGACTCGGTGTCCCGCTACGTCGACGTGGTCGCCGACGTGCGTGGCCGGAGCGTCGATACCGTCGCCGGCGACGTCCGCCAGGCCATGGCGACCTTGGACCTTCCGGTCAGCTACCACGCCGAGCTGCGCGGTGACTACGCCGAACGGCAGGACGCGCGGCTACAGCTCATCCTGTACGGCCTTGCCGCGGCCTTCCTGATCTTCCTGCTGCTGCAGGCCGCGTTCGCGAGCTGGCGGCTGGCGACCCTGATGTTCGTGGCCCTGCTCGCGTCCCTGGTGGGCGGAATCGTGTTAGCGCTCGTGGGTCCGGGCCGGCTTGCCCAGACCACGCTGCTGGCGCTGCTCACCGTGCTGGGTATCACTGCCAGGCAGGGCATCGTGCTCATCCGGCAGTGGGAGGAACTCGCCCGCGATGCCGACGGCAAGCCCGATCCGGCAGCCGTCTCCAGGACGACCCAGGAACGGCTCGCGCCCATCGTGACCACCGCGCTGGCCGTGGCCGCGGCGGTGGCGCCGTTCGTGTTGTTCGGCGCCGTCGCCGGCCAGGAGATCGTCCGGCCGATGGCCGCGGTAATCCTGGGCGGGCTGGTGACGTCCCTCGTGGTGCTGCT
>NZ_DASVSG010000106.1:0-51188 GCF_036388195.1 Jatrophihabitans sp. | reverse complement strand
GGGCGCTTAGCTCAGCGGGAGAGCACTCGGTTTACACCCGAGCGGTCGTTGGTTCGATCCCAACAGCGCCCACCGAGGGATAGGTTGGGCGGCTTACTCGAAACAAGGGCGTCCCGACCAAAATTAAGGTGCCGGAACCCCATTGCCGGCCACAGCTCGGCCGTGACATGAATCAAACCGAGATAGCTCGTGGAGCGTGATGGCTGCCAGCCTTCGGATCGAGATCTTTCCGAGCGACCTCGATACCACCGTCGCCTTCTACCAGTCGGCATTGGCGTTCACCCTGGAACGGGACGAGCGGCTGGCCGAGACCCCCTACGTCGCGCTTCGGCGGGATGGCATCCGGATCGGCGCGCGCCAGTCAGCCGAACCGGTATCGAGGGACGCCCGTCGGTTACCTGCCGGCACCGAGATCGTCTTCGAGGTCGATGACCTGCACGCCGAGCGCGAGCGCATCCTGGCGGCCGGGTACGAGCTGGCCGAAGACCTGACCGCCAGGAGTTGGGGCCTCGCCGACCTGCGACTCTTCGACCCTGACGGCTACTACCTCCGCCTCACAACCCATTGACCGGGAAGGGGGAGACCAACCTCCTCGGTGGGATGACGCTGACTGGCCGGCAGCGTAGAGCCGGCGGGCTTCACTGACCTGGCTGGGGACAGAGCCCCAGTTGCTTTCCGAAAGAAGCAGAAGCGTTTCGGGGTTGGCGCCTGTCGCATCAGCGTGGCGGATCCCGGTGACTGCGATGCGGGATACCCTCCCCAGGTGCGCAGCTACGATGCCTCAAATCCACACCGACCAGTGTGGTGTGGAGCGCGATGACCGACCTGCGTCGCCAAAAATTGAAGCAGGGCTTGTGCCAACTGAACGATGACGAGCTCCACAAGATCATCGATTACCGAGATCACGGCGGCCAGATGGTCTATGACAATTACAACTACGAGGAGTCGACCGGCTTCTATTGACCTCTGGCCATAGGGCTCGGGGTCCCCGAGTGGGTGCAGCAACATGATGACCCGGCGGCAATGACAGATGACAGGGTCCGCGAGCTCATGTATGAGCTTGGCGGAGACCGTCCGGGATTCACGTTGAATCCGATGAGAGGCACGGCCGGCGACTTCTACCGGGATAATCGTGCTCAGGATATTCATGACTTGTGCCAGGAAATTATCGTCGAACGTCACCGTCGCGCCACCGATGATGAGAACGATGACGAACTCTGAGGAGAGCGCTGATCTACTGCAGCACACAGGCGAAATTCAGCGCGTCCGTCATTGCGACGAGCCGAACGTGACGACCACAAGCTCCATGACGGCTCACGTTCGACGCGGCAGGTTCATAGTGGTCACCGGCATCGACGGCGCAGGCAAGAGCACGGTAAGCCACGAGTTGGTGAAGGCACTCGATGAAGCCGGCCTGGGGGCCACGCTGCTTCCGGGTCGCCATGCCCTGCCACCGAGTGATCCGCCGTTCCTCAACCGGCATCTCGAGCGCGTGCAAGCCGCTGTGTGGGAGACCGATGGTGACGACAGGCAGGACCTGTTCGGCCACCGTCACTACTTCTTGCTACTGGCTGCCTGGTACGAGGCCTTGGACAGGCTGGTCCTGCGTCCGGCGCTCGGGGCCGGGCGTACGGTCGTCTGTGATGGTTGGACCCACAAGCTTCTTGCCCGGTCGATGGAGCGTACGGAAATCAGTGCGAGCCTTGTGCGGGCGTGCTTCGATGATCTGGCGCAGCCTGATCTGACGTTGTTCCTCGACGTGCCACCAACCGTGTGCGCTGCGCGAAAGGATGCGATCAGCCGTTCGGAGGCAGGCCATCATGATGGCTATGGTGGCGACCGACGCGCTAGTTTCGTTGACTACCAGACACGCATACGTGCCAACCTTCTTGCAGTCAGCCGCACGCAGGGACGTACGGAGCTGGTTGACGCCAGTCGCCCCTCGGTCGACGTGACCGCGAGTTGCCTGCGCTGGATCCTGGCCGGTTAGTTCGATGCTGAAACTCACTGCGACTCAGCGGGCCGGCAGCCCTCGGCGCACTGCGACGGCGTGGGGCCTACTTGGCTCCACTGAAGCGGCGGCTTGCTCCGAGGTAGACGCAACCGTGCTCACCGCCCTGATCCACACCCAGCACGATCGCAAAGCCGCCCACGAGGCAGCCGGGCGAACCACCGAGCCAGGCGCATAGACAGGGCGGTTCTCACTATGTCATTGGTAGTTCTCGGTCCGTCGGCCAACATGACGCGAGCCGCGCACAATCTCGAGACCGACCTCATCATTGTGCAACCGCCTGGCGCCTCGAAGGCGGAATTCGTCCGTCCAGAGCGGGATGAGCTGTACACCGTCGACTATGTCGATGCGGATGAATTGGCCTCCTTCGCGCGAGTGCTGCGTAGCCGTGGCGACGTCGCTGGCGTGGTGTCAACGACTGAGCGTGGGCTTGAGCCGGCGGGGAGGCTGGTCGAGGACCTTGGAGTCGCAGGGACTGCGCTGCAGACTGTTATGGCCTCGCGCGACAAGCGGCTGATGCGTCAGCTTCTTGCGAGGCATGCGCCAGACCTGACAGTGCCTTGTGCCTCTGCATCAGATCACGACGCTGTAGCCGACTTGCTCGGTCGAGGTGCTCGCGCCATCTTCAAGCCGGCCTTCGGCACCGGCAGCGCAGGCGTGCAGACAGTGTCCACCATCGCCGATCTCGAGCGTATTCCGGCGCAAGCTCGCGAAGAGGGCCTGGTCGAAGCGTTCATGTCCGGGGTGGAGGTCACGGTCGAAACGCTCAGCTCGGCCGGCCGCCACGCCATTCTGGGCGTGGCCGAGAAGTGGATCACCGACAACTTCGTCGAGGTCGGACACGTCATGCCGCCGCCGTCTCTGTCCCCAGCGCAGCTTGAACGGGTGGGCACGGCCGTAAGCCGGCTGCTGGACGTCATCGGGCTTACCGACGGCGTGGCTTGCACCGAGGTGATGGTGGAGGGGAACGATGTGAAGATCGTAGAGACCCACAATCGGCTCGGCGGCGACGGCGTGGCTGACCTGGTCCACGCCACTACGGGTGTGGATTGGAGATTGACTTCGCTTGGCTGGCCGGTGGGCGAACTCCCGGAGCGAGGGCGATGCCGCGCTGACGCGGCGGCGATGGTGTTCTTCGTCGCCGACGAGGGCGTGGTCGCGTCCGTCCTGGGGCAGGCGCCGGAGCTGGCAGACGTGACGTTCGAGCTGTGGGCCCCCTCGGTAGAAGTGGGCGACACAGTAGGCCGGCTCAGGAGCTCCGACGATCGGCTGGGCGCCGCCCGCCTCGTCGGCCCCGACCCTCATACCTGCGCGAAGGCGCTGGAACACGTGCTGTCCCTGAAAGCAGTGAAGACGGTGCGTGCATAGCGATGCGCCCCTTGATCATCAATCGTCATTCGCTGCGGTGGACGTTGGGTGAGCATGGTCGATACGTGCCGACCCAGCCCGACCACCGCGCCTTACTCACCCGGACCTTCGGCGGCGGGCTAGAGGGATACCGCAGCGCCGACTTTCCCGACGTGACGATCTGCGACATGACGCGGAAGGGCCACCTGGAGCGCGTGGCGAAGTGGCTGATCGAATCGCGGCAGTTGACGCATGTGGTCGCCTTGCACGAGAAGGACATGATCCTGGCGGCAACACTGCGGGAGCGGTATGCGCTGCCTGGAATGACAGTGGATGAGACATTGCCCTTCCGTGACAAGGTGCACATGAAGGACGGCCTCGTCGCGGCAGGGTACAAGAACGTGCCCGCATATCTTCCGGTCACGACGGCGCCGGCACATCCTCTCCCGTGGAGTGGCCGGACAGTGGTGAAGAGCAGATGGGGGTTGGGCGCATCTGAGGTCAGGGTGGTTGACGATCCTGCCGACATCGCTGCCGCAATCGAGGAGCTGCACGCCGACCCGGCAACGCTAGAAGTCGAACAGTTCGTAGACGGCGCGATGTACCACTGCGATTCGGTGGTCTACGACGGCGAAGTCCTGTTCGTCTCGGTCGGTGAGTACCTGCAGCCGCCTGGCAAGTTCGCTTCGGAGCGGTATCAGGGCTCTGTCATCGTGGGAACTGGGCCCGCCAGGGATCTTCTTGTCGAGCATAACGCGAAGGTCCTGCGGGCGCTGGGGCTCGAGGCCGCGGTCACCCATGCCGAATTCTTCCTCACTCCGGCAGGCGAGGTGGTGTTCTGTGAGGTCGCGGCACGCCCTGGCGGCGGCGGGCTCAGCGAGATCATTCGCTTCACGTACGGGGTCGACATAGTCGAAAGCGCGGTCCATCTGCAATTAGGTCTTACCCCGAACCTGGCGCGCGCGCCAGGTCGAGATGGCGGGTCAGACGTCTACGGCGTGCTGGGCATCTTCCAGCATGTCCTGGTCGAGGACCTGCGTGACTTCCTGACGCGGCAGGTAGCCGGAATCATGTCTTACGACTTCATGCGCCCCGAGGTCCCGGGGCGCGTGCGCCACGCGACTGATTACGGACACAAGCTGATCCTGCGGGCGTCCTCGCGCGCAGAGTTCGATGAGCGACTCACGCAGATATTGACGCTTCTTGACGACAGATGTTCTGAGAGGAGCTGACTGCCGCTGTGTTGGTGAACATTGACAAGCTTTCGAGCGCGGACGTCGATCCCCAGCTTGCTGAACTCGCGCATACCTTCCGTCGTATAGCGACAGACGACGCGTTCCCATGCATCTTCAGCCACCTGCCATTCGCAACTGGCGCCGCCTACTTTTCGCTATGCCGACGTGAGACGGGTGTCGGTCACTCGGTATACGCAGAGTTGCGTTCGCTGCTGCAGATGATGCGCCAGCAGCCCGAGGCGATCGCGGTGATGTTCCTAGTCGGACATGCCGAGCAGGCTCCCACGACCTTGGAGGCGGACCTCCAACTCGCACGGTCGATCGTGACGACAGTTCGGGCAGAGGAGTGCCTCAACCACGGCCCCGAGTCACTGCCTCCGTCGGACGCCACGTGGTCGTTGAAGGTCGATGGGGTGGAGATCTTCGTCAACTTCAGCTCACCCAACCACCTCGCTCGCAACAGCCGTAACGTTGGCCCGGCGTTCACTGTCATCGCGCAGGCCCGTGCCTCGTTCGACCATGGGGGCCGGGCTGGTCCGGCTGCCCGCGAACAGATACGTCGTCGGCTTACGGCGTACGACGACGTGCAGCCGCATCCATGCCTGGGCAGATACGGCGATCCGGGCAACCGAGAAGCGCTTCAGTACTTCCTCGGTGACGGCCTTACTGCGCATGACGTGTCAGAGGCGCCGCATGACTGAGATCCCCGGCTCGGAGACGGCTGCTCTCAGGAAGCTGATCGCCTCGTCCGTAGTGTCGAAGGCGGCGGATTACGGGCTTGCGTTGGTGGCGCCGCTTGCGGTGTTGGACACCACCGGATCGCCCGCCACGGCCATCCTGGTGATCTCACTCAGAGGGGTCGCCTACGTCGCGTCGCCGTTCATCGGCTCGCTGATCGACCGCTTCGAACGGCGGCTCGTCTTCGCGCTTTCCCAGCTGATGCAAGCGGCTTGTGTCGCGGTCGTAGCGATCGCCCTCGACAGTGACTATGTCGTCGCGCTCATGCTCCTGATCTCCGGCCTGGGGGGTGTCGCATCCTCGATTACGGGGCAATTCGTCCTGATACCCGAGCTGGTGGCGGCAGAGCGGCGCGGCCATGCGGTGGCCCGACTGACGTCTGCGATCGAGTTTGCGAAGGTCGGGGGTTTCCTCATCGGCGGTGTGACTGTCGGGGCATTCGGAGCCGTCAACTCGTCTCTGTTGATCGTGGCTCTGTACGCGGTCGCCGGCGGGATCGCACTCACCCTCGCGAGGGTCCGTGTGGGTTCGACCGCGCCGACCTCTTTGCGTCAGGACTTGGTATTGGGGTTCTCGTGGCTTGCCAAACCTGATATCGGTTGGCTCGTCGCGAGCATGTCAGTCGCCAACCTTGCAGTCGGTGGCCTGGGAACCGTGCTGGTCACAGTGCTCGCCGAGCACGGCTCGTCGCCGACGGTCATCTCAGTCTCGCTTGCCATCGGGTTGCTCGCAGGCGCTGTCGGAGCACGGGTAGCGCCCCGGGTCATGACTGCTCAGAGCCTGGAGATGAAAATTCTGGTGTACCAAGCTGTCGCGGCGTTAGCACTGATAGCCATCGCGACAGAGATCAGCAATGCGGTGCTGATCAGTGGCTTCGCCGTGATGTCAGTGGCGCTCGGCATGAGCAACGTTGCCTCTATCTCGTTCCGGCAGGACGTGATTCCCGTTGCTGTCGCCGGCCGGGTGAACAGTGTGATTCGAATGTTCATCGCAGGGGCCATCCCGCTCTCCGGCTTCCTTTATGCGGGCGCGGAGACGGCGCACCTGTGGCTGTGGCTCCCGGCGGTGGTGCTCGCGGGGTTCTCCCTCTTCATCTGGATAACTTATATGGTGAAATTCGAGCGCAGACGAGGCAAAGCGTATGCCAAGTAGCTTATGGCTGATCCTGGGGCAGATAGGGCTCGGATTCGCGGGGCTGGAATCAAGGACCTCGCACGGTGCCTTTGCGTTACGGCTGCCTAGCCCGCCTTCGGGGGACCCGCCGGCTGTGTTGTGGCTGAAGTATGACGACATCCTGGCCGACGAGGTCCTCTGGTGCCCTGGTGACGCCGAAACCGGCAGCGGGCAGCCGCTGCCGACCATAACGGGGCAGAGCGCGGTCTGGACTGGTGTGGCATTCGATGTCCGTGCCCAAGCGCTTCAGCTCGGTGGCAGCAACGGCAGGCTGCCGGAGCTGGCGCCGACGTTCGTGGTGCACGAACAGCGGGGTACGCAAGCCGATGACGTGCGGCGCACGGTGTATGCCTGCTCCCGCATCCGGGAGTCGGGGCTTTTGTTCGCGCGGGTCGGCCAGGACAGCGCCGACGGGACAAGCCCGCTGCTGGAGTCGGTGATGCGCGTCGCGACAGCGAATCCCGTGATCTTGCGCCGGATGAGTGATGAGTCTCGGCAGACCACGAATCTTTTCCCAGACATCGAGATCGAGCTCAAGTTCACCTTCGACCAGGAGGTGTCACCCTGGGTTGTCACGTCGAACCTGGCGGCAGCAGTTCAAAGACGAGAGCTGCCCGACTTCATTCCCGACGTCGGCAACGAGTACCAACGATGGAGCTATGAACAGGACACCTTCGCGCTCGAGCGGGAAGGCGTATCGGTCGGGTATGCGGCGTTCATGTTGACACCCAGCCAGGAGTACGTCGTGAAGTACAAGATGTACCCGGCCGACGCGCTCCGGCGGCAGGAGACGTTCGACATGAACGTACGAATCGAGCCCTCGCATTTCTCGGAGTACCTTCGCCGAGCGCTGCCTGACGTGACAGCAACAGCGCTTCCGCACATGACGAGGTCTCGGTTCGACGTCAACGTCCAGTCAACGCGAACCGGTCACTATTTCGGGCTCGAGATGGACGAGGTCACAGCAGCAGGTCAGACGATGCGCCAGCTCGAGTTGGAATATCACCGATCCCAACTCGTGTCCGGCTGCGAAGAGGAAACGGTGGAGCCGGAGCTGATGCGGTTGAGAGACCTGGTCGCGCGCACCCTTTCGGAGTGGGGCTACAGCTACCGCGTCGACTACTTCTCCAAGCTCAGTTTCCTTAGGTCCTTGCAGGGGGATGCCTCAGAGTGAGCGGTGGGCTCACTGCTGACGGCTGATCAGAGCTGTCGCTGCGCGTGGTCACTCCGCGGGCCCAGTGGACGGCCAGCTCGTTGCGGGCGCCGAAGCGCTCCAGGTGCCGGCCGAGGACGTCCTCGACGACCGCTACCGCGGCGGGATCCGAACCCGTCGCCGTGAGGGTGAGGACGCCGTCGCCGACAATGATCCGCCCCGTAGCGTCGCCCATCATGGCGGTCGAGATTCCGCCGTCGGTGCTGAACGACACCTTCCGGCCGAGATGCGCGACCAGCTGCTTGGCGTAGCGCTCCGGGGTGGCGGTGGCCACATCCGCGCGGGAGAACACGGCCGTCAGCCGATCAGGTGCTTGACGGCGGTGGCCAGCTCGGTCGCCGGCCGGCCCAGCAGCCGCTCCAGGTCGGTGACCGGAACGTCGAGTTCGCCGGCTGCGGCGCCGCGCTCCAGAGCGGTGACGAACGCGGCGGTTCCGGCGTCGAGGCCGGCCGCGACCAGGCCCGCCTCGAACTCCGCCAGGGTCACATCCCGGTACGGCAGTTCCCGGCCGACAGCCGCCGAGAGCGCCGCGGCCAATTCGCCCATCGTGAACGCCGGCCCACCGAGTTCGTACACGCCGGGAGCAGCATCATCGACCAGCGCCGCCACAGCTGCCTCGGCGTAGTCCGCACGCGGCGCAGCAGCGATCCGCGCCGCACCCGTCGCGCCGATGATCGCGCCAACGGCCAGGTACTGCTCCAGCTGGCCGGTGTAGTTCTCCAGGTACCAGGAGTTGCGCAGCAGCAGCGTCGGAATCCCGGACGCGAGCAGCAGCGCCTCGGTGGCCCGGTGCTCTGCGCCCAGTGGCATGGAGTTCTCCCCGGCCCGCGCGATCGAGGTGTACGCGATGCGCGAGACGCCCGCGGCCCGGGCGGCCTCGATGATCATGCGGTGCTGCCGCTCGCGTTGCCCGACCTCGCTGCCGGAGACGAACAGCAGCCGGTCGACGCCGGCGAACGCAGTCCCCAGCGCGTCCGCGTCGTTGTAGTCGGCCACCCGTACCTGCACGCCCCGCTCCGCGAGCGGCTGCGCCTTCGCCGCATCCCGGACGACTGCGACGACATTCTGGGCAGGCACGCCTCGATCGAGCAGCGCGAGCACGGCGAGGTGGCCGAGGTGTCCGGTGGCGCCGGTAACCGCGTAGGTAGACATGAGGCAAGCATCCTTCAGGTAGTTGAGTATTCAAGCAATCATGGATGGAACTGCCCCAAGGCGTCAGCTATTCCACGAGCGGATCGGTCCGCAGAGCAGCTCGGTCTGCCCGGCAGGGGCGCTCAGCCGGGTATGTACAGTCGAACTGGCCGCCCTGATCGAGGGCCTGGCGCCGCATCACTTCTCCGGAGCTTCGTTCCATGCCCTCTCCGCCCACCGTCCCCGTCGCCGGTCCGCCGATCCAGGGGGTACGCGCCGGCGTCCGCGGCACCTACGTCGCCTTCATCGGCTCCGGATTCGCCTTCGCGAGCTGGGCCTCGCGCATCCCGCAGGTGCGGGACCGGCTGCACCTGTCGGCCGCGCAGCTCGGCCTGGTGCTGCTGTGCATCGCCGCCGGCTCGCTGCTGGCCCTTCCACTCTCCGGCCCGGTCGTGCACCGGCTCGGCTCCCGGCGGACCGTGGCGGGAATGGCGGTGCTGCTCGCGGCCGGCCTGGCGACCGTCGCCCTGGGCTACCTGGCGGGCATCGTCCCCGTGGTCGTGGGGCTGTTCCTGCTCGGCTTCGCCAACGGCGCCTGGGACGTGGCCATGAACGTCCAGGGAGCGCTGGTCGAGCGCCATCTCGGCCGCTCGATCATGTCGCGGTTCCATGCCGGCTTCAGCCTCGGCACCGTCGCCGGAGCGCTGGTCGGCGCAGCCATGGTCGCCCTGCGGGTGCCGGTCACCGCGCACCTGCTGGTGGTCGCGATCGTCGTCGGGCTCGTCGTCCCGTGGGGCGCCCGTGCCTTCGTCGACGATGCGGCCGGCGTCTCCGAGCAGGAGGAGGGAGGCGGTCAGCGGAGCGCGCTGGCTGCCTGGCGAGAGCCCCGCACGCTGCTGATCGGCGTCTTCGTGCTGGCGTTCGCGTTCGCCGAGGGCACCGGCAACGACTGGATCGGCATCGCCACGATCGACGGCTACGGCGCCTCGGCGACGGTCGGCACCCTGGCGTTCGCGGTGTTCCTGTCGGCGATGACGGTGGGACGCTGGTTCGGGCCGGGGCTGCTGGACCGGTACGGCCGGGTGCCGGTCCTCAGGCTGCTGTCGGTGCTCGGCATCGCCGGGACGCTGCTGTTCGTCTTCGCGCCCGGCACGCCGCTGGCGTTCGCCGGCGCCGTCCTGTGGGGCCTCGGCGTCTCCCTCGGCTTCCCGGTCGGCATGAGCGCCGGGGCGGACGAGCCGCAGCACGCCGCCGGCCGGGTCAGCGTCATCGCCTCCATCGGCTACTGCGCCTTCCTGGCCGGACCGCCCACGGTCGGGTTGCTCGGTGACCACATCTCGGTGCTACGCGCGCTCACCGCGGTCGCGGTCCTGCTCGGGCTCGCCGCGCTCATCACCGCGGTGGTCGCTCCGCCGCGGCCGTCCTGAACAGGGGCTCCGTCCGGCCGGCCCGGGTCAGCCGCTGAAGGCCTCGTCCACGGCGTCGGCGAACTCGGCCATCGAGTCGAACCTCAGGTTGTAGCTCCACTCCGCGCTGGGCTCGGGCGTCGCTCCCTGGCCCGAACGGTCGTGCCGGCGGTCGATCCAGACCGACGGCAGGCCCTCCCGCTTGGCCACCACGTGGTCGTGGAACAGGCTCTGCGCCACGTGCAGCAGCTCGGAGCGGTCGATGCCGAGGTCGGTCAACGTCGCGTAGAGGGCGCGGAAGTGGTTGTCGGCGGGCTTGTAACCGCCCACGTCCTCGGCGGTGATGATGGCGGCGAAGTCACCGCGCAGCTGCCGGTTGCTGCCGGCGAAGCCGTCGCGGTGCACGTTGGAGACGATGATCAGCTTGTAATGCCTGGCCAGCCGGGCGAGGGCGTCCGCGGAGTCGGGGAACGCCGGCCAGTCGGGCACCGAGTCGCCGAGCCGCTGCGCCCACTCCTGGCTCACCTGGCGGCCGAGGCCGTCCCCGAGCCGGCGGAAGGCGGTGGCCAGGACGTCGGGATAGCGCGTCGTCGGGGCCTCCCGTTCGATGGCCGCCTCGTGATCGCCGTAGGCGAGCAGCAGCTCCTCGTCGCTGAGGTCGAGCCCTTGTACCCGCGCCCACTGGCCCAGCACCTCGGCGATGCCCGTCTCCCAGTCGATCAGGGTGCCGTAGCAGTCGAAGCTGAGCGCCTTGTACTGGGTGAGATCGAGGTCGGAGGTCATCGGTGGGCTCCTTCGCGCGGTGAGGCGAACGATCAGTCGCCTCGATGGGTCAAGTCAACCGCAGGAAGAGCCCGAGGCGGGTCTCAGCTCGGAGGAGGAGGCGTCATCCTTTTCAGCGCGCCGAACTCCAAGCCCTGCGGGCATGGATTTGCCGCCTGACTGCACTCCAGGTAGGCGTTCAACGCGTTGTCCAGCGATGTGCGCGATGCTCGTGACAGTCCCCACCCGAGTGGCACGCCGATCTGCGCGACCCGTTGCGGGGCGATCGTCACTGTCTTGTGGGGCAACAACTGGCCGACGAGGCCGCGAAGTCGTTCTACGCGTGCCTGCGACGCCTGATCTTGCGCTTTCGGTGTCTCCAGCCAGCTGTCCGCAATGGCCTGTGAGCGTGCCAGCAGCGCCCCCGGGCTATTCAAGATGGCCGCACCGGAGGACTTATTAAGGGGCGGAATGATCAGCTCTGGCTTCGGTTTAGAGGCCGACGCCACCTTGCCCACGCTCGCGACGGGCTTGTTGTGCAGGTAGACGAGCATCGGCACTATCACCGGCTGATCGGATCCAGGCAGGAGTGCCTCGGCGTTCGCGGCGCGAATAGCCGGCATCAATTCCGTCATAGCGGCGTTGAGTGTGTCGATGCCGCTGTTCTCGCTATAACCGCCGTCGATGACCTGATCAACGGTCTTCCTGTCACCATCGCAGGCTCGGATCACCCCGGACGGTGTGACGTAGGGGAATCGCGCTGCCAACATCGACGCAGTCGAGGTGTGGATTCCGCTATAGCACGGGTGGGCGTCGAAGAGGTCGTACCCTCCTGGCACGGGCGCCGTAGGGCTCTCGCAATCACCTCGGTCTTCGTGGCCGGTCTTCACGTTGGCGACGATCTTCACGTTGGCGACGAGGACACGGCATTGGCGTAAGACGGATGTGCCGTTGAAGATGGTGGACCACGGCGCTCTCGTCGTGGGGGCTGACGGAAAAGCTGCGTCGAGTGTTGATACACGATCCCACTGGTCTTCCATAAGCGCAGCGCGGTCGGGGTAGTGGTACTCGCCTGTGCCGACTGTCCGGAGGTTGACACCGAGGAAGCCCGCGACAAGATCCCGGGAAAGCATGCCCGCTATACCCGAGGCGACCGCGTCCTGTCCGGCGATGGACTTCAGCTCCGCCTGAGGGTCAGCCGCGGTCGCCAGCAGGCCGAGGCCGACGGCCCCTCCGCTTACTCCGCTGGTGAGGAGGACCGAGTTCCGGCAGTCGGGGCCGGTCAAGGCGTCCATGGCCTTGACCGTCCACCACGCCGCCCGGATGCCACCGCCCTCAGCGGCGACAAACAGCAGCGGGCGGACCCGCACGGACTCTGCGCCCGATCCCGCCGGGATCGTGCACGATGCGGTCTGCTTCCACGTGCTGAATGCCTCACTCAGATGGACGCGCTGGGTGGTGGGCGAGTCGCCCGATTGCCCGCGCGCCTCATGGAACGAGTTGCTGCGTCCGACGATCGTGGAGATCACGCCGATGACGACCATGAGGGCGATCACCGGGGTGCGATGCAGCGTGATCGCGCGGAAGAGAGCTGGCGGCTCGACGGCCTGCGCGGCGACGCTCAAGGTTGCGAAGAAGAGTGCGAGCACCCCAAGACACAGGCCGACCACGCCCACTGCGCCGACCACCCGCGCGATGTGCTGCGGGAACACCAGCAACACCGTGGCCGCGATGACGGTCGCCAGGCCCGGCAGGCCGATAGACCAGAGCGTCGATACCGGACCGATCGATTCGCCGCCTACGAGTCCTGCTTGGCGCTCGTCGGTCGCCGGGGCGCCGATAAGTTGCGGGTGTACATAGCGGAAGAGAGGGCGGACCGTAAACTCCGCGTCCCCAAGGAGCTTCGGCGGCCGGGACACCCGCAGCGCCAGATACATGACCACGCAGGCGGCCAGAGAGCTGACGATCACGACGAGCATCGCGAGCCGGGTTTGGTCACCGATCAGCATCGCTGGGGTGTACGCGCGGGCGACGCTGATCAGCAGTAGCGCGACGACCGCCCAGGCGAGCATGCGTCCCGTTCTCCAGGCGAACGCGCGGAACCGCGGGTCGTCGGGTAGGGGCCGACGGCGGTCGGGGAGGTCTTTCAGCCAGCAGACGAGAAATTGCAGCACGGCTAGCACGCCGACGACACACCACAGCGTCGGCCAGTAGATACGCGCCAGCTCAGTGAAGTGAAGCAGCGCGGCAGCAGCGAGCACGACGCCAGCTGTGCTCGCCCATGGCAGGGAGCGCAGTCGTGCCCAGAGCGCCCTCGGTACGGCGGTGGCAGCTGTGGACTGTGGCTGGACGTGCAGTCCGGCCACGTTGACACTGGAGACGTATCGCAGCACAGCGCCGAGCGCGCACATCGCGGCGAGCGCTGTCAACGCGACCATGGCGCCGCGAATCACGCCGTCGTCAGTCAGGAACCATGACCGTTCGATGTCGACGCCCTGCTGCAGGATGTCGCCGCCGGGAACGACCAGGAGCGCAGACAGCGCGGCGAGCAGGATGAGTTGGAAGCGATGCACCTTCACTACGCGTCTCGCGGCGGCGAAGCGCGCCTTGGCGGCGTCAGCAACAAAAAAGCTGTAAGCGCTGATGATGACGAGGAAGGCCGCGGCCAGCCACTTGAGCAGCGACGCCCACGGCAAGACCGCTGACCACGACGAGTCGTAGGCGTCAGGCGGGTCGTAGGTGATGACAGCGCCACTGCTTGGCAGGGCAGCTATGGCGAGCCCGCTCACCACGTCCTCGAAGATATCGACAGCGCCGAGGATCAGGATCCACTTCAGGTGACCGAGCTTCCACCGGCAGCTCAGTCCGATAAGCATCCCGGTGTATCCGACGATGACACCGGCGTCCAGCCAGAGCGTCCAGGCGAGCCAATTGGCTACCGACACACCACCTTGCGCCGCAGTCGCCCACGCCGTAAAGGCATCGCTCTTGTTGGAGTCGAAGGGGAAGCTCCAGAGCGTGCTCGCCGGGTAGGAGTTGCCGTTGATCGACACGTCAGCCACTAGCGCTGACACCTCGCTGATCGCGAGAGCTGACGCGAATAGCAGGGTCGCGAACACACCGATCCACCGTGCCCTGGCCATCGCGATCACGGGCCTTTCCGCTGGCGCACTCTTTGTGGGTGTGAGCCACTCTCGACCACATCAATCGGCAAGTCAATGACCGGGCAGTCGAACCACACAAGGTGAAGACGGCTAAGCGTGACTTGAATAGAAGAATGCGAAACGTCGTCAGGATGGACACCGATTCATGTGTGGACTGCCGAGCTTCGCTGTAGATGGAAGCGTGGTTATCCGTGCCTTTGCAGGAGCTTCAGAAGCCGTTCACACGACGACTTCTCCAGCAGCACATACCGCTGCCCGGTACGAATCGGAGGGAATGCACAAAGTGGCTTCTGCGTATAACACCTTGTGGGGGCCAGCGGAAACACGATCAACTACAGGCAGCTCATTGCCGGGACGTCTCCTACCGGCGGAACCTGCCCGAACCGATCACCGGTAGTCCTCCAGCGTCTCGGTCCACCGGATGTCCAGGGTCGCGCGGTGGAACCCGCCGGACAGCGTCCGGGTGTGGCGCAACCGGGGCCGGGCGGTTGGCTGCCGCCGCCCGGCCCGGCGGCCGGATCAGTGGTTGATCTGGAACCAGGGCTGGGCCCAGCCGGAGTAGCTCTGGCCCCACTTGGACTTGATCTCGGAGATGGTGGTTCTGGTGAAGGTGCCGCTGCCGTGGATATCGGTGGACAGGAAGTAGCCGCCGCCGATGGAGATCATCACGTGCTCGTAGCCCTGGGATCCGCCGGAGAAGAACGCCAGTCCACCAACCTCGCAGAGGCGGCAACCCGGGCATCCTGCTCAGCGGCACAGCTCAACCTGGCAGCGCTACGAGCACCCCGCGGGAGCGGAAGCGAATAACCGCTGGCGGCGGTCGGCTAGCGTCGCCAACCGTGAGCGCAACGATCCTGGTCAGCGACGTCAGCGCCGCCTATGGCTCGCGCTGGCTGTTCCGGGGCCTGGACATGGTCGTCGCGCCCGGCGCCGTCATCGGGCTGGTAGGGCCCAACGGCGCCGGCAAGACCACCCTGCTGCGGATGCTGGCCGGGCTCGCCCAGCCGGAGACGGGCGCCATCACCCGGGCGCCGGCCGAGGCGACCGTCGGCTACCTGGCGCAGGAGCCGGACCGGCGCGCCGGTGAGACGCTGGCCGCCTTCCTGCACCGGCGCACCGGTGTCGGCGACGCGACCGAGGCGATGGAGCGGACCGCCGCCGCGCTGGCCGACGGGCCCCGCGCCGAGGCGGAGTACTCGGCAGCCTTCGAGCAGTGGCTCAACCTCGGCGGGGCGGACCTGGAGGACCGGATACCGGCAGTGCTCGCCCAGCTGGGCCTGGATGCCGATCCGCAGGCGGAGATGATGTCGCTGTCCGGTGGCCAGGCGGCCCGGGCGGCGCTGGCCTCGTTGCTGCTGGCCCGCTTCGACGTCTTCGCCCTGGACGAGCCGACCAACGACCTGGACCTGGCCGGCCTGGAGTTGCTCGAGCGGTTCGTGACCTCGCAACGCGCCGGGCAGGTGATCGTCAGCCACGACCGGGAGTTCCTGGCCCGCACCGCTACCGAGATCGTCGAGCTGGACTCCGCGCAGCAGCAGATCGCGCACTACGCCGGCGGCTACCAGGCCTATCTGGACGAGCGCGCGATCGCCCGCCGGCGGGCCCGGGAGGCCTACGAGGAGAACGCCGAACGGCGCCAGGACCTCGTCGACCGCGCGCGCATGCAGCGCAACTGGCTGGAGAGCGGCACCCGCAACGCCCGGCGCAAGGCCGGCAAGGACCCGGACAAGATCAGCCGCAAGTTCCAGCAGGAGAGCACCGAGAAGCAGGCGGCCAAGGCCCGGCAGACCGAGCGGCTGCTGCAGCGGATGGAGGTCGTGGAGGAGCCGCGCAAGGAGTGGGAGCTGCGGCTGGAGATCGCCGCGGCGCCCCGCTCCGGATCGGTGGTGGCGGTGCTCGACCAGGCGGTGGTGACCCGCGGGGACTTCCGGCTCGGGCCGGTCAGCCTGCAGGTGGACTGGGCCGACCGGATCGCGATCACCGGCGCCAACGGCAGCGGCAAGAGCACGCTGCTGGCTGCCCTGCTCGGCCGGCTGCCGCTGTCGGAAGGACGCCAGCACCTCGGCTCCAGCGTCGTGGTCGGCGAGATCGACCAGGTCCGGGGCCTGCTCGGCGACGAAGAGACGCTGCCCCGGGCGTTCGGCCGGCTGCTGCCGGACTGGACCGACGCCGACGTCCGGACGCTGCTGGCCAAGTTCGGGCTGCGGGCCGCGCACGTCGATCGGCCGGCCGGAACGCTCTCGCCGGGGGAGCGGACCCGGGCGGCGCTGGCGCTGCTGCAGGGCCGCGGGGTGAACCTGCTGGTGCTGGACGAGCCCACCAACCACCTCGACCTGCCGGCCATCGAGCAGCTGGAGCAGGCGCTGGAGAGCTATCCGGGCACGCTGTTGCTGGTCAGCCACGACCGCCGGCTGCTGGAAGCGGTCCGGGTGACCCGGCGGATCACGCTCGCCGACGGGGCGCCGACCATCGACTGAGCCGCCGCGCCGACTGAGCCGCCGCGAGCGACTGAGCCGCCGCGAGCGACTGAGCCGCCGCGCCGACTGGCAGGTGCATAAAGCGTCTGTTAGGTAGACTCGGCAAGTGCCTTTGGATCAACCACTGCCCTTGGATCAACCTGTGCCTTCAGACCAACCCGTGCCTTCAGACCAACCCGTGCCTTCAGAACGACCCGTGCTTGCAGAGCCATCCCTGCCTTCGAACCCACCAGCGCCGTTCGGCCGACCGGTGAGCCGGCGCACCCTGCTCGGCGCGCTCGGCGGCATCGGCCTGCTGGCCGCGTGCTCCGGACCCACCGACTCCTCCAGCGCCCGGCCCACCGCCAGCAAGACGACCCGGCGGTCACCAGGCTCCGGTCCGGTGACGGTGCGGTCCTGGGCCGCTGAGCGGGGCACGCCGTTCGCCATCGCCCACCGCGGCGCCGGGGACGTCTACCCCGAGCACAGCCTGCCGAGCTACCGGGCGGCCGTGGAGCTGGGCGCGCAGTGCCTGGAGGTCAGCGTCAACATGACCTTGGACGGCGTGCTGATCTGCCTGCACGACCTGAGCTATGACCGCACCACCACGGGCAGGGGCTTCGTCGCCGATCAGCCGTCCTCGGTGCTGTCCAGGATCGCGATCCGCCAGCCCCAGCTCGGGCCGGCCTGGGTGCAGGCCCCGCTGCCCGAGATCCCCCGGCTGGAGGCGGTGCTGACCGAGTTCGGCGGCAAGGTGGTGATCGCCCTGGAGGCCAAGGACGACCGGGCGTACCCGTCGATGATCGCGATGGTGAAACGGCTCGGCCTGATGGACAGCGTCATCCTCAAGGCCTATCACTCCAGCGGCCGCATCCGGGACGCCAAGGCAGCGGGGCTGCCGATCTTCTCCTACCTGAGCCCGGCGGACATGAACGAGCCCACCATTGCCATCGCGGCGGCCCGGCTGGACCGCAACGACCTGCTGGTGATGCCCGTCGACACCGGCGACTACGTCACCTACCACCCCGACGCCCTGATCGCCTCGGCCAAGGCGCACCAGATACCGCTGGTGGTCTACCCGGTCCATCGCCGCGCCGACGCCGAGCACTACTTCCGGCTGGGGGTCAGCGGCGCGGTCACCTCCGACTACGGCTACACCACCAGCAATACCGCAGCCGCCACGACCGACAGCTGGGCCAGCAAGCGGATCTCCTCCGGCGAGAAGCCGAAGATGCCCGACAGCAGGTCACTGGCCGGCGCCTGGACCGCGGTCAACGAGCTGACCCTGGGCTCCGAGGACGCCCGGCAGTTCATCACCTTGGGCCAGCTGTGCCCGATACCCGCGGCGGCCTCGCAGTACCGGCTGACGTTCTCGGCGGCCTGGGACCGGTTGCCCGCGGACCCGTCGGCCACGGTGACGCTGGTCTTCTGCCACCTCGACGACCGCTACTACGAGGACGGGCTGAGCCTGAGCGAGGGCTACCACGCGACCATGTCCCCGGACGGCACGCTGCGGATCTACCGGCACAGCGCGAGCGCCCCGGACGAGCTGCTCGGCCAGGCCCGGTCACCACGGGTGCAGGCCGGGCAGTGGGCCACCCTGCGGCTGGACGTCTCACCCAAGTCGCTGATCTGGCGCCGCGCCGACGTCCCGGACGCCGAGGAGGTCGTGGTGCACGACTCGGCCGTCCGGGGCGGCTATGTCGCGATCGGCCGGTCCAGCTCGGACCGGCGGGCGGCGGTGTCGCTGCGGGAGTTCTCGGTCGGCTAGCTGTTCTGACCACGGACGTTAGGAACGGCGTGGCTAGCTGACTCGGCGCGTCGGTCGCTGGTGAGCCTGCTTGCTGGTGACGCCCGCAGGCCCGTGAATGGGCGCTCATGAGCGCAATTACGGGTGTGTAGTTCGGAGAATCCGGGATAAGAAGGCTGGGTTGCCTCTACCTTGGTAGACGGCTCAGGGGGACCGCCGGGACCATCGCGCGGACTGGCCGCCGCTGCTCAGCATCGAGAGGGGTCGATCTAACGTCGTGGTTGACCCAGGGTCCGGGCAGGTGCCGACGATCGCGCAACTGGTGCGTCAGAAGCTGGCCACCGGCTTGACCCTGCGGCAACTGGAAGAGCGCTCGGGCGGCTCGGTGCCGTATCAGACCTTCGGCAAGATCAGCAAGGGTCATGTCAAGGGCTGGCCGAAGTCGCGGGAGGTCATCGAGGGCACCGCGAGCGCGCTCGGGGTCGACGCCCGTGAGGTGGTGCTGAGCTACGCGACCCAGTTCCAGATCGATGTGTCGGAGGATCGGTCGTTGCTGGCGTCGATGTTGCCGGCCTCGACCGGTGCGCTGACGATCGAGCAGGCCCAGGCGGTGGCGGGGCTCATCCGGGCGTTCACCGCGTCTTCTGACGCGCCGGTGCGGCCCGGGTCGCTGGATATCTCGGGCTTCACGACCGCGGAGCGGCGCCAGGTCACCGACCTGCTGCTGGAGCTGGGTGACCGGAGCAGGACCGCGGGCTCGGAGGGGGAGACTGCCTTGGCGTCGGTGCTGGCGTTCCTGGAAGGTGTTCTGGCGTCGGCCATCGAGGGCGTCGACGAAGAGGTGGCCGAGGGCAGCTGACCACGGAGTGCGGTTCTGTTACCAGCTTCGGTGGACGCCTGCCGCGGCACGCCGAGCCATCAGATCGGACATGGCCTCGATCAGCAGCCCCTCCAGGTCGGAGTCGTCCGTGGCCGCGAAGCCCAGCGCTGCCTTGATGCCGCTAGCCGCTAGGTCGGCCCGGAAGCCGGCGGCCAGGAAGCGGCCTGCTTCGGGCCGCCCGACCAGAATCAGCACCACGATCTGCCGGGTGCCGTACCGGCCCAGCAGGTCCGACGGGCCGAGGCCCGACTCGATCGACTCGATGATCTGGCGCTCCTGGCCGGCCTCGTCAGGATCGATCATGAGCAGCGCGACGTGGCCGTGGGCATCATGGAGCTTCTGGTGAGCCTGCACCCGCCAGGCGTCTTCGGACCACAGCCTGGTGGCAGGGTCGAACGATTCGGTGACCTCGACAACATGACGGGCCGAGGCGAGGTGCAGTACGTACAGCAACCCGAGAGCACCGATGCCTGTCAGGGGATGCCAGGTGATCATGGCTAGGCCCACGCCGGCTCCGACTACCTGAGTGCTGACCTCGACTGCATGTGCGCGTGGGTCGAGAAACATCCTGAGCACGTGACGATGGCCCGATGCGTATACGAGGACTGCGACGAACCCCGCGTTGAGCAGGCAGAACGTGGGGACGGCGAGCGCGATCCCCAGGGCGCCGGGCACAAGGTTCATCACCTGAGACCCTGCCAAGCTGGCTGCAACCAATGCGCCGACGCTCACCACGTACTTGCCAGGCCGACCGTTCTCAACCACCTTGCGCGACGGCCATTCGGCGGCCGAAGCAATGACTATGAGCGCCGCTACCAGGGGCAGGGGAAGGACGACAGCAGCAGCGAATGTCCAGATTCCTGCCATGTCGGGAATCCGGTCAAGAGTAACGGCGCGTCGTAACCTCTCTATTCGCCTTAGAGAGGTCGAATAAGCGAGACTCAGCGTCGTCAAGAGCGCGAAGCACTCCACTGTAAAGAGGGTCATATTCGCGCGCCTGCCATCAGACGTGAAGGGGGTTTCGGTCATGAACAACTGGCACTGGCCCGAAGCTTAAGCGCGTCAAAAGTCTTCGTGGTGTCCGGGATAGCTCACACTGTCTCGGGCTCAGCGCGAAGCACTCCACCGCTGGGAAGGTCATCGCGCCTATCATCTAACGGGAGGGAGGTTGTAGTCATGAACAGCTGGCACTGGCGCGCAGCTTAAGCGCGTCGAGAAGCTCTGAGGTGCCCGGGATGGCTGACGCAGTCTCGGGCGCCTTTTTTCTGGGCGATACCGGCTGAGTGGCAGGGCTCGATCAGGCAGCGTGGTGCCCAGGCTTGGGCCGACTCTCATCTCCAACCCCCCGTATCGACCGTTACAGAACGTACCCGCGAGGTCCGGATCTGTCACCCTTACGCGACATGCTTATCTGTAGCACGATTGCTCAATGCTGACAGCTTTAGTAGACACTTTGTCTATTACTGGATGACCTTCTGGAGGTTACCTAATTAACTAGACGTAGTGTCTACGCCAGTATGGCGGCAATGGTGCCGGATTGGAGACCCGCCTTCATAGGTCTTCTCCATCAGGACCATTCCCTCAGTAGGAACTGCTCAAGCCGCTCTGCTGTCCACAACGGTGGGCCAGGACAGTCAGCCGTGCTGCTGCCAGGTAGGCCATGAGTTGCCCGCTGGACCGGCTGCGCCGCTCGGCCGGGAGGGCTGCGCATGCCCTGCCCCGGCACGCTCAGCAGTCCCTGCGTCTTGTTGCAACTGACTTGCAAGAAGGCTCGGACCCCGGATAGCGTCGGCCCAGGCCGTCGTCGCGGCGGGAGCCGAGTGAAAGCGCGGTCATGAGCACAGCAACTCGTCCGGGTCCGCAGCCGCCGGCCGGCCCGGCCGCCGCCCAGCGGATCAGCTTCACCCGCGACGAGGTGTTCCGGCTGGTGGGGCTCTTCGGCTTCGTCGCCGCGCTGCACGTCGCCGGCTTCGGGCTGTTCTACTACTACAACTCCCAGCCGCAGTTCCACTCCCTCGGCGACGGCAAGGGCAACCTGGTGTTCGCCGGCGCCGCCACGCTCGCCTACGGGCTGGGCCTGCGGCACGCCTTCGACGCCGACCACATCAGCGCCATCGACGACACCACCCGGTACCTGCTGCAGAAGGGCAAGCGGCCGCTGGCGGTCGGGTTCTTCTTCTCCCTCGGCCACTCCACCATCGTCCTGGCGCTCTCGATCGCGATCGCCTTCGCGACCAAGGCCGCGACCGGCTTCCAAGCCAGCTTCGCCGGAACCGGCGGCATCATCGGCACCCTGGTCTCGGCGACCTTCCTGTTCCTGATCGCCGCGCTGAACTTCGCGGTGCTCGTCGGCATCCTGAAGATGTGGCGCAAGGCCAAGGCGGGTGAGTACCAGCCCGAGGAGCTGGACGTCCTGCTGGCCAACCGCGGCCTGCTGAACCGGATCTTCCGTGGGCGCTACAACAAGTTCATCAACCATTCCTGGCAGATGTACCCGGTCGGCCTGCTCTTCGGGCTGGGCTTCGACACCGCGACCGAGGTGGCCTTCCTCGGCCTGTCGGCCACCGCCGCCGTCGGTGTGGGCGCCAGCGGCGTCTCGCTGCCGCCGCTGGCGATCCTGTCGCTGCCGCTGCTGTTCGCGGCCGGCATGTCGCTGATGGACACCTTCGACGGGGTGTTCATGAGCAAGGCCTACGGCTGGGCGTTCGTCACCCCGATCCGCAAGATCTACTACAACATCACCACGACCGGGCTGTCGATCTTCGTGGCGTTCGTGATCGGCTCGATCGAGGTGCTCGGGCTGCTGTCGGAGAAGCTGGAGCTGTCCGGCCAGCCCTGGGAGTTCATCGCGGGACTGGACATCAACACCGCGGGCCAGGTGATCGTAGTGGTCTTCGTGCTGGTGTGGGCCGGAGCGGTCGCCTACTACAAGCTCGCCAGGGTGGACGAGCGCTATGCCGGCGCCGCGCAGGCCCAGGACCAGGTGGATCCGGCCGGCTGACCGGCGCCGTTACAGGACGCCGGGCGGCCGGAACTGGATGCTGATCCGGGGCCCGACCGGCTTGCTCGTCTTGGGCACCGCGTGCTCCCAGGTGCGCTGGCAGCTGCCGCCCATCACGATCAGGTCGCCATGGCCGAGGTTGTGCCGCAGCACGCCGCTCTCAGGACCGGAGCCGCTGGTGGCGCCGGGTCTGGTGGCGCCGGGTCTTGGCCGCAGCAGCAGCTGCCGCGGGGCGCCCACCGACAGGATCGCCACCAGGGTGTCCTCGGTGCGGCTGCGCCCGATCCGGTCGCCGTGCCAGGCCACGCTGTCGCGGCCGTCCCGGTACAGGCAGAGCCCCGCGGTGCGGAACGGCTCGCCGAGCTCGTCGGCGTAGTGGGCGCTCAGCTGCTCGCGGGCCTCGGCCAGCACCGGGTGCGGCAGCGGCGCGCCCTCGTCGTAGAAGCTCAGCAGCCGGGGGACGGCCACGATGCGCTCGTACATCTCCCGCTCCTGGGCATGCCAGGGCACCGAGCCGAGCAGGCTGTCGAACAGCGCGTCAGCCCCGGTCAGCCAGCCGCGCCGAACGTCCAGCCAGGCGCCACGGCTGAGCGGGCGCCTGGTGACGGCGCCGCGGAGCGATCCGAGGGCGATCTCGTCGGACAGGTCCAGAAGCGAGGCCTGCAGTGCTGCGGACATGCTCCGAGACTACACCGTTAATCAAATACCTGTTCGATAACGGGACGAATCCGAGGGCCGGTCGAACGCGCGGTCGCGCATCGGCAGGGTGGCCGGGTTCCAGGCGTCGGCCAGCAGCTCGACGGCGCCGGCGGAGTGCGGGTCGTGCCGGCGCAGCAGGTCGGACCGGTGGGTGGTGTCGCGCAACGCCCAGCCGCAGGCCGAGATCAGGCCCACGACGATGACCGCCCACACCAGCCAGAGCTCCATCCGTCCATCACCGCCCTAACGCCCGCCTGCGGTTGGGTCCAGCGCTGACGCTAACACGCACCCGGTGAGCCGGGCCGTCCTGCGAAGTCCCGTATCCGCGCCGAATGCCGCAGGCAGTAGCGTTGCTGCCCGTGCCCGATCTCGCCGATGTGCTCCAGGCCCTCGACGGCTGGTATCCGCCGTCCACCGCCGAGTCCTGGGATGCGGTCGGCCTGACCTGCGGTGACCCGGCCGATCCGGTCGAGCGGATCCTGCTGGCCGTCGACTGCGTGCCGGCCACGGTGGCCGAGGCGGTCGATTCCGGGGCGCAGCTGCTGCTCACCCACCATCCGTTGCTGCTGTCGGGCGTGCACGGGGTGCCTGCTGGCGACCCCAAGGGCGGCCTGGTGCATCGGATGATCCGGGCCGGCGTCGCGCACTTCGTGGCGCACACCAACGCCGATGTCGCCGAGGACGGGGTGTCGCAGGCGCTGGCCCGCTGCCTGCAGCTGGACGCGATCGGGCCGCTGGCGCCCGACCCGGCCCCGCCCCTGGACCACCTGACCGTGTACGTGCCTCCCGAGGACGGCGACCGGCTGATCGCCGCCCTGGTCGAGGCCGGCGCCGGAGCGGTCGGCAACTACGACCAGTGCACCTTCACGGTGACGGGGCAGGGCACCTTCCGGCCGCTGCCCGGCGCCGATCCGGCTGACGGCGAGGTCGGCGTCCTCACCCGCAAGCCCGAGCAGGCGGTGTCGATGGTGCTGCCGCGGCGGCGGCGGGCCGCGGTGCTGGCCGCCATGCGACAGGCGCACCCGTACGAGGAGGTGGCGTTCACGCTCACCGAGCAACCCCGGCTGGACGCCGGCACCGGCACCGGCCGGATCGGGGGGCTCGCCGAGCCGATGACGCTGCGGGACTTCACCGGCTACGTGGCGGCGCGGCTGCCCGGCACGGCGTGGGGCGTCCGCGCGGCCGGCCGTCCGGAGCAGCTGGTCCGCACGGTGGCCGTCTGCGGCGGCTCGGGCGCCTCCTACACCGAGCTGGCCCGGGCCCGCGGCGCCGATGCCTACCTGACCTCGGACCTCAAGCACCACAGCACGATCGAGGCGGTCACCGAGCGCGCCGGCGCCGATGGCGCTCCGATGGCGCTGGTCGACGCGGCGCACTGGGCCACCGAATGGCCCTGGCTGCCGGTCGCCGCCGACCTGCTGCGACGGCGGTTCAGCGGCGTCGAGGTCAGCGTCTCCACCCTGGTCACCGACCCGTGGACCGTGCATGCCGGCTGACTGTCACACTGGCTGTCCAGGGCGGGCATCTCGCTTCCGGCCCGATCCCGCACTCGCCAGAGAGGACGAACCCGCACGTGATCGCTGACCCCTTCGTCCAGCTCCGGCTGCTCGACCTGCAGGCCGTCGACACCGCCGTCGCCCAGCTGATCCACCGGCGCCGCAACCTGCCCGAGCTGGCCACCATCGCCGACTGCGAGCAGCGGGCGTCCAGCGTCCGGGCCCGGTTGGTGGATGCCGAGACGTCGCTGGCCGACCTTGCCGCCGAGCAGCGCCGGCTGGAAGCCGACGTCGACACCGTCCGGCAGCGCGCGGACAAGGACCAGCGCCGGATGGCCTCCGCCGGGGTGCCGGCCAAGGAGATCACCGGCCTGCAGCACGAGGTCACCTCGCTGGCCCGCCGCCAGGGCGTGCTGGAGGACGAGCTGCTGGAGCTGATGGAGACCCGCGAGACGGCCGAGGCGCAGGTCGGGCAGCTGCAGGCGGAGCTGCAGGCGATCCTTGCCGACCGGGCTGCCGCCGAGGCCGCCCGGGACGAGGTGTTCGGCGAGATCGACGACGCCCTGAGCAAGCGCCGGGCCGAGCGGGACCAGCTGGCCGGAGGCCTTCCGGCTGACCTGCTGACCCTGTACGACAAGGTCCGGGAGGCCAACGGCGGGGTCGGCGCGGCGATGCTGCGCCAGCGCCGCTGCGAGGGCTGCCGGCTGGAGCTGTCGGGCTCGGAGCTGGCCGACGTCCGGGCGGCCAAACCGGAGAACGTCGTGCGCTGTGACAACTGCCGGCGCATCCTGGTCCGCACCGCCGAGTCGGGGTTGTGACGGGGGGAGCAGGCATGCGGGTGCTGGTGCAGGCCGACGGCGGTTCGCGCGGCAACCCCGGCCCGGCCGGTTACGGGGCGGTCGTCCTGGATGCCGACACCGGCGCCACGCTGGCCGAGCGCAAGGCGGCCATCGGCATCGACACCAACAACGTCGCCGAGTACCAGGGCCTGATCGCGGGGCTTGCCGCGGCCCGGGAGCTCGGCGCCACCGACGTCGACGTCCAGATGGACTCCAAGCTCGTGGTGGAGCAGATGTCGGGCCGCTGGCAGGTCAAGCACCCGTCGATGCGCCCGCTGGCCCGGCAGGCCGCGGAGCTGGCGGCCGGCTTCGACCGGATCCGCTTCGAGTGGATCCCGCGGGCGCGCAACGGCCATGCCGACCGGCTGGCGAACGAGGCGATGGATGCTGCTGCCATGCCGGCTGCGCCGGTTGGCTCCGCACGCGAGCCGGTTGGCTCCGCACGCGCGGAGCCGGTGCAGGAGCAGCTGCCGGCCAACAACCTCGGCGCCTGGGTGCCGCCGCAGGCCGTCCCCACCCGGCTGCTGCTGGTCCGGCACGGGGTGACCGAGTACTCGGTGGCCAAGCGGTTCGCCGGGCGCTCGGACCTCGAGCTCACCGAAGCCGGCCGCGAGCAGGCCCGCCGGGCGGCCGGCCGGGTCGCCGAGCTCGGCCCGGTGGACGTGCTGATCTCCTCGCCGCTGCGCCGCACCCGGCAGACCGCCGACCAGCTCGCCGACCAGCTGGAGCTGCCGGTGCTGATCGAGGACGGCATGGTCGAGACCGACTTCGGCGACTGGGACGGCTACACCTACGCCGAGGTGAGCCAGAAGTGGCCCGCCGAGCTGCAGCGGTGGCTGGCCGACCCGTCCGTGGCGCCGCCGTCCGGTGAGTCGTTCGAGACCGTCACCCGGCGGGTCCGGCAGGCCCGGGACCGGATCCTGGCCCAGCACGGCGGCAAGACCGTCGTGGTGGTCTCGCACGTCTCGCCGATCAAGACCCTGGTGCGGCTCGCCCTGGACGCCCCGGCCTCGGCGCTGCAGCGGATGTTCCTCGAGCCGGCCTCGATCAGCGTCATCGACTACTACGCCGACGGCCCGGTGTCGCTGCGGTCGTTCAACGACACCGCGCACCTGGGCGCGCTGGCGGACTGACCCGCACGACCGAGGCGGCGGGCCGGAAGGGTTACGATTGGCCCGCGGCGGACGAGCCGACCGGGCGACCGCGTCAGCCTGGCGACAGGGTGCCGAGGAAAGTCCGGGCTCCACAGAGCAGGGTGGTTGTTAACGGCAACCCGGGGTGACCCGCGGGACAGTGCCACAGAAAACAGACCGCCGGCCGGATCGGGCTCGCCCGAACCGGCCGGTAAGGGTGAAACGGTGGTGTAAGAGACCACCAGCATTCCGGGTGACCGGGATGGCTAGGTAAACCCCACCCGGAGCAAGGTCAAGAGGCGTCTCCGGCGTGCCGGGAGCGCTGCGCAGGCGTTCGAGGGCTGCTCGCCCGAGCCTGCGGGTAGACCGCTAGAGCCTGCCGGCGACGGCAGGCCGAGATGGATGGTCGCCGTTCGGAGGGCTCGTCCCTCCGTCCACAGGACCCGGCTTACAGGTCGACTCGTCCGTCGCCCCGCTGCCCCGAAATGAGGCATAGGTCTTACTGCGAGTGCACGAGTTGGTGGGCGCGTTGGAACGAGACGCCGAGAATGGCGCCGATGTCGCGGACCGGCACTCCTCTGTAGGCCAGATCGACAGCGAGGCTGTGTGAGGCCTCGCGGAGCTCGGCCTGAGATTCTTGCGCTTTCTTTTCGGCTTCGTGCAGCGCATCCAGGCGCTCAGTGACTCGAACGTCCTCGACCGCCTCCAATTCGACTCGTAGATCGAAGGAGTCCTCGGGCACATCGAGGGCGATGGCGAGCAGTGAGCGCGCCATCTCCTCGACCTCTGAGAAGCGGCGTGCTTGGGTGAGGCCGTCGATCTCGGGTACCCGCACCATCCACCACTTGCCCTCGCGGGCGACTGCCGCTCGATAGGTCTTCATGCTCGTCCTGCTCCTCTGCAACCTGCGATCGACTTGCGGATCTTGTTCACGACGCCTGCTGAGATCGTCTGATGCGTGGTGGGAACGGGAATGGAGTGGTTCCCGCACGGGCATCCATACATTGTGTGACGGCCGTTGTGCCGAATGATGATCCACCCGGCGCCAGCTAGCTCCCTGAGCATCTTCCGGGTGTGCTCATCACTCGTCACTAAAATAGTCTATCGGAATAGACTATTTCAGTCTAGGCAGACTAGACTCAGATGGGAAGTTTCCGAGTGCACTTATCGATGCTGTGCAGGGCGACGTGCCGGGAGCGCGCTGCCGCCGGCCGCGAATGCGCATCCACGGGCGTGGCCGCCGAGGGACGGCGCTCGGCTAGCGTGATGGCAGACGGCGGCCGGCCGGAGGTCGCCCCGCGCGGGAGTCGCCGATGGGTACCAAGGATTTGAGCGGCACCTTCTGGTTCTGCCAGAAGCACCACGCCGTCGAGCCGTTCGACGGCTGCGGCAGCCACCAACGGATCGGCCCGTTCGACACCGAAGCCGAGGCCGCCAGCGCCTTGGACACCATTGCCGAGCGGGAGCGCCGCTACGACGCCGAGGACGCCGCCTAGGACGGCTGACCTCGGCGCCGACGGCGGATCTCAGCGCCGGTAGAGGCTGATCACGGACGAGGCAGATGGCCCGTCAGTGGTAGCTGTGCTCTGCTCCCGGATAGACGCCGGCCTGCACCTCGGCGGCGAAGGCATGGGTGGCGTCGGTCAGCACCTGCGTCAGGTCGGCGTACTGCTTGACGAACTTGGCCGGCTTGCCCTCGGCCCGCAGTCCCGCCATGTCCTGCCAGACCAGCACCTGGGCATCGCACTCGACGCCGGCTCCGATGCCGATGGTGGGAATGGTGAGGTCGTGGGTGATCTTCTTGGCCAGGTCCGCCGGCACGACCTCCAGCACGACGGCGAAGGCGCCGGCGTCCTGCAGCACGCGGGCGTCCTCGAGCAGCCGCTGGCCCGCCTCGTCACCGCGGCCCTGCACCCGGTAGCCCGACATCGTGTTCACCGACTGCGGGGTCAGCCCGATGTGGGCCATCACCGGGATGCCGGCGGAGTTGAGCAGCTCGACCTGCGGAGCCATCCGGGCGCCGCCCTCCAGCTTCACCGCCTGGGCCCTGCCGTCCTTGAGGAACCGGGTCGCGGTCTCCAGCGCCTGCTGCGGCGAGGCCTGGTAACTGCCGAACGGCAGGTCGGCGACCACCAGCGCCCGGCTGGCGCCCCGGACCACGGCACGCACCAGCGGCAGCAGCTCCTCGACGCCGACCGGGACGGTGGTGTCGTAGCCATAGACGACGTTCGCGGCGGAGTCGCCGACCAGCAGCACCGGCACGCCGGCCTGGTCGAAGATCCGGGCGGTGGTGTAGTCGTAGGCGGTCAACATCGGCCAGCGGTCACCGGACAGCTTGGCGTTCTGCAGATCGCGGATGGTGATGCGGCGGGTCGACGTGCCGCCATAGAGCGTGTCGCTCATATCGAGTCCTCTGGGTCCTCGAGGCCGGCTCGCCGGTCCCCGGGTGGTGGGTGGACCCCTACATGGTGCTCCTGCGCCGTGACAATGGGAACTCGGAGGAGAGCTGCGTCACGCTCGGTCAGCAACCGGCGACGCCCGACCCACACGTCAGCCCGAGGACGGGCCGTGCTCGCGCCAGCGGTTGGTGATCGGCAGCCGGCGGTCCCGGCCGAACGCCTTGAGGCTGATCTTGGGGCCCGGCGGGTACTGCCGCCGCTTCCATTCGGCGGCGTCGGTCATCCGCGACACCCGGGTCACCAGCTCCTCGTCGAAGCCGGCCGCCAGCAGGTCGGAGAAGCCGGCGTCGGTATCGATGTACAGCGCCAGCAGCTTGTCGAGCACCTCGTACTCGGGCAGCGAGTCGGTGTCCAGCTGGCCCGGCCGCAGCTCCGCAGACGGCGGCTTGGTGATCGAGTTCTCCGGGATCGGCGGGGTCTGGCCACGCCGGGCCGCCTCGGCGTTGCGCCAGCGGGCCAGCTGCCACACCAGGGTCTTGGGGACGTCCTTGATGGGGGCGAAGCCGCCCACCGCGTCGCCGTAGATCGTGGAGTAGCCGACGGACAGCTCGCTCTTGTTGCCGGTGGCCAGCACCAGGTGCCCGTGCTGGTTGGACAGGCCCATCAGGGTGGTGCCGCGCACCCGGGCCTGCACGTTCTCCTCGGCCAGGCCGGTCAGCTTCAGGGACTCGACGAACGCGTTCACCATCGGCGCGATCGGCACCGTCTGCAACGGCGCCCCGAGGTTGGCGGCCAGCTGCACGGCATCGGACAGCGAGTGCTCGGAGGAGTATTCGCTGGGCAGCGCCACGCCGTACACGTTCGCGCCGCCGATGGCGTCCGCGGCAAGGGTGGCCACCACCGCCGAGTCGATGCCGCCGCTCATCCCCAGCACCACCGAGGAGAAGCCGTTCTTGACGATGTAGTCGCGGGTCCCGATCACCAGCGCGCCCCAGACCTCGGCCTCGTCGACCAGCCGGTCCGCGATTCCCAGTGGCTCGGCCAGCTCGCCGGTGACCGGACGCGGCGGCAGGGGCGCGCGATACCGGCCCACGGTCAGCTCGCCGGCCCGCTCGACCGTGTTGCCGGTAGAGCCCGGCAGGTCCAGCTCCACCAGGAACAGCCCCTCCACGAACTGCGGCGCCCGGGCCAGCAGGCTGCCGTCGGCCCCGACGACGAAGGAGTCGCCGTCGAAGACCAGCTCGTCCTGCCCACCGCACTGGTTGACGTAGACCACCGCGGCGCCGGCCTCCACCGCGCGCCGGCGCACCAGATCCAGCCGGACGTCGTCCTTGTTGCGCTCGTAGGGCGAGCCGTTGATGTTCACCAGCAGCCCGACCTCAGCGGCCGCCGCGGCGGCGAACGGGCCGCCGTCCTGCCAGACGTCCTCGCAGATGGTCAGGCCGATGTCGATGCCGCCGAAATCCACCACGCCCAGGTCGGAGCCGGGCTTGAAGTAGCGGGCCTCGTCGAACACGCCGTAGTTGGGCAAGTGGTGTTTGAAATACCGGGCTGCCACCTGGCCGCCCTGGACGAAGGCGGCGGCGTTGCGGGGCCCGCCGTCGGCATCGAGGTAGCCCACCACCACCGCGATGTCGCCGTGCCCGGCATCGGCCAGCTCGGTGGCCAGCCGGGTCAGCGCCGCGCAGGAGGCCTGCCCGAAGGACCGGCGCAGCACCAGGTCCTCGGGCGGGTAACCGGTCAGCGTCATCTCCGGAAAGACCACCAGCTGGGCGCCGGCCCCGGCCGCCTGCCGGACCCGCTCGCGCACCATGGCGCAGTTGGCGTCGAGGTCGCCGACCACGAGGTCGACCTGGGCCAGGGCAATCCGCAGGACGCTCACCTGCCCATTCTCCCACTTCGCCCGCACGCCGGCGGAGTCGGAGGCCGGCGGGGAACACCGTGTGATCCGACACCGTTTCGTCACAAGCCGTGACCGTGGCTGCCGGAAAAGTAGGTCACAATAGGTCGGCGAGGGCGCCGGGCCGGCGCTGCTCGCGCACAGCGGTGGAGGGACTTCGATCTTGGCGAGTGACCGGGGCAGGACGGCGGCGGTGGTATCGGCGATGCTGGCCGCCCTGTTGCTGTTGAGCGCCTGCTCGCAGAAGAAGGCGCCCGACGAGGCCACGCCGGGGACCAGCAGCCCGAGCCCGACCGCCTCGGCCGGCACCACCGCGCAGGCGGCGCCGGCGGTCTTCCGGCTCACCCCGGCCAAGGACGCCGCCGACGTCAACCCGGTGACGCCGGTCAAGGTCGCGGTCAGCGGTGGCTCGCTGTCGCAGGTGACGCTGACCAACGTCGAAGGCCGCCAGATCAAGGGCTCGCTCTCGGCCGACAAGCAGTCCTGGTCCTCGGCGGAGACGCTGGGCTACGACCGGTCCTACCGGTTGCAGGCCACCGCCACCAACGCCGCGGGCAAGCAGTACACCGAGGACAGCACCTTCAACACGCTGAAGCCGGCCAACATGACGATGCCCTACATCCAGACCGCGGCCGGCGGCGGCATCGCGCCCGGGATCACCTTCGGCGTCGGCCAGGTGGTCCGGATCCACTTCGACGAGACGATCCCCGACCGCAAGGCCGCCCAGGCGGCGCTCTCGGTGCAGACCGTCCCGGCCCAGGTCGGCGCGTTCAGCTGGCTGGACGGCGCCAACGTCTACTGGCGGGCCAAGAACTACCTCAAGCCCGGCACCAAGGTGACGATCACCGCCAAGGTCTTCGGCAAAAACTTCGGCGACTCCCTCTACGGGCAGGCCGACGCCACCACCTGGTACCGGGTCGGCGACAAGCACGTCTCGATCGTCGACAACCGCACCAAGGTGATCAAGGTCTACAACAACGACAAGCTGATCAAGTCGATCCCGACCTCGATGGGCCGCGACGCGCGCATCAAGGGTGATACCGGCCCGATCGACCTGCGCACCAACTCGGGCCCGCACGTGGTGGTGGGCGGCGAGAAGAACATCGACATGAACTCCGCCACGTTCGGGCTGAGCAAGGGGAAGAACGCCTACCGGACGAAGGTGCCGGTGGGGGTGCGGATCAGCTATGACGGCGAGTACGTGCACTGGGCGGACTGGTCGATCGCGCAGCAGGGCAAGGTCAACGTCTCGCACGGCTGCCTGAACGTCTCGCCGGCCAATGCCTACTGGTTCTACGCCTTCTCCGTGCCCGGCGACATCGTCGACATCCGGGGCACCGGCCGCAACCTCGCCGAGTGGAACTCCGGCTACTGGAACGTCTCGTGGGAGTCCTGGCTGGCCGACAGCGCCGTCTGAGCTGCCGCTCGCTGTGCCACCGGGCCCGCTCGCGCGTTGCCCCGGGCTCGCTCCGGTCCTTCGCTCGCTGAGCGGCTTATCGGAGGGTCGTTACCCGCCCGACATCGGTTACCGGCAGACTGATCGACTGTGGATCGTCAGCAGGAATTCGTCCTACGCACTCTGGAAGAGCGACAGATCCGGTTCGTCCGGCTGTGGTTCACCGACGTGCTCGGCTACCTCAAGTCCGTCGCGGTGGCCCCGGCCGAGGTCGAGAGCGCCTTCGCCGAGGGGATCGGCTTCGACGGCTCGGCGATCGAGGGCTTCGCCAGGGCCAGCGAGTCGGACATGCTCGCCCGGCCCGATCCGGCGACGTTCCAGGTGCTGCAGGGCGACGACGGCAAGCCCAGCGACACCGCGCGGATGTTCTGCGACATCACCATGCCCGACGGCTCGCCGTCCTGGGCCGACCCCCGGTACGTGCTGCGCCGGACGCTGTCCAAGGCAGCCGAGCGCGGGCTGACCTTCTACACCCACCCCGAGATCGAGTTCTTCCTGCTCAAGAACCGGCCCTCCGACGGCAGCGAGCCGGTGCCGATCGACGACGGCGGCTACTTCGACATGACCAGCCACGACACCGCCCACGACTTCCGGCGGGGCGCGATCACTGCCCTGGAAGCGGTCGGCATCTCCGTCGAGTTCAGCCACCACGAGGTCGCGCCGGGCCAGCAGGAGATCGACCTGCGCTACGCCGACGCGCTGTCCACCGCCGACAACATCATGAGCTTCCGGCACATCATCAAGGAGCTCGCCCGGGCCCGCGGGGTGCATGCCACCTTCATGCCCAAGCCGTTCCGGCACCAGCCCGGCAGCGGCATGCACACCCACCTGTCGCTGTTCGAGGGCGACCGCAACGCCTTCCACGACCCGTCGGACTCGCTGTACCTGTCGGCCACCGCGCGGGCCTTCATCGCCGGCCTGCTGAAGCACGCCCGCGAGATCACCGCGGTCACCAACCAGTGGGTGAACTCCTACAAGCGGCTGTTCGGCTGGTCGGCCCCCGGCCAGCTGGTCGAGGCCCCCACCTACGTCTGCTGGGGCCACGCCAACCGTTCGGCGCTGGTCCGGGTGCCGATGTACAAGCCGGGCAAGGCCAATTCCACCCGGGTCGAGGTGCGTTCGCTCGACTCGGCGTGCAACCCCTACCTGGCCTTCGCGGTGCTGCTGGCTGCCGGCATGAAGGGCATCGAAGAGGGCTACGAGCTGCCGCCGGGCGCCGAGGACGACGTCTGGGCGCTGTCGGACACCGAACGCCGGGCGCTGGGCTATGACGACCTGCCGCACAACCTGGCCGACGCGTTGCGGTCGATGGAGGACTCCGAGCTGGTCGCCGAGACCCTGGGCGAGCACGTCTTCGAGTTCTTCCTGCGCAACAAGCGCTCGGAGTGGGTGGACTACCGGGCCGAGGTGACCCCGTTCGAGCTGCGCCGCTACCTGCCCTCGCTCTAGGCCCCCGGCGCTCAGTAATCTGCTGACATGGCTTCCCCTGGACCCGAGCGGCCGATCCTGGTCATCGAGAACGACCTGGTGGCGCCGCTGGGCAGGCTCGAGGGCTGGCTGCGCGAGGCCGGGGCCGAGCTGGTGCTGTGCTCACCGGCCACCGGCCAGCCGCTGCCCGCCGACCTGGCCGGCTACTCGGCGCTGGTGGTGCTGGGCGGCGTCATGAACGCCTACCAGGACGACGTGGCTCCCTGGCTGCCGGAGCTGCGCGCGCTGCTGGCCGCCGCCGTCCGCGCCGAGCTGCCCACCCTCGGCATCTGCCTGGGAGGACAGCTGCTGGCGGTGGCCGCCGGTGGCCGGGTCAGCGAGGCCGAGACGCCCGAGTACGGCTCGCAGCTGGTGGCCAAGCGGCAGGCCGCCGCCGAGGACCCGCTGTTCCGCGAGCTGCCGATCACCCCGGACGTCCTGCAGTGGCACGTCGACGAGGTCAGCCAGCTGCCACCGGGCGCGGTGCTGCTCGCGTCCTCGCCGGTGTGCGAGGTGCAGGCCTTCCGGGTCGGTCGGCTGGCCTGGGGCGTCCAGTTCCACATCGAGACCACGCCGGAGATCGTGACCCTGTGGGCGCAGCAGGACGCCGAGCTGCTGGCCGACTACGACCTGCCCGCCATCCTGGACCGCAGCATCCGGGCGCATCCGGACATCGCCGAGGTGTGGCGGCCGGTTGCCGCGGCCTTCGTCGCGCTGGCCGCGGACCCGTCGGCTGCTCGCGCTGCCGCCGGGCCGCGGCTGCTGCCGATGGCCGGCCCGGGTCCGGTTGCTGCCGGCCCGGTTGCCGTCACCGCCGGCCCGCTCACCGATCCCGCCGCGATCCGCGCGGCCCTGGCGGCTGAGCTGCAGGCCTCGCGTGAGCCACCCGCGTACTGACACCGGACCGGCCGACGCCGCCCCGGCTGCTGCTGCCGCTGATGCTGCCGGGCAGCCCGATGGCGACTCCCCGGCGCTCGACTCCGCAGCGCTCGACTCCCCGGCGCTCGACACCAACGCGCCCGATCCTCCGGCGCTCGACACCACCGCGCTCGACACCCCGCAGCCGCCCGGCCGGCTGACCGGGCGGCTGACCGCCCGGCTGGCGCGGGCCGGTTTCGCCGATCCGGTCCGGGCCGCCGACGTGCTGACCGCGCCGTCGCTGCAGCTGTGGGACGCCGAGCGCAACGAGGCCCGCGACCCGGCCGCGGCAGCGGTGCTGTCCGCGCTCGGGCGGGTGGCCGCGCCCGACCAGGCGCTGGCCATGCTCGCCGACCTCGCCGGGGCCGGCGAAGGCCCGGACATCCTGGCTGAGCTGCGGGCCTCAGCGGAGTTCCGGACCCGGCTGCTGGGCGTCCTGGGAACCTCCCAGACGCTGGCCGAGCACCTGTGCGCCCACCCCGCGGACGCGCTCCTGCTGCGGGGCGCCGCCGCCGACCTGCCGACGGTCGACTCGGCCGCAGACCGGCTGGCCGGCGCTGTCGGCGCCTCGGCGGCAGACCCGGTGACCGGCACCGCGGGAACGGCCGCGACGCTCACCGGCCCGGACGCGGTGCGGGCCCTGCGCGCTGCCTACCGGCGCGAGCTGCTGCTGGTCGCCGCCCGGGATCTGGCCAGCGAGCTGACGCTGCAGCAGGTCACCGAGGCGCTGGCCGACCTGGCCGGTTACGTGCTGGCGGCAGGGCTGGCCATCGCGCGAGCGGGCCTGGCCCCGGACGCAGCCGGCTGCCGGCTGGCCGTCATCGGAATGGGCAAGGCCGGCGGCCGCGAGCTGAACTACGTCTCCGACGTCGACGTGGTCTTCGTCTTCGAGCCGGATCCGGCGGGCGCCGATCAGGAGAGCGCGGCGCTGGCCACCGCCACCAAGCTGGCCGCCGACACCATCCGGATCTGCGGGCAGGCCGCCTGGGAGGTGGACGCCGCGCTGCGTCCGGAGGGCAAGTCCGGCGCCCTGGTGCGCACCCTGGCCAGCCACGAGGCCTACTACAAGCGGTGGGCCTCGACCTGGGAGTTCCAGGCGCTGCTGAAGGCCCGTCCGATCGCCGGCGACCTGGAGCTGGGCCAGCGCTACGTCCAGACCTTGTCGCCGCTGATCTGGACGGCGTCGCAACGTCCCGACTTCGTCGCCGACGTGCGGGCCATGCGCCGCCGGGTGGTCGAGCACCTGCCCGCCGACCTGGTCGAGCGGGAGATCAAGCTCGGCCCCGGCGGCCTGCGCGACGTCGAGTTCGCGGTGCAGCTGCTGCAGCTGGTGCACGGCCGCGCCGAGGAGTCGCTGCGGGTGGGGGCGACCCTGCCGGCGCTGGCGGCGCTGCGCGACGGCGGGTTCGTCGGCCGGGACGACGCGGTCAGCCTGGCCGACGCCTACGAGTTCCTGCGGGCGACCGAGCACCGGTTGCAGCTGGCCAAGCTGCGCCGGACCCACCTGGTGCCCGACGATGCGGTGGCGGTGCTGCGGCTGGCCCGCTCGCTCGGCTTCCGTCCCGACAGCCGCGGGGACGCCGCCGCGGTGTGGCGCGCGGAATGGGCGCTGCACTCCCGGGAGGTCCGCCGGCTGCACGAGAAGCTGTTCTACCGCCCGCTGCTGGAAGCGGTCGCCCGGGTACCGGCCGAGGCGCTGCGGCTGACCACCGGGGAGGCCCGGCGGCGGCTGGAGGCGCTGGGCTACACCGATCCGCAGGGGGCGTTGCGGCACATCGAGGCGCTCACCGCGGGGCTGTCCCGGCGGGCGGTCCTGCAGCGCGCGCTGCTGCCGGTGATCCTGTCCGAGCTTGCCGACGCCCCCGATCCGGACGCCGGGCTGCTGGCCTACCGGCAGGTCTCCGACGCGCTGGGCACCAGCCCGTGGTTCCTGCGGCTGCTGCGCGACGAGGGCGCGGTGGCGTCCCGGCTGGCCACCCTGCTGGGCACCTCGCGGTACGTGGCCAACATGCTGGTGCGGGCGCCGGAGGCGCTGCAGATGCTGTCCGACGACGAGCAGCTGCGGCCCCGGCGGCAGCCCGAGGTCGAGGCGCCGATGACCACCGCGGCCGGCCGGCAGGACGATCCGGCGCAGGCCGCGCACGCGATCCGGTCGCTGCGCCGGGCGGAGCTGCTGCGGATCGCCTTCGCGGACCTGCTGGGCCGCCTCGACGGGCCCGAGGTCGCCCTCGCGCTCAGCGAGCTGGCCGATGCCACGCTGGCCGCGGCTCTGGACGCCGCCCGCCGGATCGTCGCCGCCGAGCTGGACGTGGCCGAGCTGGGCCTGCGGTTCGCGGTGATCGCGATGGGCCGGCTGGGTGGGCAGGAGCTCGGCTACGGCTCCGACGCCGACGTGATGTTCGTCTTCTCCGATGTCAGCGCCGGCGCCGAGGCCAGCCGCCGGGCGCACCTGGTGGCCGAACGGCTGCGGGCGATGCTGGCGGCGCCGTCCACCGATCCGCCGTTGCGGCTGGACGCCGACCTGCGGCCGGAGGGACGCAGCGGCGCCCTGGTGCGCTCGCTGGACTCCTACGCCGAGTACTACCAGCGGTGGGCCTCGGTCTGGGAGGCCCAGGCCCTGCTGCGGGCCCGGTTCTGCGCCGGTGACCCCGAGCTGGGGGACCGGTTCCTCGAGCTGATCGACCCGATCCGGTACCCGGCGGGCGGGCTCGGCGCGGCCGGGGTGGTGGAGATCCGCCGGATCAAGGGCCGGGTGGATGCCGAGCGGCTGCCGCGCGGCGCCGACCCGCACACCCACACCAAGCTCGGCCGGGGCGGCCTGGCAGACGTCGAGTGGACGGTCCAGCTACTGCAGCTGCGGTGGGCCGGCCAGGTTCCCGGGCTGCGCACCACCGGCACCCTGGCCGCCCTGCAGGCCGCCGTGGACGCCGGCAAGCTCGCCGCCGACGACGCGGCCGCGCTGTCGGCGGCCTGGGGGTTCGCCGGCCGCACCCGCAACGCGATCATGCTCGTCCGGGACAAGGCCGAGGACCAGCTGCCCAAGCCGGGCCGGGTGCTGGAGGCGGTCGGCCGGGTGCTGGGCTACCGGCCGGGGTTCGAGGCCGGCCAGCTGATCGATGACTACCGGCGGGTCACCCGCCGCGCTCGCCGGGTGGTCGAATCGGTCTTCTACGACCCCGCCGACTGAGAGCTGTGCCGGGCGCTCGGCTGTGGCTCCGGCGGGGCCGCCGGCAGGTTCTCCGGCGATGACTTCGGGTGCGAGCGAGGCTGCCGCTCGCTGGAGACGTGCCGGCGGATCGGCGCCTCGATGAAGGCGCTGCGGCCGGAGATCAGGTACTGCACCAGGGCGCCCACCAGGAACACCGCCAGCCCGGCGACGGCGTCGAGGATGAAGTGGTTGGCGGTGCCGACGATGACCAGCAAGGTCGTGACGGGGTAGATCATGCCGAGCACGCGCACCCAGCGCCGCCGGGCGCACAGGTAGATCACCACGCCACACCACAGCGCCCAGCCCATGTGCAGGCTGGGCATCGCGGCGTACTGGTTGGAATGCTCGGCGATGTTCGGATCGGCCAGCGAGCCCCAGGTGTGGAACTTCAGCACCGTGTCGACGTAGCCGTACTGCGGCAGCAGCCGGGGCGGCGCCAGCGGATAGAGGTAGAAGCCGGCCAGCGCGATCAACGAGGTGGCGAACAGCACGGTGCGGGCGCCGCGGTAGATCCGCGGGTGCGCCCGGAACAGCCAGACCAGGCAGCCGATCGTCACCACGAAGTGCAGGGTGGCGTAGTAGTAGTTCATCACCTGGGCCAGCGGCTCGTGGGCGGCCACGTACCGGTTCAGGGAGCGTTCGAAGTTCAGGTGCAGCGCGTCCTGTAGGTGCTGCAGGCCACGGCCGTGCCGTTTGGCGATGCTGGCCTGCTCCGGCACCAGGTTGCGCACCTGGCCGTAGATCCAGTAGCAGAGGCCGATGATGGCGACCTCCTGGTACCACTTCGGCCGGCGGTGGTGCAGCAGGCTGTTCGGGAACAGGCCGCTGAACCGGGGCTGCTGGCCCGGTTCGACCGCGTGGGATTCAGCGGCGACATCGGCTGTCACCGCGCCATTCTCTCACCCCCCGGCCAGGAATTTGCCGGGGCAACGCCGCCGGTGCGCCGCTGCGGCGAGGCGCCGCCGGAAAGTGGCTTTCGTCCGCAACGGAGGCGCCCGACCACCCCGATCAGGACGACTCGAGCGCGGTCAGCACCTCGGTGACGTCCCAGTGGATCGGCGGGATGTCGCGCAGGTCCAGCCCGCGTCGCTCGATATCGAGCCGGGACCCGAGGACGTTGCGAGCCCGGTAGAGCAGGGCGCGGACCGGACGGCGCCCGGCAGGGCCGCTGTTCTCGGAGGGCCCGCCGGGATCGCCATAGCCCTGCCAGAACGCGTCCACCTCGGTTCCGGCCCGCGACAGCACCCGGTCGATCGTCCAGTCCGACATCGGATCGCCCCAGGACGCCGCGTCGCAGTCCAGCACGCCGGTGATGGCAGGCCGGTCCGGGTCGGTGTCGACCAGCAGGTTGAGCGTCCACAGGTCACCGTGCAGCAGCGCCGGAACGGTGATCTCATCGAGCGCCGCGGCATGGCGCTGCGCTGCGGCCGCCGCCCGCTGAGCGGGATCGGCGTCGAGCCCGGCCGCCGTGAGGGCTTCGGCCAGCTGCTCGAACTGGGCGGTGAGCGCCGAGCTCCAGGTGGGGTGCAATGGTCCGGCGACCCGGCCGAACCCCGGGCGGGAAACGTCGTGGATGGCCCGGGTCACCGACCCCAGCCCGCGGTACAGGTGGCGCAGCGCGCTCGGGGAGTAGCCGGCGAGCCGCTGCGACGCGGGCTCGCCCGGCAGCAGGGTCTGGACGAGGTAGTCGCGGTCCAGCAGCTGATGGGTGAAGTCGACCGCCAGGGTGCGGGGGACGAGGCCGCCGAGCGGCGCCAGGAAGGGCAGCGTCGCGTGCTCGTTGCGCATCGCCTCCCGCACGCCGGGGGCCTGCCGGGACGGCGCGGGAGCGATCCGGAGGATCACCGGCTCGCCGTCGGCGCGCTCGACCCGGTAGGTGCTGTTGTAGGTGCCGACGCCGAGTTCGACGATCCGCCGGACGGCCGCGCCGGCTCCCAGGGCACGGCGGCAGATAGCCAGCAGGACGTCCGCCGGCGCCGGCTGCTGGAAGGCGTTCCGAGCGCGGTCGATCGCCACGACGTCCGCTTCCCCGAAGCCGGGACCGCCGGTCATCGTGCCCACGCCGCTCAGCGGCCGCCGGGACGCAGGAACGGAAACGCCAGGGTCTGCCGGATGCTGGCCCCGGACAGCATCATCACCAGCCGGTCCACCCCGAGACCCAGGCCCCCGGTCGGCGGCATCGCGTACTCCAGGGCCGACAGGAACGCCTCGTCTACCTGCATCGCCTCGACATCGCCGTCGGCGGCCCGCAGCGACTGCTCCACCAGCCGTTGCCGCTGGTCCACCGGGTCGATGAGCTCGGAGTACGCGGTGCCGATCTCGACCCCGAACGCCACCAGGTCCCAGCGCTCGGCCAGCCGCGGGTCCGCGCGATGCGCCCGGGTCAGCGGCGAGGCCTCCACCGGGAAGTCCAGGTAGAAGGTCGGCTGCTGGGTCTGCTTCTCCACCAGCACCTCGTAGAGCTCGGTGACCAGCGCGCCGGGGCTGGCCTCGGGCGGGCGGTTGATGCCGTGCTCCCGGCACAGCCGGCTCAGCTCGGCCAGTCCGGTGTCGGGGGTCACCGGCGTCCCGCAGGCGTGGGAGACCGCCTCGTGCACCGTCACCGACCGCCACGGCTGGGACAGGTCCACCTCGATCTGGGCGCCGTCCGGGCCGGGCCGACGGGCGATCGGCGAGCCGTACATGGCGGTGGCCACCTCGAGGATCAGCTGCCGGGTCAGCTCACGCATGTCCAGGTAGTCGGCATAGGCCTGATAGGCCTCCACCGAGGTGAACTCGGGATTGTGGGTGGCGTCGGCGCCCTCGTTGCGGAAGTTGCGGTTGAGCTCGAACACCTTGCCCATGCCTGCCACGCACAGCCGCTTCAGGAACAGCTCCGGGGCGATCCGCAGGTACAGGGTGGCGTCGTAGGCATTGCTGTGGGTGACGAACGGCCGGGCGTTCGCGCCGCCGTGCACCGGCTGCAGCATCGGCGTCTCGACCTCGGTGAAGCCGCGCCGGTCCAGCGCCCGGCGCAGCTCCCGGACCGCGGCGCTGCGCCTGGCCAGCAGCTGCATCGCCTCGGGGTTGACGATCAGCTCGACGTGCCGCTGCCGCGCCCGGGCGTCCGGATCGGCGAAGCCTGCATGGCTGCCGGGCAGCGGGTGCAGGCACTTGGCGGCCATCTGCCAGGCCTGCGCCTGCACCGACAGCTCGCCGTGCCGGGAGGTGACGATCTCGCCGGTGACGCTGACGAAGTCGCCGAGATCCACGGTCGAGCGCAGCAACCGGTGCTCGGCGGCGCCGAGGGACGCGCTGGTGATCATCGCCTGGATGGCAGCCGGCCCGTCCTGCAGGACGGCGAAGGTCAGCCCGCCGAAGTCGCGCAGCGCGCGCACCCGGCCGGCCACCGAGACCACCTCGCCGGTGCGGGCATCGGCGGGCAGCCCGGCGAAGCGCTGGATCAGGCTCGCGACGTCGCAGCTGCGCGGCGCCGACACCGGATAGGGCTGGCGGCCGGCCTCGACCAGCCGGGTGAGCTTGTCGTGGCGGACCCGTTGCTGCTCGCTCAGCCGCCGCGGCGGCCGGACGCCCTGGCGCGCCGAGCGGTGCTGGGCGGCCACCGCGTCGGCGAACGGCAGCAGCTTGCCGTCCAGCCGCACCCGGCCGTCGTCGGACCGTTCGCGGCTGCCTTCGACGGCGGGCAGGAAGCCCTCCGCGATGCCGGCCGCCAGCGCCACCCGGGTCAGGGTGAGCGAGGAGTCGTAGCACAGGTACCGCGGGATCCACCGGGGCAGGTAGCGGGCGTTGGCGCGGTAGAGGCTCTCGATCTGCCAGAACCGGGACGCGAACGTGAGCACCCGGCTGGTCAGCCGCACCACCGGGCCGGCGCCGACCCGCTCGGCGGCGCTGAACACGCCCCGGAACATGGCGAAGTTCAGCGACAGGTGGCGCACCCCGAGCTCGTCGCGGCAGGCATTGACCAGCGCCGCGACCATCGCCTCGATCAGGCCGTTCTCCGACGTCCGGTCCCGGCGCATCAGGTCCAGCGACAGGCCGCGCTGGCCCCACGGCACCATCGACAGCACCCCGCGCAGCCGGCCGTCCCGGTCATGCGCCAGCACCGCGACGCAGTCGCCGTCGACCGGGTCCCCGAGCCGGCCCAGCGCCATCGAGAACCCGCGTTCGGTGTCCTCCCCACGCCACTCCTCCGCGCGCTGGGCGAGCTCGGCCAGCTGCTCGGGGGTGAGGTCGCCGTGCCGGCGCACCGAGATGGTGTAACCGGCCCGCTGCACCCGGTGCACCGCCTGCCGGACCGGCTGCATGGTGGGGCCCTCGACGGTGAAGGTGTCGACGTCGATGATCGCCTCGTCGCCGATCGGCAGTGCCTTCAACCCGGCCGCGACGTAGGCCTCGGCGCCCTCCTCGCTGGCCGACAGCACCGCCGGGAACCAGCCGAACGTCCGGGCCTCGGCCAGCCACGCGGCGATCGCGGCCGGCCAGGCCGCCGGCGGCCCGATCGGGTCGGCGCTGGCCAGGCTGACGTTGGCCAGCACCCGGTAGGTGACGGCGGCGGTGTGGCCCGGCGCGAAGATCACCGACTTGTCGTGCCGGGTCGCGAAGTAGCCGAGCGAGTCGCGGTGTCCGGCCTGCAGCAGCAGCCGGCGCACCTCGAGCTCGTCCTGCGCGGTGAGGTAGGCCTTGGCCCGGGTGGAGCGCAGGAAGATCAACGCGGCCAGCACCAGAGCCAGCGCTGACAGCAGGCCCGACAGCGCCGCGATCCAGTGGTGGCCGTGCCGTCCCTGCCAGCCCACCTCGGTGGCGGTGGGCTCCACGCCGAAGGACACCCGGACCGCCCAGACCAGCTGCTGCCAGACTCCGGCCAGGGTGTCCGGGAAGCTCAGCGTCAGGGCCACCGTGACGCTGACCGAGACGATCAGGCCGGCGGCCAGGACGGCCAGCGCCCGCCACCGCGCGCCCGGCTCCAGCCGGGACGTGAACGCGCTCCGGCTGCGCCAGAGCAGCACCACCAGCAGCACGGTCAGCGGCAGGTTCACCACCAGCTCGACCGCTTCGATCGGCCGGATCTGGCGCGCCTCGTTCCGGTCGAAGGCCAGCTGCAGCGCCGCGCCCAGCAGCTCCACGGCGGCGACGGCCTGGAAGCCCAGCAGCAGCCACAGCGAGACCCTCATCCGCCGCCGGACCGCGCCGCCGACCACGAACAGCAGCACGGTGGAGAACAGGCTCGGCCCGGCCGGCAGGTTGATCAGGCCGAACAGGTCGTCGATCCAGCGGACCCAGCGCAGCGGCCGCAGGATCAGGCTGACCAGCGACCAGAAGCCGGCCAGCACGATGATCCGGCCGGCCAGGGAGACGAACTCCTCCCGCCAGCCGGTGACCACCGGTGACTGCTGGGACGGCTCGGCCGGGGCGGTGCTCGGAGCGGCTACGGCCTCGCTGAGCACCACGCCTCGTCCCAACCCTCCAGCTACGGCGGCGGGCGGGCGCCCGCGATCTGCGAACCAGTGCAGACGCTACGTCAGTGCGGGACGTCGAGCGCTCACGGCCGGCCGCACGAGCCGGCTGAGCCCGGTGGGCCGTCAGGGCGCCGGATCACGGATCGTCGGCAAGGATCCATTGAATGCCGATGATCAATACCGTGACTACCGGAAGGAGTACCAGAACGCCCACGATCACCCAGCCAAGCACCCAGATCCAGACCCGCGACCTGGGACCGCCCGGTTGATGAGCCGGGGGCATCGATGGGTAGCCGGTCATCCGGATCCTCCCCTGGGCGGGCTGGCCTGGCCGGTGCGGCTCCTGCGGTGGGCGGCCTTGCTCGGGTGGGTGACCGGCATGCGGCAAGCTTAGGTCCCATACCCGCGCAGCCGGGCTGTAGCGTCTGGCCATGGCTAACGACTTCTGGTCCGACGTCGATCAGCACCTGATCCGTTACGGCGGCACGTTCAGTCCCGAGATCATCGTCCGCGCCGAAGGCAGCTTCCTCTACACCGAGAGCGGCCGGAAGGTGCTGGACTTCACCTCGGGCCAGATGAGCGCGATCCTCGGCCACTCCCATCCCGAGATCGTGGCCACCGTGCGGCAGCAGGTCGGCACTCTCGACCACCTGTTCAGCGGCATGCTGTCGCGCCCGGTGGTGGAGCTGGCGCGCCGGCTCGCCGAATCGCTGCCGGCGCCGCTGGCCAAGACCCTGCTGCTCACCACCGGCGCGGAGGCGAACGAGGCCGCGCTGCGGATGGCCAAGCTGGTCACCGGCAAGCACGAGATCGTCTCGTTCGCCGGCTCCTGGCACGGCATGACCGCCGGCGCGGCGGCCGCCACCTACAGCGCCGGCCGGCACGGCTACGGCCCCACCGTCGGCAACCTCGCGATCCCGACCCCGAACAGCTACCGCCCGGACTTCGTCACCGCTGACGGCGAGCTGGACTGGCAACGGCAGCTTGACTGGGCGTTCGGCCTGGTGGACGCCCAGTCGGTGGGCAGCCTGGCCGCCTGCCTGGTGGAGCCGATCCTCAGCTCCGGTGGGGTGATCGACCCGCCGGTCGGCTACCTCGCGGCGCTCAAGCGCAAGTGCGAGGAGCGCGGGATGCTGCTGATCCTGGACGAGGCGCAGACCGGGCTGTGCCGTACCGGGACCTGGTACGCCTTCGAGCGGGACGGCGTCGTCCCGGACCTCATCACGCTGTCCAAGACCCTGGGCGCGGGGCTGCCGCTGGCCGCGGTCATCACCTCAGCCGCCATCGAGGAGGAGGCGCACCGGCGCGGGTTCCTGTTCTACACCACCCATGTGTCGGACCCGCTGGTCGCGGCGGTGGGGAACACGGTGCTGGACGTGGCCGAACGCGAACGGCTGGACGAGCGGGCCCGCAAGCTCGGCGCGGCGCTGCGGGACGGTCTGCTGGCCGTGCAGGACCGGCACGAGGTGGTCGGCGACGTCCGCGGGCGGGGCCTGCTGCAGGGCGTCGAGCTGGTCACCGACCGGGCGACGAAGACGGGTTCGGACCAGCTGGGCGCCCTGGTCACGCGGCGCTGCCTGGAGCTGGGGCTGCACATGAACGTGGTGCAGCTGCCCGGGATGGGCGGCACGTTCCGGATCGCGCCGCCGCTGACCAGCACCGAGGACGAGATCGCGCTCGGCGTGGAGATCCTCGACCAGGCGATCGGCGAGGTGTCGCACCGGCTACTCGGCTGAGGGCAGGGATGTGCTGGCTGTAGGCGCCTCAGACGCCTGATCCTCCGCCACAAGAGATGGTCCTTCTCAGCGACAAGGTTTGTCCGCCGGAGTCCTGGACGTTGATGTACACCCATGTCTGCTTACCAGGGACGCAGTCACCATAGACCCAGATCTCATAGCTATCCGCATTGGTGAAAAGGCTCATTTGCCGGATGGTGGCGTAGGTATTACTTGTGGATCCCGAAAGGGTGTAGGGAGCCGTTCCTCCGGTGAAGTTGTCGAAGCACTGGAATGTGTTGTTGTACGAGCTCACACAGCCCGATCCGCCGGTGACCTGCATCGGGCCGGACGCGGAGGCGGTAACGGGGTTGCTCAGGATCACGGTTGCTAGCGCAATGCCGGCTGCGGTGGCACGGGCGAGGGTTCTCATGCTGCGCAGTGTAAGCAGCTTGCGACATTGCGTCTAGTATGTCCGTATCAACCCGATGCTCCTAAATATTTACCGTCCCAGCCCGCTGAATCGCCTACTCGAGGTCAGCGAGCACGGCGTGCACCGCGCGCCAGGACCGGGCGACGATGTCGGGGTTGGTGTCGCGGTAGTACGGCAGCGCCTGGACCGCCGCGGAGACCGCCCAGGCCCTGCCGCGCAGCCACATCGGCTCGTCCACGAAGCCGAGCCGCTCGCGAAAGACCGCCCGGCTCGGCCCGTCGAACAAGCTCCAGGCCGCGACCAGGTCGATGGCGGGGTCGCCTGCCTTGCAGCTGCCCCAGTCGATGACCGCGGCCAGCCGGCCACGCCGGACCAACAGGTTGCCGTCCATCAGGTCGCCATGCACCCAGCGCGACGGCCCCGTCCAGCCCGGCGCCGTCACCCCGGCCTCCCAGGCGGCCAGCAGGGCGTCGACGTCGGTCTGACCGCGCAGCTGCTCGGCAGGCTCGCGGGTCGCGGTGTCGGCGTCGGCCAGCGGTCCACCTCTGTCCCCGCTCTGGGGTCGCGGCGCGCCTGATGGGTCGAGACGCTGCAGATCCAGCACGAAGTCGGCGAGGTCACCGGCGATCACGGTCAGGTCGTCCCCCGGCCGGGGGTTCTCGCCGGCGAGCCAGGGCGAGACGTACCAGCGGTAGGGGTAGCGCCCTTGCGGCCGGCCGACGAACAGCGGCGCCGGGACCTCGACGGCCACCTGCGCGGCGATCAGCGGCAGCCATCGCTGCTCGGTGACGCCCTGGGACGCTGCCCAGCCGATCTTGGGCAGCCGCACGGAGAGGTCACCGCCCAGCCGGTAGATGACGTGATCGGTTCCCCAGGTGGGCAGCCGGGTCAGCGGTAGCCCCGCCCACTGAGGCGCCTGCTCGGCCAGCAGGTTGCGGACAAGGTCAGGATCAACCTCGACCTCATCGGCATGCATGCGGGGAACGGTCACGCCTATCCCACCATCTGGACTGGGCTCACGCTTTCGGACCGTCCGGAACTACAGATCCGGGTGGACCAGGCGTAATGGATAGTCGGCGGCCACGGTGATGAAGTCGCTCAGGTTGTTTGTCGCCAACGGAAGCGGCGGGTTTGCCGACAACGCCGAGGCCGCTACCCAGAGGTCGTTCGCTCCGCCTCGTTGCAGATGTCCTCGATACCTGACATGCAGTGGTGCCCATTGCTCGGTGATCTTCGCGTCGAAGGGCAGCACGACGAAGTTGCGCCGGATGGCCTGGGTCCATGCGGCCAGCCTCGTGTGGCCCCAGCTTCGGGAGATGGGCAACGCGAGAAGCTCCCCGACGTTCACGAAGGACAACGTCAGCAGGTGTCCCCGAAGTAGCGGTTGCCAAGGCTGAGCCTCCGCAACGCCGGTCAACAGCCAGGTGGCGACGTCCGTGTCGATCAACAAAGGGCCAGGCGGCACCTCGTCCGGACTCATGCGTCCAGATCCGCCAAGGCGCTGGTGATATCAGCGAGCTCCTGCTCACTCCACTGGGCGAACGGGGCCTCGAACGTGGCCGGCACGACCCCTTGCTCTTGTGCTAGATCGTCGACTGATGTGGTCACCCAGAACGCCGAAGTGTCGTACGGGAGTGGCTCCGGGGCGCTGATGCGCCGCAACTCCACGCGCCGCGCGATCGAGGTGACCGGGTCGAAGCTGACGATGCCTTCGAAGGCGGCTTGCGCCCGAAGCGCCTCTTGGATCTTGTCGTCGAGCTCAGCAGGAAACTCGACCGTCACCGTCTCGCCTGTTGTCGCGTGCAGCCGCGCGGTGCGACGGTCGAAGTCGGCCTCATGCAGCGTTCCCAGGATGACGTCCGGCTGGCGTCCGAGGGGCGCGTCGGCCAGTCGACGCATCCGCTCCTTGGCGCTGGCATCGAGGCGGCCCACTGACGAGGACCTGGCGCTGCTCAACAGCAGTTCCTCATGCCTCTCGCCAATGCCCAGTTCGTAACCGAGGTCGGCCAGCGCCTTGGCGATGCCGGCGTCGACCTGGTCGTCAGGTTGCGTGAAGGACGCGACGAGACGGTCGAACGCCGCTCCGGCAAGGTCGTCCACCTCGATATCGAAGGCGTCGTCAGTGACCTCGGCGAGCTGGGGGAGTCGAAGTACGGCTACCACGCTGCCAGGCTCGACGTTCTGGAAGTGAAGCCGCGAGGCAGCCTCAATGGCCGCCCGGTGACGACCCGTCGAAGCGCGCCTGGGTTTGCCCAGCGCGGCGTAAGCCGCTGCCGCTACCGCAGATTCCAAGCCGGTGATCAGGCGGGCGACGTCACTGGCGCGGACCACGCCCAGAGTGGCTTCGCTGCCACGTAGCTTTGCCCGGAACTCCTCTCCCGCCATGGCGCCACTCTGACACACGCCACTGTCAACGGCCATGATCGACGCCAGCGCCGCCCGTCGAACAGGTCCATGCCGCATTGAGCGGCGGGCCCGCGGTGGCAGCCACGGCAGCCGACCTGGCGGCTCGCGAGACGCAATGCTGCGGGTTCTTCAGCTTCGAGCTGCACATCGCCGACGGCCGGTTGGCGCTCAGCGTCAGCACCGGCCCGGCGCACGCCGAGGTGCTCGCTGCCCTCGCCGATCGAGCCACCGCGCTGGCCGGGGTTCGGCTCTGAAGGGACACGCTGCGAGCAGCGCAGGACGCCGGCGCCGCAGGTACCCTCGGATAAATGAGCATCGCACCCGTATCGACCGTTGATCTTGACGACCGGTTCGCCCGCGAGCTGGGCGAGATGGCGCTTCCGTGGCAGGCCGAGCCGGCTCCGGACCCGCGGCTGCTGGTGCTCAACGAGCCCCTCGCCGCCGAGCTTGGCCTGGACCCCGACTGGCTGCGCGGCCCCGACGGCCTGCGCTTCCTGGTGGGCAACCTGGTGCCCGACGGGGCGACCCCGGTGGCGCAGGCGTACGCCGGCCACCAGTGCGGCGGGCTGGTGCCGCGGCTGGGCGACGGGCGGGCGCTGCTGCTGGGTGAGGTCGCCAGTCCCGATGGGCAGCGTCGCGACCTGCACCTGAAGGGGTCCGGACGTACCCCGTTCGCGCGCGGCGGGGACGGCCTGGCGGCGGTGGGCCCGATGCTGCGCGAGTACGTGATCAGCGAGGCGATGCAGGCGCTCGGCGTGCCGACGACCCGATCCCTCGCCGTGGTCGCGACCGGGCGTCCGGTGCGGCGCGAGACCGTGCTGCCCGGAGCGGTGCTGGCGCGGGTGGCCAGCAGCCACCTTCGGGTGGGCAGCTTCCAGTACGCCGCCCTGACCGGGGACCTCGACCTGCTGCGCCGGCTGGCCGACCACGCGATCAGCCGGCATCACCCCGCCGCGGCGGACGCGCCGCACCGGTACCTGGCCCTGTTCGAGGCCGTGGTCGCCGCGCAGGCGTCGCTGGTGGCGCGGTGGATGCTGGTCGGGTTCGTCCACGGCGTCATGAACACCGACAACATGACGATCTCCGGCGAGACCATCGACTACGGCCCGTGCGCCTTCCTGGACGCCTACGACCAGGCCACCGTGTTCAGCTCGATCGACGCGGGCGGGCGCTATGCCTACGGAAACCAGCCCCTGGTCGCGGAGTGGAACCTGGCCCGGCTGGCCGAGACTTTGCTGCCGCTGTTCGCCGACGACGAGGACCGGGCGGTAGCCCTGGCGATGGAGGCGCTCGAGCGGTTCCGCGAGCAGTACGTCGCCGCCTCGCTGGCCGGCATGCGCGCCAAGCTGGGGCTGCCCGCTGGGGTCGAGGACGCTGAGGCGACCGCCCTGGCCGACGAGCTGCTCGCCCTCTTGCAGGCCAACCACGTCGACTACACGTCGTTCTTCCGCGGCCTGGGCTCGGCGGCCCGGGGCGACGCCGAGCCGGTGCGCGGGCTGGTCCTCGACCTCGCGGCGATCGATGGCTGGCTGCAGCGCTGGCGCGCCCTCGGGCCGGACGCGCAGGCCATGGACCGGGTGAACCCCGTCTACATCCCGCGCAACCACCTGGTCGAAGAGGCGCTGACCGCAGCGGTCGGCGGGGACCTGAACCCGGTGCGACGGCTGCTCGAGGCGGTGACCGCGCCCTTCGACGAGCGCCCGGGCCTGGAGCGCTATGCGGGGCCGGCTCCGGAGGACTTCGGCTCGTACGTGACGTTCTGCGGCACCTGATTCGACAACTCAGGGTTGACGCTGCGTACGACGTCAACCTATGGTTGTCGCATGTCAGAACCAACCCAGATGGCCAGCCCCGTCCGGCTGGACGACCTGATCGCCGCCATCAAGAAGGTGCACACCGAGCCGCTCGATCAACTCGCCGACGCCGTGCTGGCCGCGCAGCACATCGACGAGGTGGCCGACCACCTGATCGGCCATTTCGTGGACCAGGCCCGCCGCTCGGGCGCGTCCTGGACCGACATCGGCCGCAGCATGGGGGTCACCAAGCAGGCGGCGCAGAAGCGCTTCGTCCCCAAGGCGGGGGCGCCGGACCTCGATGCCAGCCAGGGGTTCAGCCGGTTCACCCAGCGGGCCAGGAACGTCGTGATGGCCGCGCAGAACGAGGCCCGGGACGCGGGCAACGACACGATCCAGACCGGACACCTGATCCTGGGGCTGCTCTACGAGCCGCAGGCGGTCGCGGCCATCGTCCTTCGCGGTCAAGGCATGTCGCTGGACGCCCTGCGGACCGCGGTCGCCGCGACGCTGCCGCCGCCGGCTGCCGCGATGCCCGACCTCATCCCGTATGACACCGACGCGCGCAAGGCGCTGGAGCTGACCTTCCGCGAAGCGCTCCGGCTGGGCCACAACTACATCGGCACCGAGCACATCCTGCTCGCCCTGCTGGAGCACGAGGCCGGATCAGGTCCGTTGGCTGGGCTCGGCATCGAGAAGGCGAAGGTGGAAGCGGCCGTTCTGGCGACCATCGGCGTCTTCCACATCGCTCCCGACGCCGGCGAGCAGCGCTAGCCCTGCCGTGCAGTTTGTAGCCTGCGTGAGCTGTCACCTTTCAGCCATTGCACAGCTTTATACCCGGTTATACTTAGATGTTATACCCGGTTATACTCAGACCATGAAGACCGCGATCTCCATACCTGATGACACCTTCGAGAGGGCATCCAGGCGAGCGCACGACCTAGGTATGAGTCGTTCGGAGTTCTTCACGCGCGCGGTCGCTTACTACTTGGATCAGCTCGATGCCGAATCGTTGACCGATCAGATCAACGCGGCTGTCGCCGCGCTGGCTGGCCGCGACGACACCGCCGAGCAAGCTGTCACGGCAGGCCGGCGGGTCTTGGCTTCGACGCCTGAATGGTGATCGAGCGGGGTGACATCTACTGGGCAGACCTCGGAGCGCCCCTCGGATCTCGTCCTGCCAAGCGCCGGCTGGTGCTGGTGGTCTCAGCAGACACGTATAACGCGAGCCTGCTGGCAACGGTGCTGGCTGTGGTGGTCACGTCCAACACCGACTTGGCGTCGATGCCCGGCAACGTATTCCTGCCTGCGAAGGCAACCGGGCTGCCGCGAGACTCTGTCGTGTCCGTCACTGCTGTGGTGACTCTGGACAAGACGGATCTGATCGAACATGCAGGAGCTGTGCCCCTAGCCCTGTTGCGCGAGGTCGATCACGGCCTGCGGCGCGTCCTGGACCTCTAGCTGTACTCGGCCAGGACGTTGGTGGTGGGCGTGGCGGCTTGAAACGGTGAGAACCTCCGGGTGGGGTGTGGTTTGTCTAGGACCCACTCCGACCCGGAGGCTCTCGTGTCTCACCGTAGTGCCCGCACGACCTTTCATGGTC
>NZ_DASVSG010000105.1:0-2255 GCF_036388195.1 Jatrophihabitans sp. | reverse complement strand
TGAAGGACGTCCGCCAGTCCCGCGTCGGTGACACCGTGACGGGCAACGCGCGGCCGGCGAAGGAGCCGCTCGGCGGCTACAAGGACCCTAAGCCGATGGTCTACTCGGGGCTCTACCCGATCGATGGTTCCGACTATCCGGCGCTGCGTGACGCGCTCGACAAACTCCAGCTCAACGACGCGTCGCTGACGTACGAGCCGGAGACCTCGGCGGCGCTCGGTTTCGGCTTCCGCTGCGGCTTCCTCGGCATGCTGCACCTGGAGATCATCGGGGAGCGGCTGGAGCGCGAGTTCAACCTCGACCTGATCTCCACGGCCCCCAACGTGGTCTACCGGGTGATCACCGAGGACGCCGCCGAGCACGTGGTGATGAACCCGAGCGAGTTCCCGACCGGCAAGATCGCCGAGATCTACGAACCGATGGTGCGTTCGACGGTGCTGGTGCCCAACGAGTTCGTCGGCGCGGTCATGGAGCTCTGCCAGAGCCGGCGTGGTCAGCTGCTCGGCATGGAGTACATCTCCACCGAGCGGGTGGAGCTGCGCTACACCCTGCCGCTGGCCGAGATCATCTTCGACTTCTTCGACCAGCTCAAGAGCAAGACCAAGGGTTACGCCTCGCTGGACTACGAGCCGTCCGGCGAGCAGGCCAACGAGCTGGTCAAGGTCGACATCCTGCTGCACGGGGAGCCGGTGGACGCGTTCAGCGCGATCGTGCACAAGGACAAGGCGTACGCCTACGGGGTCAACATCGCGGCGAAGCTGCAGAAGCTCATCCCGCGCCAGCAGTTCGAGGTGCCGATCCAGGCGGCCATCGGCAGCCGGATCATCGCCCGCGAGACGATCCGTGCCATCCGCAAGGACGTGCTGGCCAAGTGCTACGGCGGGGACATCAGCCGCAAGCGCAAGCTGCTCGAGAAGCAGAAGGAGGGCAAGAAGCGGATGAAGATGGTGGGCCGGGTCGAGGTGCCCCAGGAGGCCTTCATCGCCGCGCTGTCCACCTCTGATTCGGGTGACGTCAAGGGTGTGGCCAAAAAATAATCCGGTTTGGGATTCGGCAAGGTCGGGAACTCTGCGGTCAACGGACGCAACAACAGTTTGACCTTCAAGGAGCCCCCGAATGACCGTCACCGGAATCATCACCGCCCTCATCGTCGGCCTCGTCATCGGCGCGCTGGGCCGCCTGGTCGTGCCGGGCAAGCAGAACATCCCGATCTGGCTGACCATGCTGATCGGCGTCGGCGCCGCTCTGCTCGGCACCGTCATCGCCCGTTCCGTCGGCCTGGCCGACACCAACGGCCTCGACTGGACCGAGCTGCTGATCCAGGTCGTGCTCGCCGCCATCGGTGTGGCCCTGGTGGTGGGCCTCGCCGGTCGCCGCGGCGTCACCCGCTGACGCTGCGCTCCACGCACGACAGCACGACCGCGCGCTCCAGCATCAACCGCGCGCGACAGCATCAACTGCTCAGGGCGCCGGACCGGATGGTCCGGCGCCCTGCGGCGTGTCCCGGCCGTGGCAGCACCTCAGTAGCGGAACTTGCCCCGGGCGCTGCGGCGGTTCACGGCACCGGGCAGGTTGTCGGAGTGCTCGCGGTGCGGCCGATGCTCGGACGGCTGCGAGTCGGTGAAGTCGCGGACGGTGACGACGAACCCCTGGACCAGCCGGTCCGCCCGCAGATCGCGGTAGGCCGCCTCGACCAGCACCTGGGTGCCGTCGCGGCGCTGCAGGGCGCAGAACACCGCCCCCTCGCCGTCGTCGCCGAGCATCGCGGCCCGGAGCCGGTTGCGGTCGTCGGGATGCACCAGGTCGTGCAGGTCCGTCAGCGGCTGCGGCTCGATGCCGAGCAGGTCGTGCAGGGCCGGGCTGGCGTACCGGATGCGCTGGTCGGAGTCGGTGACCAGCATGATCTCGCTGGTGTTGCGGATGACCGCCCGCAGATAGAGGTCGCTGTCGCGGCGGCCCACGGCCTCCACCAGCGCTATCCGGTCCAGGGCCAGCGCCGCCTGCCCGGCGAGCACCTCCACGGCGTCCCGGGTGGCGACGAGGGCCTCGTGCCGGCCGACGAGCACCAGGGCACCACCGTGCGGGCGGGCCACCGCCATCGGCTCCAGCCACAGCGGGCACACCAGGGTGGCGTCCGCGTCGCGGGTGGCGTCCGGGCCCGCCGGAGTGTGCTGCGATGGGGTTTCCAGCCACCAACTGCGCTGGTGGGGGCCCGTCCCGGCCGGCGGCAGCGCGCTGGCGGCCAGCTCACGGTC
>NZ_DASVSG010000104.1:0-4499 GCF_036388195.1 Jatrophihabitans sp. | reverse complement strand
GAGCTGGCCGGCCAGCGCGGCCAGCTCGGCGGCCGGCAGCCCGAGCCCCCAGAGCCGGTCACAGGCCAGCAGCGCGGCTGCGGCGTCGGCGGATCCGCCGGCCAGGCCACCGGCCACCGGGATGTGCTTGTCGATGGTGATCTCGACCTGGGGCCGGATGCCGGCGTGCCCGGCCAGCAGCTCCGCGGCCTGCCAGGCCAGGTTGCCCCGGTCGGTCGGCAGCCCGGCGCTCTCGGCGCCGCGCATCGCCAGCGTGAGCGACCCGGCAGGGGCAGCGGTCAGCACGTCGAACAGCTCCAGCGCGTGGAACACCGTGCCGATCTCGTGGTAACCGTCGACGCGCAGCGGTCCCACCAGCAGCTGGAGGTTGAGCTTGGCGGGAACCCGGACGCTCACCTCGCCGGCACTCTGGGACACGGCTGCGATGCTAGTGCGCCGCTCTCGCGCCCCGATCACCACGGCGGACAGACCGTGACATGGGCGGGCCACCCGATTTCTCCGGCGCTCGACCTGCCTTGTAGGATTGCAGGGTTGCCTCGGCGAGGGAGCCCACGGATCGATCCAGCTGAGCCTGTCAGGTTCGGCAGGGGTTGTGGTGGGGCCCGTTATCGACGCGGTGCTTGCCGGCGCTGTGTTGTTGACCTGGTGTGCCGCGGTCGTCGACCGCGCAGGCGCACCAGCCGCGCTCTCGGGCAACACCGCGTGTCGACAACAGCAATATGACCGGCGTCACACAGTCAGCAGGCTTGACTGGGGTGGCACCTCACGATCACGAACAACTTCCGTACGAGCTGATGCAACAGGAGCGCCCCCGTGTCTGAAGTCCGTCTGGCCGCCGAAGTACGTACCGAGTTCGGCAAGGGTGGCGCTCGCCGTACCCGTCGTTCCGGCAAGATCCCCGCCGTCATCTACGGGCACGGCGCCGACCCCCGACACGTCTCGCTGCCGGCCCGCGAGTTCGCCCAGGCCATCAAGCGTGGTGGCGGCAACGTGCTGCTGACCCTCTCCCTCGACGGCAAGGACGAGCTCACCATTCCCAAGGCCGTCCAGCGGCACCCGATCCGGGGGGACTTCGAGCACGTCGACCTGATCGCCGTCCGCCGGGGCGAGCGGGTCACCATCGACGTCCCGCTGGTGGTGACCGGCGATGTCGCCCCCGGCGCGATGCTCGGCCAGGAGCACACCACGGTGCAGGTCGAGGCCGAGGCCACCCACCTGCCCAGCGAGATCGAGGTGTCGGTCGAGGGCCTGGACGCCGGCGCCCACGTCACCGCCGGCGACCTGACGCTGCCGTCCGGCGCGACGCTGGTCACCGACGCCGAGACGCTGCTGCTCAACATCACCACCGCCCCGACCGCCGAGGACATCGAGGCCGACACCGCCGAGTCGATCGCCGATCTCGGCATCGTCGAGGAGCCGGCCGGCGACGCCACCGAGGAGTCGGGCGACACCGCGACGGACGAGGCCTAGGACGCCGGCCGCCGGTTGGCGGCGCTGGTTCCGGCCGCATAACCTCCAGGCCCGGGATGCCATGACTGACGAGCGTTACCTGATCGTCGGCCTCGGCAACCCGGGCCCTCGGTATGCCGCCACCCGGCACAACGCCGGATTCCTGGTGGCCGACGAGCTGGCCGCCCGTATCGGCGGCTCCTTCAAGGCGCACAAATCTTCCGGTGGCCGGGCCGACATCGTCGAGGGCCGGCTGGCCGGCCAGCCCGTCGTGCTGGCCAAGCCGAAGTCCTACATGAACGAATCCGGCGGCCCCATCGTGGCGATCAGCCGGTTCTACAAGGTCGGCGTCGAGCGGATCATCGTGGCGCACGACGAGCTCGACCTGCCCTTCGGCGGGTTGCGGCTCAAGCGCGGCGGGGGCGAGGGCGGCCACAACGGCCTGAAGTCCACCAGCGCGGCGCTGGGCTCCAAGGACTACCTGCGGGTCCGCTTCGGCATCGGCCGCCCGCCCGGGCGCCAGGACCCGGCCGATTACGTGCTGCGCGAGTTCGCCGCCGCCGAGCGCAAGGAGCTTGCCTTCCTCATCGACCGGGCCGCCGACGCGGTGGAGGCGTTGCTGGCCAAGGGCCTGGAGGCGGCCCAGAACGAGTTCCACCCCGGCGGGAGCTGAAACCGATGACCAGGACCGTGCAGGCCGCCGCAGCTCGCCCGCAGCGGGAAGGCGACCTGGTGATCGATGCCCGGCAGCGGTACGGCGACTGGCGCCAGGAACGGACCATCGGGCTGACCGTCGAGCTCGGCGGTGGCCTCGACCTGGTCCCCGCGCTCCAGGCAGAGGCCCTCACATTGCTTGACCAGGCGGCCCTTTTCACCAGCTCCGGCTTCACGGAGAACCCGGACGGCAGCCTGACCACCGACACCAGGTTTAGCTTCTACCCTGCCGGCCCGGTGCTGCAGGCGATCCACCATTCACCCACGCTGCTGGCGATGCTGCGGGCCTGCACCGGTCTGGACGACCTGCGCCCCGCCCGGGCCGGATACAACTTCTACCGGTCCGGAGATCACCTCGGCATCCATCGCGACGCCCGGTTGGCGGCGGTCACGCTGGTGGCCGACCTGTGCGGCAACCTGCCGGCCATGCGGCGGAGTCCTCGCCATGCCCGGGCAACCAACCCAGCGCTGCTGGAGCTCGTCCGGGAAGGAGGCGTGTTCCCGGCCGGCCATCCGAGCCTGCCGGTTCCGCACGATCACCTGCGGGCCTTCGACGGCCGTTCTGTTCCGCACTGGCGGCCGCCGTTCGAGGGCGAGCTGGGCATGCTGGCGACCTGCAGCTTCTCAACCGACCAGCCGGCGTGAGGTGCGATACCGTTCCGGCTGATACGGGGATGGCCAGGGCGCCCCGGTGCGCCGCGTGTGAAGGAGATCGATGAGAGCCAGCCTCGCAGCCCTCACTGCCGTGCTCACCGGGGTGGCGGCCACCGTGCTCGCCGTGCTGGCGCCACCGCAGGCCCGCCCCGCGGCCGCGGCCGCGGCCGCGGACGTGGCCGTGGCCGTGGCCGCGGCCAGCCAGCCCAACCAGGTCATCACCGTCCAGGCCAGCAGCTCCAGCTCCACCACCGCCCGGTTCGACCTGTGGACCCGGCTGAGCACCGGCGGGTTCCGGCACCACTCCGGCCCGGTCACCGCCAACCTCGGCCGGAACGGCATCGGGGCGACCCGGGAGGGGATGGGCCGGACTCCGGCGGGCGTCTTCACCCTCACCGAGGCCTTCGGCAACCAGCCCACCAACGGCACCCGGCTGCCGTACTTCCAGGCCACCCGGATGGACTGGTGGAACTCGGTCTCCAGCAGCCCGGCCTACAACACCCACATGCGCCAGACCTACTCACCCGGCTGGCCGAGTGAGAACCTCTACACGATGGGCGCGGTGTACGCCCATGCCGTGGTGATCGACTACAACCGCTTCCCGGTCCGGGCCGGCGCCGGCTCCGCCTTCTTCCTGCACGTCACCAACGGCCGTCCCACCGCCGGGTGCGTGGCGATCGCCGCCGCGTCGCTGAACTACGTGATGCGCTGGCTGAACCCCGCCGCGCGCCCGGTGATCTCGATGGGGGTGGGCAGCCAGGCGACCAACATCATCACCCAGGCCAACGCCGCCGCGGCCAAGCACAACCCGCAGGGCCACCTGGACTCGGTGACCGGTGGCCGGGGCACCGTCCGGGCGGTCGGCTGGGCGGCGGACCCGGACTCACCGTCCGGCCGGGTCACCATCGACCTCTACATCGACGGCCGGTTGGCCGGCCGGTACGGCACCGGGAGGTACCGTCCCGATGTGGCCGCCGCCCGGCCCTTCGGCACCTGGCAGGGCTTCGACTTCACCCTCACCGGCGTGATCAACGGCTGGCACCGGGTCTGCGTCTACGCGCACAACATCTCCCTCGGCACCGCCAATCCGAGGCTGGGCTGCCGCGACATCCCGGTCAACCCGGCCTGAGCAGCCGGCTGTCCCCGGCTCTCGCGCCTAGGTGTCGGCTAAACCGCTCAACCTGCCCTGGGGCGGCCATGACACGTCGCACCTCGGCAGGTGACCCGCGAGGGGGCTGATGCGCGTCCTGTCGTTCCCGCAGCACACGGTTCCGCCAGCGTTGCACGTGCAGATCGTGGCCTCGCGGGACCAGGCCTGGCCGCGGAGCCCCAACGAGCCCCCGACCGACCACGACCCGGCGCTGCAGCCGGTGACGATGCTGCTCGTCGATGACCGTGAGGTCGTGCTGGCCTCGCTGGCCATCCTGTCCAAGGAGATCACCCACGACGGCCAGCGCTACGCCGCCAGTGGGCTCAGCACCGTCGTCACCGACCAGTCGCACCGCCACCGTGGCCATGGCCACCGTCTGGTCACCGCGGCCCGTGAACAGATCGCCGCCAGCGGAGCGGACCTGAGCATCTTCACCTGCGACCGGGCGCTGGCGATGTTCTACCGACGCGCCGGCTGGCGGATCCTCCCCGGCGCCGTGCTGATCGGCGGCACCCCGGAGAACCCGTTTCCC
>NZ_DASVSG010000103.1:0-33369 GCF_036388195.1 Jatrophihabitans sp. | reverse complement strand
CTCGACCTCGTGCTCGGGCGCCTGCACCACCACGGTCCCGGCGGTGTCGAAGCCGGCCCGGCCGGCCCGGCCGGCGATCTGGTGGAACTCCCGGGCCTGCAGCTGCCGGCTGCGGCGGCCGTCGTACTTGCTCAGCGAGGTCAGCACCACGGTGCGGATCGGGACGTTGATCCCCACCCCGAGGGTGTCGGTGCCGCAGATGACCTTGAGCAGCCCGGCCTGGGCCAGCTGCTCGACCAGCCGCCGGTACCTGGGCAGCATGCCGGCATGGTGGACCCCGATGCCATGGCGCACCAGCCGCGACAGCGTCTTGCCGAAGCCCGAGCTGAACCGGAAGCTGCCGATCGCAGCGGCGATCAGATCCTTCTCGGCGCGGGTGCAGACGTTGATGCTGGTCAACGCCTGGGCCTGTTCCAGCGCCGAGGCCTGGGTGAAGTGCACGATGTAGACCGGGGACTGGCGGGTGCTCAACAGCTCGGTGATCATCTCGTGCAGCGGGGTGGTGACGTAGTGATGGAACAGCGGCACCGGACGCTGGGCCGAGCTCACCACCGCGGTGGGACGTCCGGTGCGGCGGCTGAGATCGTGGGCGAAGAAGCTGACCGATCCCAGGGTCGCCGACATCAGCAGGAACTGGGCTCGATGCAGCTCCAGCAGCGGAACCTGCCAGGCCCAGCCCCGGTCGGCGTCGCCGTAGTAGTGGAACTCATCCATCACCACCAGGCCGATATCGGCGGCGCTGCCCGAGCGCAGGGCCAGGTTGGCCAGCACCTCGGCGGTGCAGCAGATGATCTCCGCCTGGCCGTTGACGCTGGCATCCCCGGTCATCATGCCGACCCGGGAGGACCCGAAGACCTCGCACAGCGCGAAGAACTTCTCGCTGACCAGCGCCTTGATCGGGGCGGTGTAGAAGCTGCGCCGGGAGACCGGCCGCCAACTCGCTGCGCTCCTCGCTCCTTCGTCGCTGCGATGCTCGCCCGCCAGCAGGGCAGCCAGGTGAGCTCCGGTGGCGACCAGCGACTTGCCCGAGCCGGTAGGGGTCGACAGGATCACGTTGGACCCCGACAGCAGCTCGATCAGAGCCTCCGACTGCGCCGAGTACAGCTCCAGCCCCTGGCCGGCGGCCCATCCGGTGAAGGCGTCATAGACCGCGTCGGCATCGGCGCCGGCCAGGGCGCCGGAATCCAGCAACGCCGCCAGGGACCGTTCGGGCCGGGTCACGGCGCTCTCAGCAGACGGGTGTCCAGCGGCTGCTCGGTGACCGTGCCGTCCGGGGACCGGCTGACGTAGTAGGCGAGCTTGCCCGCCTTCTCGGTGACCGCCTCGATGAACCGGCTGCCCCGGTAGAGCAGACCGGCGCCGTCCTCGGTGGCGTATCCCGGACCCAACGTGCCGTCGGCGATCAGGGAGTGGAACACCGGCCGGCGCTGCTCCTCGGAGTCGTAGTGCACACCGTTGGAGAACGGCACCAGGCCAAGCCCATCGGTCACCGCGCGCAACCGCGGGCCGAACGAGTCGGTGGTTCCCCCGGTGTGCCAGCAGATCGACCCTGCCGAGACGCCGGTCAGCACCACGCCGGCCTGCCAGGCATCGCGCATGGCCAGGTCGATCCCGTGCAGCCGCCACATCGCCAGCAGCCCGGCCACGCTGCCGCCGAACACCCAGATCACGTCCTGGCTCAGCAGCAGCTCCCGGGGATCGTCGATGTTGGGCATCGGGAACAGCGCCAGGTGGCTGGGGGTGAAGCCGCGGTGCACGGCGGCGGCGTAGAAGTCCTTGATCAGCTCGGAGCTGTCCCCCATGGCGGTCGCCAGGAAGCACACCCGCGGCGCCCGTCCGCTGACGCCGGCCAGCTCGACGGCGTAGTCGGTGAGCGGACCGACCTCCCAGCGCAGCCGGCGCGAAGGGGCCAGGCCGCCGGAGGTGGCCAGGATGGTGGGTTCGGCTGCCGTCATGGATTGCAATCTATCGACCCGGCGGGCTTGGACCGCAGGGCGCATCATGGCGGACATGGACGTTCTGAGCAGCCGGCTCCTGCTGCACCCCAGTGACCTGGCGGCCAGCCAGCAGTTCTACCGCGACATCCTCGGGCTGGCGGTGTACCGGGAGTTCCCGTCCGGGCAGGTGTTCTTCCTCGGCAACGGTCTGCTCGAGGTGTCCGGCCACGGGTCGGGTGGATCGCCGTCCGGGCTGGAGTTGTGGCTGCAGGTGCGCGATGTCGGAGCCGAGCATGCCCGGCTGGCCGCGCTGGGGGCGCCGGTGCTGCGCGCCCCCCAGCTGGAGCCGTGGGGGTTGATCGAGATGTGGATCGCGGATCCCGACGGCGTCCGGATCGTGCTGGTGCAGGTGCCGGCCGAGCATCCGCTGCGCAGGGACCCGCGTTGACGCCCAGGCGAGCTACCGGCCGGCCACCGCGGCGCCGACGGCCTGCATCCGGGCTGCCGCGATCGTCACGATCGCCTGACTGGCCGGGGACAGGGTGGCGCCCTGGCGATGCACGATCGCGAACTCGTCGAAGATCCGCGGCCGCAACGGAGCCCACCGCAGCTGGGGCGAGAGCCGGTCGCCCAGCAGGTGCAGCAGCCCTCGGGCGGTGACCGTGTCGGCCAGGCCCAGCGCTGCCACTTCGAGCGCGGTCTCGATGTCCTCCACCTCGATGCGTGGCCGCAGCGTCGAACCCGCCGACTGGACCGCCCGGGCCAGCTGCCGGCGGGTGGAGTCCTCGTTTCCCCAGCTGGCCTCCGACAGCACCAGCGATGCCGTCGCCAGCTCGGCCGCCGTCACCGGCTTGCGCACCCGCTGCGGGTCGGCGCTGACATAGACCACCTCGTCGCGGATCAACGGCTGCACCTGCAGCCCCTCATCGGCGATCGGCAGCGCGATCACGGCCGCCTCCAGCCTGCCCTGCCGCAGATCCTGCAGCACCTCCGTCGAGTTCTGGCCGATCAGCTCCAGCCGTACTCGCGGATGTGCCCGCAGCACATCGGCCACCAGCGCGCTGCCCAGGTACAGCCGGGCGGTTCCGAACACCCCGAACCGGATGGTGCCCTCCAGGACCTCGCGCACCGCGGCGACCGCCTGACCGGCCTCGGCGACCGCGGTCAGCGCCCGCTCGGCATGTGGCCGCAGCGCCCGGGCCGCCTCGGTGGGCAGCAGCCCGCGGCCGACCCGGTCGAACAGCGGCGCCTTCAGCCCCTGTTCCAGCAGCCGGACCTGCTCGGAGAGCGACGGTTGGGCAAGCCCGAGCTCGGCGGCCGCAGCGGTGAAGGAGCCGTGCTCCAGGGTGGCCAGGAAGCACCGTAGCTGGTGGAGAGATATCAAGGGAATTCCTTTGTGTTGTGAAGGAAACCAAGGCTACCTCGATCAGTCGTACGCTTCTATGGTTGACCGGTGAGCCGGACTGCCCTTGACACCCCCGCGCCTGCGGTCAACCCCGCAGCCGGCCGGCCGGCCTCCCCGCTCGGCGTCGGGCTGTGCCTGCTGTCGGCGGTGGCCTTCGGCCTGGCCGCGCTGTTCGGCAAGCAATGCTTCGCTGCCGGGTTCAGCGTCAGCTCGATGCTGGCGGGACGGTTCGGCATCGCCGCGCTGGTGTTCTGGCTGATCGTGGCGATCCGCCGCCCGGCGCTGCCCGGGCCGCGGCTGCTGCTCAGCTGCCTGGCGCTGGGAGGTCTCGGCTACGCCGTGCAGGCCGCCTGCTACTTCGCCGCGCTGACCCGGATCAACGCCTCGCTGGTCGGCCAGATCCTCTACGTCTACCCCGCTCTGGTCGTGGTGCTCGGGCTGGCGTTGCGACGGGAGAGCGCCAGCCGGCGGAAGTTCGCCGCCCTGGGCTGCTCGATCACGGGACTGGCCCTGCTGCTCGGCTACGCCGGTTCGAACGGCCCGATGGCCCCGGCCGGGGTGGTGTTGGCGTTCTGCTCTGCGCTCACCTACGCCCTCTACATCACCGCGGCCAACGGCCTGCCGGAGGACTTCGACGTCTACCTGCTCTCGGCGCTGGTGTGCAGCAGCGCCGCGGTCAGCGTGGCCGCGTTCGGACTGAGCACCGGCTCCCTGCAGCTGCCGACGCACCCGAGCGGCTGGCTGTGGCTGGCGCCGATGGCGCTGGTGTCCAGCGTGATCTCGATCGGCTGCTTCCTCGCCGGGCTGCGGCTGGTCGGCGCCTCGACGGCTGCCATCCTGTCCTGCCTGGAGCCGGTGGTCACCGCGGGCTCGGCGATCATGGTCTTCGGCGACCGGTTCAACGCCGGGCAGGTGGTCGGCGCGGCGATCGTGCTGGCGGCGGTGGTGCTGCTGCGCCCGGCCGCCGTGGCCCGGGACGATCGGATTTCCCCCGGGTGGTCCGCGCGGTCGAGCTAGCCTGACGGCCATGAACAGCGGCTGGCTCTGGTTGCGCTCGTTGCGCCACCGGGTCGGCCAGTCCGTGCTGGTCGCCCTGCTGTCGATGACCGCCATCGCCGCCTGCGCAGCGGGTCCGATGTACGGGCGGGCGGTGGAGCAGGCCGCCATCCGCGCCCAGCTCGGCCATACCGGCGCTGCCGAGCGGGGCCTCACGATCACGGCGAGCTCGCCCGGCGAGGTCCGGTCCTACCTGCCGGCCGGCCAGGACCGGGACCTGTTCGCGACACCGGTGGCCGGCTTCGAGACCGATGTGTCCGTCGTCGCGCCGCGCTCGAGCTTCGACGCGGTCGCCGTCGGCCGGGACGACATCTGCGGCCAGCTGCGGATCACCGCCGGCCGCTGCCCGGCGACGGGGCGGGAGGTGCTGGTCAGCAGCTCCACCGCCCGGGCGCTGGACGTCGGCGTCGGCGACCGGCTGCGGTTGACCGGCCGCGGCGGCTCGGCGGCCTATCCGATCGGCGCGGCTCGGGTGGCCGGGTTGTACCAGCCGTTCGACCCCGCCAGCGACTACTGGTTCGACCGCGCCTACTCGACGGCGGCCGGCGTGATCCACGAGCCGCGCGGGGAGATTCCGGACCTACTGCATTCGGATGCGCTGCTGCTGTCACCGGCCGGCGTCGCCGCGTTCGAGGACGCCCGCCGGTCGTCGACGGCCGGCAGCAGCACGCCGTTCCGGTACTTCGCCGACCTGCCGGTGCCGGCGGGGAGGATCGGCATCGACAGCAGCCGGCGGCTGCTGCAGGCGATCGCGGCGATCGAGGCCAGGATCGAGGCCGCCCATCCGTCCGGGGATCCGGCCCGGGGCAGCGTGCGCTCCGAGCTCGTCGGCCTGCTGGAGCAGGCCGATGCCGGCCGGCGGCAGAGCCGGCTGATCATCCCGACGCTGGCCGTCCAGCTGGCGTTGGTGGTGCTGGTGGTGCTCGGCCTGGTGGTGGCGGTCGGGGTCAACCAGCGCCGTGCGGAGTTCGCGCTGGCCCGGCTGCGCGGCCAACCCCAGGGTGCCGCGGCCAGGCCCTACCTCACCGAGATCGCCGTGCTGGTGGCCGGCGCGCTGATCCCCGGCCTGCTGCTGGCCTGGGTGAGCTGCTGGTTGCTGTGCCGCTGGTGGTTGCCACCCGGCGTCGAGCCGGAGTGGCGGTGGCCGGTGCTGCTGGCCGGGCTCGCGGTGGCGGTGGTCGAGCTGGCGCTTGCGGCGCTGCTGGCCCGCCGGGCAGCGGCGCAACCGATCGGTCAGCTGCTGCGTACGGTCGCGCCGCGCGCTGCCGGCCGCGGCGCGGCGACGGCCGAGGCCGCGCTCGCGGTGGCTGCCGTCGCCGGGCTCGTGGTGGCCCTGACCGGGAACCGCACCAGCGCGCTGGCGCTGGTCACCCCGAGCCTGATCGCGATCCTCGCCGGCCTGCTGCTGGGCCGGCTGGCCTTGTGGGCGGCCCGGTCGGTCGGGCGCCGGGCGTTCTGGCGCGGCCGGCTGGTGCCCGCGGTGACCGCCCTGCAGGCAGCCCGCTGGCCGGCTTTCCGGCAAGTCCTCACCCTGGTGTGCGTGGCGGTGGCGCTGCTGGTGTCCAGCGTCGACCAGTGGCAGGTCGCGGCGGCCAACCGCACGGCCCGGGCCGGGGCGGAGGTCGGGGCCGCGGTGGTGCTGGAGGTCAGCGCTCCGACGGCGGCCAAGCTCCGGTCGGTGGTGGCCGATGCCGACCCCGAGGGCGGCTACGCGATGGCGGTGATCACCCAGCGTCCCGACGGCGGCGCGACGCCGGCGCTCGCCCTGGATCCCCGCCGGCTGAACCGGATCGCCGACTGGGGCTTCGACCACGCCGCGCCGCCGCAGCCGCTGCTGGACCGGCTGGCCCCGGCTGACCCGCCGGCCCCGATCGTGCTCACCGGCCGCGCGGTCCGGCTGCGGCTGGGCGCCGTCCGGCTTGCCAGCGACGACCCGACCACGGCCGACCAGCCGCAGCCGGTGACGCTGCGGCTGGTGCTGCGCCGTCCGGACAGCTCGGTGACCACCGTGCGGCTGCCGGCGGCCGGCGCCGCGGGCAGCAGCCCGAGCGCGCCGATGGCTGGCTGCGAGCAGGGCTGCACCCTGAGCCGGATCAACCTGGTCCGGACGGTCGGTGACTTCCTGGCGGTCAAGGCGTCGATCCAGCTGCTCGGAATGGACACCAGCTCAGCCGGCCCGGCGAGCTGGCAGCCGGTGTCGCTGGGCCGGGCCGTGGACTGGCGCAACGCCGAGGCAGCGGCCGCCGCGGCCGGCACCGCCGCCACCATCTCGATGAGCACGATCCCGTCCGGGGGCTTGCAGCTGCAGGCGGTCAGCCACGGCTCGGACGCCAGCCTGCAGCACCTGCACGTACCGGTGAGCCCGCCGTGCCTGCTCGCCGGCGCCGGCGATCCGACCGGCGATGCCGGTTCCACGGTGCAGATGCACGGCATCGACGGCGAGTCCGCCAGCTGCCAACCGGTCGGGGTACTGCCCTACCTGCCCCGGATGGGCTCCGGTGCGCTGCTGCTGGACCTGGACCTGGCGATCGCGGCCAGCCAGCCGTTGCTCACCAACAGCACCGGCAGCATCTGGCTGCGGACGGCAGACCCGGGCCGGGAACGGCGCCTGATCCAGGACCTGACCGCCGCCGGGATGTCGGTCACCGGCCGTTCGACGGCCGCCGACCGCCAGGCGGTATATGACGATTCGCCACCGGCCTGGTCGATCAAGGCGGCCCTGGCAGCGGGGCTGATCGCCGCCCTGCTGGCCGCGCTGGTCATCGTCATCGTCGCGGTCACCGCCCGCCGGCCACGCGGGTATGACCTGGCGGCGCTGCGTCTGCTCGGCCTGCCGCTGGCTCCGCTACGGCGGGCGGTGCTGGCCGAACAGCTGCTCGGCGTGCTGGCCGGGACGCTGGCCGGCGCCGCGGTGGGGGTGGCCGGGGCCCGGCTGGCGCTGCCCGGGGTGGCGCTGTTCGTCAGCCCGGCGGCGGTGCCGCCGCCCGACTACGGCGCCGCGTGGCCGGCTGCCCTGCTGGCGGCCGGCGCCGTGCTGGCGCTGCTGTGTTGCGCCGCGGCGGTGGCCACCGTCCTGCTGCTGCGCGCCGTGTCACCCGCTGTGCTGCGGGAGGGCTAATGACAGCAAGGGGATTGTCGGTCTCGGCACACGGCCTGGTGCACATCTACCGGCTGGAAGGCAACGACGTGGTGGCACTGACCAGCGTCGACCTGGAGGTGCCGGCCGGCCAGCTGGTGGGCCTGCTCGGGCCGTCCGGTTCGGGGAAGTCGACCCTGATCACGTTGCTGGCCGGCGTGCAGCGGCCCAGCGCCGGACGGTTGCGGGTCGGCGAGCACGACCTCGCCGCGATGGAGGAGCCCGAGCTCGACCGGCTCCGGGCGATCGAGGTGGGGGCGGTGTTGCAGGGCGCGGCGCGCAACCTGCTCAGCTACGCCTCGCCCGCGCAGAACGTCGCCTTCGCGCAGAAGGCAGCTCGCCGGCTGGGCGCCTGGGAGCTGCCCCGGCCTGTAGAGGTGCTGGACCTGCTGTCGCTGGCCGACTGTGCGCACCACCGGCTTGCCGAACTCACCCCTGGGCAGCTGCAGCGGCTGGCCGTCGCGGTCGGGATGGCGACGCTGCCGGGCCTGCTGCTGGCCGACGAGCCGACCAGCCAACTCGATCACCGCTATCGCGACGAGGTGTTGCAGGCGATCAACTCGATCAACCGGTCGGTGGGCACGACGGTGATCACGGTGACCCACGACCCCGAGGTGGCCGCGCGGATGCCGCGCACCATCACCATCCGGGACGGCCGGATCGGCGCCGAGGGGCACGGCGGCGAGGACTTCGCGGTGCTCGGCCGGGACGGCTCGCTGCAGCTGCCACCCGACATCCGGGAGCAGATCGCGCCGGGCACCCTGTTGCGGGTACAGCTCAATCCGGACGGCACGGTGCTGCTGGACCCCCGCGGCCCGGATACCGCCGGCCGGCCGCCGGGAGCCCGGCCGTGACCGCCGCGCCTGCCGAGGCGTTGCGCGCCACCGGCATCGAGGTCCGCTACGGAGACCAGGTGGCCGTCTGGGCGACCGATCTGGTGCTCGAACCGGGCCGGCTGGTTGCCGTCACCGGGCCGTCCGGGGCGGGCAAGAGCTCCTTGCTGGGTGCGCTGTCCGGCCTGGTCCCGCTGGCGGCCGGGACGCTGAGCGTGGCCGGCCAGCCGGTCAGCGGGCGCGACCAGGCGGTGCGGCGCCGGATCGTTTTGATACCGCAAGGCAATGCCCTGCTCCGGATGCTGTCCGCGATCGAGAACGTGGCGATGCCGCTGATCGCCGCCCGGCTGGCCGACGCCCGGGCCCGCGCCGAGGCGGCGCTGCTGGCGGTGGGCCTGGACGAGGCCGCCGACCAGCTGCTGGAGGAGCTGTCCGGCGGCCAGCAGCAGCGGGTGGCGGTCGCCCGGGGGCTGGCCGAGCAGGGCTCGTACCTGCTCGCCGACGAGCCGACCAGCGAACTCGACGCGGCCAACCGCGGCCGGGTGATGGGGCTGCTGCGGGCCGAGGCGCGACGCGGGGCCGGAGTGCTGGTGGCCACCCACGACCCCGAGGCGGCCGCGATGTGCGACGCCGAGCTGCGGCTGGACGAGGGCCGTTCCAACTGGGTGCGCGACGACCGGGCAGGGTGAGCCGTGAACGGGCACGGTATTAAACCCCAGTCACGCCCGGCTGGTGTCAGACTTGCAGCGTGAGCGAGAGCCGAAACGTGCTGGGTACCGAACTCGAGGAGTGCGGCACCGATCCGGTCACCGGCTTCTACCGGGACGGCCGCTGTACCTCCGGCCCGCAGGACCTCGGAAGCCATACCGTGTGCGTGGTGCTGACCGCGGAGTTCCTGCAACACCAGCGGCAGCTGGGAAATGACCTGGTGACGCCGCGGCCGGAATATGACTTTGCCGGCCTCGGCCCCGGCGACCGCTGGTGCGTGGTGGCGATGCGCTGGCTGCAGTCCCACCGGGCGGGGAAGGCTGCCCCGGTGGTGCTGGCGGCGACCAACGCCCTGGCGCTGGAGATCATCCCGCTGGAGCTGCTGCGCGAGCACGCGATCGACGTGCCGGCAGATCCCCGCTCGCTGACCTGACCCAGTGGAGGTTGCCCAGCCAGGCCCGGCAGCCAGTTCTTCGGTGGCCTATCCTGCTGCCCTAATCCTCAGGCTGGGCGGCAGGCTTACGCCAACAGCCATCAAAGCGAATGCCACGCCGAGCGCGGTAAAGGTCACCGAAGCGGTGGTGAGTTGCAGCAGGGCGCCAGCGAGCAGCGGTGCGAGGGGTTGGGCGCAGGTAGCCAGCAAGCCGGTTGCACCGCTCACCGATCCGAGAATCTCGCGCGGTACGACCATCATCTGCGCGGTGCTGACCGCCGCACGTGCGATCGGGCTGGTGAAGACCACGACGATCATCGCCAGGGATTTCGTGAGCAGGCCGTCGACTAGGACTGCGGGCACCACCGCCAGCGTGCGAACCAGGCAGCTGGCGATAAGGACCTGATGCAGGTCCAGGCGTCGCTGCACCAGCGGCCCTGCTACCGACCCGAGTAGGCCGGCGATCCCGGCGACCGTCAGGGTGATACCGAGACTACGGGCCGCTTGCGGACTGGCGCCGTTGCCGAGCAGCACCGAGTACATCAGGACCGAGACGGTGAGATTCGTGCTGGTACCGAACAGGGTCAACCAGCGCAGTACCCTGGTGTCCCACAGCGTGGTCCAACCGCGGGCGAACGATATGGCGAAGCGACGCCGGTCAGTGCCGCGAGCGGGCGCAAGCGATGCTTCGATCCGTGCAGTGAATCTCGCCGATAACAAGAACGAGGCGCCGTCGGTGACAAAGGGTAGCGCCCTGCCGGCCGCGAACAGCAAACCACCGATCGTCGGGGCTCCGAGCTGGATCACGTACGCACGGCCCTGCATCAGGGCCGAGGCTTCGGCCAGCTCCCGGTCTGACACGACGGTTCGCAGAGCGCTGATCTGCGACGGTCCGGTGAGTGCATACGCCACCGAGTTGAGCGCCGTCAATCCCATCATCGCCTCGTTGCGGTACCAGCCGGTCAGGACCATTGCGGTGACCGCGAACAGGCATCCGGCCCGCACCAGGTCGCTGGCAATCAACAACCGGCGCTTGTCCATGGTGTCAGCAAGGTGACCGGCCGGGATCTGGCCGAGCAGGCTGGCAAGGAAACCGACAGTTGCTATCAGGCCGGCATCGACCGATGAACCGGTGATCGCCAGTGCCAACAACGGAAAGGCCAGCACCGAGATCGACGAGCCCAGCTCGGAGATCGCCTGTCCGATCCACATCCGGCGGAAGTCCGCGTTGGCTCGCAGCGTCTTGACGGCCTCCCGGACACCGGGTCCGTCCGGACCAACCAGGTTGGAGTCCGCCGGCTCAGCAGGCGGCGGCTCCGTGCCGGTGGGCACTCCGGTCCGGCTAGGCGGGGTGTCGATGCTCATGCCGTCCCTGCTCGGGCGCTGGTCAGTCCGGCAATCGCAGCCATGACGGACAGTCGGTTGATGACGCATCTCAGCTCGGGCAGCCCGCCGAGGATGGCGTAGGTACTCACGCTGGCACTGCCGATCGCTGTGCCAGCCCTTCCGCTACTGCGTCTAGGGTGCGGATCCGGTCTGCCGCGTCGAACTCGGCTGAAGCAAGCATGATCTCGTCGGCTCCGGTGCTGTCCACCAACTCGGCGAGGCCCGCAGCCACTCCTTCGGCATCATCGATCAGGAATCCTGAAGCAGCGTAGCTGTGCATCACCTTCGCACGTTCGGCTTCAGTGCACCTGGGGTCGAGCAACTCGGCGGAGTCCGCGGTACGCCCCTCGGCGCGGGCGCCGGCGGCACGCAGCCGGATGAGTCCGGACCGCAGGGCAGCCTCGTCGGCCGCCTCGGACGTATCGGCGCAGACCACACCGATGGTCATGATCAGCCTGCCTGGCCTCGCGTGGCCGGCGGCCGCGTACGCGGCCCGGTACTCGTCGGCGGCCTGCAAGGCCGCGTCGGGCGCCAAATGCCTGGCGTAGGCGAAGTCGAGTCCGAGCTGCCCTGCTCGTCGGGCGCTACGAACGCTGGATCCGAGCAGGAACATCGGCGGCGGGGGCCCGGACGGGCTGACCCGGATGCCGTTGCTGGGATGGCCTTCAGGCCACTCTCCGCTGAGGAAACCGGTCAATTCCACCAGGTCCGCGGTGAAACCCTCGTCGGTGTCGGCTCCCGGTCGCCGCCCCAACGCCGTGAGCGTTCGCGGGTCGGAACCACCGGCCCGGCCGAGGCCGAGATCGATCCGAGCGCCGTGGATGGCCACCAAGGTGTGGAACTGCTCGGCAACCGACAGCGGGGAGTGGTTGGGCAACATCACCCCACCGGAGCCGACCCGGATGGTGCTGGTTCGGGCGGCCACCAGCGCGATCAAGATCGCCGGCTGGGAGCAGACGTTGTGCGGCGCGGCATGGTGCTCGGCAAGCCAGACCCGGTGGTAACCGGCCGCCTCGGCGAACTGGCCGACCTGCACCGTGGCAGCGATAGCGCTTGCCGCGCCCATGCCAGGACCGAGTGGTGCCGCGTCCAGGATCGAGACGGGCACCGCGGCCTCGATCCTGGCCGGAGGGCGCTTAATGGCGCACCTGCCGGGTGCCGAGGAGTTCATCCAGCACGAAGTTCTGGTTGCTGGAGCGGCCGGTGCTGGGCGCCCGGAGTCGGTGCAAGAAAAGGGCGACCCCAGCTGCTCCGGTCGCAAGGTCGCTGCTCTCCCGGTAGCACTGTTCACTCGGCCAGGCCACGCCGTCTTCGCGGGGAACCGCGTACATCGCCAAACCCCTGGCAAGCCGACGTGCCTCCAAACCCGCACTCTCATCACCGATGAGTTCAGCTGCGTCCTGCAATGCCATGCCCAACCCTGCCAGACCATGGAACAACTGAGGCAGCACCGTGTATTTGCGGCACAGGTCTGGCCGCATGAGCTGCCACGCCTGCCGCAATGCCCCGTCATCGGCGACGGCGCGGTATCGCAGAAGCGTCGTCGCGATGCCGGCGGTGCCCTCATCCCAGTAGCAGCGGATCACGTCCGGAGGCAGGCCGGGATCATGAGTAGCAGGGGGGAACTCGACGACATCCTCGCGTAGGTGGAACTTCCAGGACAGATCGTGGTCCAGCCCCTGACGGCCCAGAGTGAGCCACTGCTCGTCACCGGTTGCCAACGAGAGGTAGAGGAGGAAAAGCGCGATTCCACTCGCCCCATTGCCGTAACCGACCGGTTGCGGCCGGGGACTGCCGTCGGCTGGCGGCAGTCCGTGCTCTCGCAACCAGTGCGCCCCACGCTCGTCGTGTACCGCGCGGGCAGCAAGCTGTTGGCCGCACTGCACCGCCCACGACAGCGCCCGCTCGGCGAAGACACTGTCTTCGCCGCTCGTCGCCAACCGCAGACAGGCCATCCCTAATCCAGCGGTCCCATAGAGGATTCCGGAATCGGTGTGCGCCAATGGATGTTCCATCGCGGCGGTGAGTGCCCGTTGCGCGGCCTGCTGCTGTCCAAGCCGATCCAGCACCCAGGCAATACCGGCCGTGCCGGAGTACAGCCCCGGCGGGCAGAGCTCCGGATTGGTCCACTCGGCTGCCAGCAGCCACGCAAGCAGCTGCGGGGGGACTGCGCCGTCAACTTCTTTCAACACGTGCAGCACGCCGGCGGCGCCATAGCTGAGGGAGTAGGCGTTGGTTTCGTAAGCCATGAGGTAAGTGGGAAAGAGCCGATCCGAACGGTGTGGATCGGCGGTTGCTCGTATCTGGCTGGTGGTCTGGGTGACCAGCCAGTCCAGTTCCACGGTGGCTATGCCGTCCTGCTCGGTTGCCGACAGGGAGATCCGTGTCGGCTGGACCCAGCCGTCATGCCCGGCGAAATCGATCGCGGCGATACTGGCACGCAGTGCCGTCACATCAGGCACCTCAGACGTGACCGGCCGCATCAACGAGCGGATCACAGCTGGAAGCTCCGGCGGGAGTGTCAGATCGAGGGCCAGCTCGTCGAGAAAGCGGTCGAGCGACGGTGGGTGATAGCCCACCGCGTTATTGATCAACATCACCGATCCCAGCATCAGCGCGCCGAGGCTGTAGAAATCACTGGTGAGATCCGCATCGCCGTACTGAGCCGCGGCGTTGGACACGCCTGGTGTGTGGAAGCCGACCGGCATGTCCTCGCCTATCCTTATCGCCGTTTCGAGGTCGATGATTACCACCTGACCGGCGGCATCGATCAACACGTTGGTGAAGGAGATGTCGGACAGCATGACGCCGCGCTGATGCGCGCCGTCAATCGCATCGAGCAGGCCAAGCCAGTGCCTCTGCTGCTCCTGGTAGTAGCCAACCAGGTGGGCGCGGTCGAAGTTGCGATTGATTAAGGGGTTCGATCTGATCGACCGGGTACTCATCTGCTCGCCGTCGATGAATTGTTCGACCAGGAAGAGATGCTCCCATTCGGTGAACAGCTCCACCGGCTCGGCGAATCGTTGGGTGCCGGCCAGCTTGGTCAGAATCTTGAATTCCTTGATGAGCATGTCCTGTGCGCTGAACTGGCGTCGCCCAACCAGGACGTTCGGACGTGCCTCCTTGATCACCACACTGTCACCCGTCGTCTTGTCCAGCGCTCGATAGACCCCGCCGGCGTTCGAGTACGCGAGCGCTCCAGTGATCGCATACCGGCCGTTGTTCAATTCGGGCAGTCCCGGCGGCGGCTGCGGTTCATCGAAGGGATCGGTGGCCCAAGCCGGCTTGCTGTAGAAGGGATGCCGGATGTCGGGAGAGTCCATGCCCTGATCGTCGGCAATCATCAGGATGTTGCTGCCGTCGGGTTGCAGACGGTTGAGGGCCTTGAAACCGCCGTAACGGTAGTAGACGTTACTCGACCCGGGAACCCGGCGATCGGAAAGGATGAACGGCCCTGGGGCGCCGGCGAGCACCTGTGCCAGTTCCTTGGCGATGACGGTAAATTCGGCATCATCGGCGGGGTACACCGTGATGAACTTGCCGCTCGATCCGCGTGACCAGCGCTTGCCGGAGGTTCGGGCGAGGCAGTTGCGATCGAGCAAGAACTTGAAGTTGGCGTGGAAGTCGAACAAGACCGCCAAGGACTTGCTGAGCACATCAGGCGCCGACTCCGTCGTCGACGAGACGTGAATCTTCCAACCCTGCTGCGCCAATGGCTCAGTGGGTGAGTGGCTGATGAACCATAGGCCCCGCCGGGTGAGCCGCCATCCCTGGGGAACCTGCGATCGGTAGATAGCCAGCAGTTCGGGCTCAGGCGTGTACTGACTCATCGGTTCGAACCAGCGCGGATGCTGGTTGCCGTAGTTCAGGAGGGCATCCCACATGATGTATCCCTAGCTAGTGGTGTTTCGGCGGCCAGTCAGATCGGTGGAATCACGCAAGCTGGCTTACAGGGACTTACGGGTTACTCAGTACCTGGGGAAATGCAGGCGAGTGGTCGGCGCGCGCGTCGCCGACCGGCTCAGCAAGTGCGCTTACTAGTTACAGCTGCTCGAGTCACACGACGTGCAGCTGATCGAGGGCTCGTTGTAGGGGTCGTCGTTGAGGGGAAGGCTCTGCAGGTTCAGGACAATGGACATGGTTTCTCCTTAGGGGAATAGGGACAACCGCTTCGGTGTCCGGATGCCAGCTTGCGTGACTCCGTGTTCGACCCTGCCACCGGTTTCCCCAAAATGGACACACAGGACAAACTTTCGTTACCAAACCGTTATATGTTTGGTATTTGTTTAGTGATCTAAATATGCATTGGAGAAGCTTCGCTGGTACGATCCCGCTCCGCGCTCGCTGAGAACCTCGGCTGACGGCCGCGTCCTGCTCCACTAGATTGGACGCTGATGACCACCGCTGATGACCACTCCCAGGTAGATTTCGCCGACCTTGGCATCGACGAGCGCGTGCTTCGCGCCCTGGCCGATGTCGGCTACGAGACCCCGTCGCCCATCCAGGCCGCCACCATCCCGGCGCTGCTGGCCGGCCGGCATGTCGTGGGCCTGGCCCAGACCGGCACCGGCAAGACCGCCGCGTTCGCGGTGCCGATCCTGTCCCGGATCGACCTGTCGCAGAAGGCGCCCCAGGCGCTGGTCCTGGCGCCGACCCGGGAGCTGGCGCTGCAGGTGTCCGAGGCGATCGGCAAGTACGCCCATTACCTGCCCGGCCTGCACGTGCTGCCGATCTACGGCGGGTCCAGCTACGGCGTTCAGCTGTCGGGCCTGCGCCGCGGCGCGCACGTGGTGGTCGGCACCCCTGGCCGGGTGATCGACCACCTGGAGAAGCGGACCCTGGACCTGACCCAGCTGCGCTTCCTGGTGCTCGACGAGGCCGACGAGATGCTGAACATGGGCTTCGCCGAGGACGTCGAGACGATCCTCAAGGACACCCCGGCCGACAAGCAGGTGGCGCTGTTCTCGGCGACCATGCCGTCCCAGATCAGGCGGATCGCCAAGCGGTATCTCACCGACGCCGCCGAGATCACCGTCAAGACCAAGACCGTCACGGCGGCCAATACCCGGCAGCGGTATCTGCAGGTGTCCAACCCCCAGAAGATGGATGCCCTGACCCGGATCCTGGAAGTCGAGCCGTTCGAGGCGATGATCGTCTTCGTCCGCACCAAGCAGGCCACCGAGGACCTGGCCGAGCGGTTACGGGCGCGCGGCTTCTCGGCGGCGGCGATCAACGGCGACCTGGTGCAGGCCCAGCGCGAGCGCACCATCGGCCAGCTGCGCAGCGGCGCCCTCGACATCCTGGTGGCCACCGACGTGGCGGCGCGCGGCCTGGACGTCGAGCGGATCAGCCATGTCCTGAACTACGACATCCCCACCGACACCGAGTCCTACATCCACCGGATCGGCCGGACCGGCCGGGCCGGCCGGACCGGTGAGGCGCTGCTGTTCATGACCCACCGGGAACGGCACCTGCTCAACGCGATCGAGCGGGCCACCCGGCAACCGCTCACCGAGATGGCGCTGCCGACGGTCGAGGACGTCAACACCACCCGGGTCGCGAAGTTCGCCGACTCCATCACGGCCAGCCTGGGCTCACCGCAGCTGGGCCTGTTCCGGGGGCTGGTCGAGGACTACGTGCGCGAGCACGACGTGCCCATGGCCGACGTCGCCGCCGCGCTGGCGGTGCTGTTCCAGGACGGCGAGTTGTTCCTGCTCGCGCCCGAAGCCCCCGTCACGAGAAGGAAGAACGAGTTCGGCGCTACCGGGGACCGCGCCCCCGACCGGGACCGTGACCGTGACCGGGACCGTCCGGCCGTCCGGGTGGCCGGTCAGCGCCGGGCCAAGTCCGACGGCCGGCTGGCCACCTACCGCATCCGGGTCGGCAAGCGGCACAAGGTGCAGCCCGGCGCCATCGTGGGCGCCATCGCGAACGAGGGCGGCCTGAGCCGGCAGGACTTCGGCCACATCGACATCAAGGTCGACCACAGCCTGGTGGAGTTGCCGGCGGACCTGCCCCCCAGGACGCTGGACGCGCTGAGCCGGACCCGGATCTCCGGCCAGCTGATCGAGCTGACCCGCGAGGACGGCGAGCGCCCGGGTCGGGTCAAGAAGCCGCGCCACAAGGGCTGACCAGCGTCCTCGGGCCACCAGCGGCGCCGCGCCGGCCAGGAAGCCCGGGCCGTACAGGAAGCCCCGCGCCGTACAGGAAGTTCGCGATAGTCAGGACGCTGGTGTGCGCGCCATGTCATCCTTTCCCTTGCCGAGGCGACCGAATGATCACGCCCGCTCTCGGGGGAAGTAGTCACTATGTGGCGTGGCCTTTGGAGGCTCACGATGGCTAGATCATGCAATTGCGGACGAGTGCCCGGTGCGCATACTCACTCCGAGACGTGCTGCAAATGTCCCTGCCACCAGGGCGGGGCTGTTCATATCAAGCAATGTGAGTGCCACGCGGGTCGCGACGGGAACTGACCACCTCACCGAAACTGACCACCTCACCGAAACTGACCGCCTAACCGGAACGTTCCGGTTGCCTGTCGGTGCTTGCTTGGCTGTCCGCCGTCTGTAGCCTGACCCGGGTGGCCGACCAGCTGTCGATAGACGACATCGGGCCCATCCGCACCGCGGAGTTCTTCGCAGGAATCGGGCTCGTCCGCACGGCGCTGGAGCCGTTGGGCATCGATGTCGTGTGGGCCAACGACATCGAGAAGGCCAAGCGCGACGTCTACGCCGCCAACCATGACGCCAGTGACTTCCACCTCGGTGATATCCGTGACGTCACCGCGCGCCGGCTGCCGCAGGGTCTGGAGCTGGCGACGAGCAGCTTTCCCTGCGTAGACCTCTCGCTCGCCGGGAACCGGCGCGGCCTGCTGGGTGAGCAGTCGGGGATGTTCTGGGAGTTCGCACGAATCCTCGAGGAGCTGGGCGAGGGCCGTCCGCGGGTGGTGCTGCTGGAGAACGTCGTCGGATTCGCTTCCAGCCACGGCGGTAAGGACCTGGCGGATGCGCTTGCCGAGCTGGCCAGGCTCGGATACTCCAGCGACGTCTTCACAGTCGATGCCCGACACTTCGTGCCCCAGTCCCGTCCGCGCATGTTCCTCCTCGGGATCCGCGGCCAGCTGCCACCGGGCGCTGTCTGCGGTATGCCACCTGCCTCGGATGTGCGTCCGGAGTGGGTTCGACGTATCTATCTGAAGCACCCCGACCTTCGGATGCACTACCTGCCGATGGCTGCCCTGCCGCAGGACCCCCTGGAGCTGTCCGCGGTCATCGAGCGCCTCGCGGCCGACGATCGGCGGTGGTGGGACGGCGATCGGGTGCGCGCTTTTCAGGCCTCGCTGAGCCCGGGGCAGGCTGCACGGGTCGATGCCTTGCGCAACGCGCCGAGCATCACGTGGCGGGCCGCGTACCGGCGTACTCGCAACGGCATCGCCGTGTGGGAGGTGCGCCGGGACAGCATCGGTGGCTGCCTTCGTACCACCGGTGGCGGCTCCAGCAGGCAGGCGCTGGTGGAACTGGGCACCGGAAGCCTGCGGGTGCGGTGGATGACGCCCGTGGAGTACGCGCGCCTGATGGGCGCCGGCTCCTACCGGGTGTGCGCGGCGACGCCCAACCAAGCCCTGTTCGGATTCGGGGACGCGGTCGTCGTCGATGTGATCCGGTGGATCGGCGAGCAGTACCTGCTCCCGGTTCTGAGAGCGGCGCGTGCCGGGGTAGCGGCATAGGAGAAACTCGGTGCCCGCGGACGCCTGGCCGTACCCTCCTCTGGTGACACCGACGACCCCGGCCTCGCCGGCTCGATGAGCCCCGGCCAGCCCCTGCCGGCCACGCCGCCACCCTCAGCGGCGAGCGCCTCGATGAGGTCCAACCGGCACCGCGACACCGCTCCGGAGCTGCGGCTGCGACGGGCCCTGCACGCGTTGGGGCACCGGTACCGGGTGTCCCTGCCGGTCCAGGCCGGTGGCGTCCGGGTGCGTCCGGACATCGTCTTTCCGAGGCAGCGGGTCGCTGTCTTCGTCGACGGCTGCTTCTGGCACTGCTGCGCGCTCCATGGCCGCAGGCCCGCTGATCCGACCGGCTACTGGACGGCGAAGCTGGACCGCAACGTCGAACGCGACCGGCGAGTGACCAGCTCGCTGGAAGCCGAAGGCTGGCGGGTCGTGCGGATCTGGGAGCACGAGCCGGTCGACGAGGCCGTCACCTTCGTTGCCGCTGCCTTGGTGACCGCGCCTCATCGCCGGCCAGGACAAGCTCGTGCAGGGTCTGTCCCTCGGCGCGGTCAAGTGACGGCCGGGTCGTGTGACGGCGATGGGCCCGGTGACGGCGATGGGTCGCGTGACAGGCTGGTCCGATGACAGCGACGATGATGCGCGCCAGCGTCCTGCTCGGGATCGGTGACCTCACGGTGCAGGAGCGTGCCGTTCCCGAGCCCGGGCCGGGCGAGGTGCTGGTGCGGATCGGCTCGGTCGGGGTGTGCGGGTCCGACATCCATTACTACGACCGCGGCCGGATCGGCTCCTATGTCGTCAACCACCCCCTGGTGCTCGGCCACGAGGCCGGCGGCGAGGTCGCGGCCGTCGGCGCCGGTGTCACCACCCTGGCGCCCGGGCAGCGGGTCTCGGTCGAGCCGGGCGTGCCCTGCCGGTCCTGCCCGCAGTGCCTGGGCGGCCGGTACAACCTGTGCCCGCACGTCCGGTTCTTCGCCACCCCGCCCTACGACGGCGCGTTCTGCGAGTACGTGGTGATGCCCGAGGCGTTCGTGCACGCGGTACCGGACAACGTCAGCGACGACGCCGCGGGCCTGATCGAGCCGCTGTCGGTGGCGGTCTGGGCCTGCCGGCGCGGCCGGGTGGCGCCGGGCTCGCGCGTCCTGGTCACCGGCGCCGGGCCGATCGGCCTGGTGTGCGTGCAGGCAGCGCTCGCCTTCGGCGCTGCCGAGGTCGCCGTCAGCGACGTCAACCCGCACCGGCTGGCGCTGGCGGGCAAGCTCGGGGCTCGTGCCATCGACGTGTCCGCGACCTCGCTGGCAGCGGCGGGCGTCGAGCCCGATGTGCTGCTCGAGTGCTCCGGCAACGCCCGGGCCACCACTGACGCCATCGCCACGGTGGCCCGCGCCGGGCACGTGGTGCTGATCGGAATGGGCGGCGACGAGCTGGCCATCCCGCTGCCGTACGTCCAGGACCACGAGCTGGTGCTGACCGGGGCTTTCCGGTATGCCAACACCTGGCCGACCGCGATCTCGCTGGTGGCCTCCGGCCGGGTGGATCTGGACGTCCTGGTCACCGGCCATTATGGACTCGACGAGGTCGAGCAGGCGCTGACCGCAGCCCGGCGGGATCCCACCACCGTGAAGGCGATGGTCCGGCCCGGCAGCTGAGCGGCCGGCAGCGAAGGCTCGAATGGGACGGCCCGGAAGGAGCCACACCATGGTGTCGTTGTCCGCGGCGAACCTTGCCACGCTGAACCCGGACGTGGCAGTGCCCGGCTATGACCGGCAACAGGTCCGGGTGGGCATCGTCCACATCGGTGTCGGAGGCTTCCACCGGGCGCACGAGGCCATGTACCTGGACCGGTTGATGAACGACGGAGCCGCCCTGGACTGGGGGATCTGCGGCGTCGGGGTGCTGCCCGGCGACCGGCGGATGGCCGAGGCGCTCGCTGCCCAGGACCACCTGTACACCCTGGTCGTCAAGCATCCGGACGGCGCCTTGGAGCCGCGGGTGATCGGCTCCCTCGTGGAGTACCTGCTGGCCCCGGACGACCCCGAGGCGGTGATCGAGCGGATGACCGACCCGGCGGTCCGGATCGTCTCGCTCACCGTGACCGAGGGTGGGTACAACATCCACGCCGTCACCGGCCAGTTCGACCAGGATGACCCGGGCATCCGGCGGGACCTGGAGCCGGGCGCGGTCCCGAGCACCGCGTTCGGGCTGGTCACCGAGGCGCTGGCCCGCCGGCGCAGCCGTGGCCTGGCGCCGTTCACCGTGCTGTCCTGCGACAACATCCAGGGCAACGGCGACGTGGCGCGCAAGGCCTTCGCCGCCTTCGCGGCGTTGCGCGAGCCCGCCTTCGGGGAGTGGGTCGAGCGAGAGGTCCCGTTCCCGAACAGCATGGTCGACCGGATCACTCCGGGAACCACCGACGACGACCGGGCCGAACTGGCTCGCCGCTTCGGTGTCGAGGACCGGTGGCCGGTGGTGTGCGAGCCGTTCACCCAGTGGGTGGCCGAAGATCGGTTCACCAGCAGGCCGCCGCTGCAGGACGCCGGGGTGCAGCTGGTCTCCGATGTCGAGCCGTACGAGCTGATGAAGCTGCGCCTGCTCAATGCCGGCCATCAGGCGCTGTGCTATTTCGGCTACCTGTCCGGCTATCGCCTGGTGCACGAGGCAGCGCAGGACCCGCTGTTCGCCGACTTCCTGCTGGCCTACATGGAATCCGAGGCGACCCCGACCCTGAAGCCGGTGCCGGGCATCGACCTGCCGGCCTACCAGGCGAAGCTGATCGAGCGGTTCTCCAACGGGCAGGTCCGTGACACGATCGCCCGGCTCTGCGCCGAGAGCTCGGACCGGATACCGAAGTGGGTGCTGCCGGTGATCCGCCACAACCTCGACACCGGCGGCCCGGTCACCCTCGCGGCCGCAGTGGTCGCCAGCTGGGCGCGCTACGCCGAGGGCGTGGACGAGGACGGCAACCCGATCCAGGTGGTCGACCGGCTGTCTGGCGCCGTGACCGCGGCAGCGCGCGAGCAGCGCCGCGACCCGCTGGCGTTCCTGCGCAACCGGGAGCTGTTCGGCGACCTGGTGGAACAGCAGCGGTTCACCACCGCCTACCTCGCGGCGCTGGATTCCCTGCACGAGCGGGGAGCCCGCAAGACCCTGGAGGAGCTGATGGCCGACCGTCACTGACGAAACGGCCGGAATATCAGAGCACAACCCTGTACTCGTCTGGCTACCGCATACCGCGCGTCCTACCACTGAGGCCGACGCTACTGATAGATTGGTATCCCTACTATTCTAGGGATGTCCATCAGGACCACCGGGAAGCCGTCACCCTGCTATCCGGTGTCGCCGCCGTGGGCACCGAGATGAGCAGAGACCTTGCCCGCCTACTGGACCTGAAGGACAACGCGCAATACGGCGTCCTTCACATCAGCGAGACGAAGGCGCGTCAGGCGGTGAAGTGGGCTCAGCGGATGGTGGCCGCCGCTGAGACGGCCGTGCTCGGGTGAGCAGCGGGCTAAGGGTTCGACCACACTGCTCTCTCCTACTCGAACGAGCCCTCGGGATGAGCCTCTCGAGGGTTCGAGTAAGAGCACTCTGGCGGAGGATAGGGGATTCGAACCCCTGAGGGCGTTAACCCAACACGCTTTCCAAGCGTGCGCACTAGGCCACTATGCGAATCCTCCGTCGAAGAGGATACGGGTCGGCGAAGGCGCCGCTGCGCGGCGGGTCCCTCAGCGCCTGCCGGTCAGCGCCGACGACACCGGCCGGCTCAGCGCCGCCGGCTCCGGCCGGCCCGCTCGGCGGCCTGCGCGCTGAGCGCTGCGTTCCCGGAGCTTGCCGGTACGTCCGATAGCGGACTTTTCTGCGGTGATGTCGTGGGATGAAGCTCCAGGCAAAGAACGGCGGGCTCTGGTGGAGTGAACCGTAGTACTCTTCGCCGAACTCCTGGGGGCGGAATGACAGCAGGCACGAGCGCGCGAAAAGTTGCCCGCAGCGACGGGTTCAAGGGTCTGGCCAAGCTGGGCTTCGCGGCCCGGGGGACGATCTACCTGTTGCTCGGCTTCTTCACCATGCTGCTGGTGCTGGGTGAGCGTGCCCCAGAGGCGGATCAGCGAGGGGCGATGCAGGAGGTCGTCCGGCACGACGGTGGCTTCGTGCTGCTCTGGGTGATCGCGATCGGCTTCGTCGGCTATGCGCTCTGGCGCTTCTCCGAGGTGGCCTTCGGGGTGGTCGGCAAGGGGGAGAAGTCCCGGGACGTAGTCCCCCGGCTGCAGTCGCTGATCCGTGGCCTGATCTACGCGGGTTTGGCCTTTAGCGCCTTCAACCTGCTGGCGAACGCCCGCAGCAAGAGCCAGGCCAGCCAGCAGCAACTGCTGACGACCAAGGTGATGCAGTACCCGGCCGGCCGATGGCTGGTCGGCATCGCCGGCCTCGTGGTGATCGGCGTCGGCCTGGGGCTCATCTACGAGGGCGTCGCCCGCAAGTTCAAGAAGCACTTCGCGATGTCGGACATGCCGGCCGGCAGCCGGCGAATCGTCTGGTTCCTCGGCACCTTCGGCATCACGGCCCGCGGCGTGGTGTTCAGCCTGGTCGGCTTCTTCCTGATCCGGGCTGCCCTGGACTACGACCCGAAGAAGGCCCGCGGCCTGGACGGGGCGCTGCGCCGCACCGTCGCCGAGTCCGACACCGGCCGGCTGCTGGTCGCCGTCTGCGCGATCGGCCTGCTCGCCTTCGGCCTGTACGCCTACGCCGAGGCCGCCTGGCGGCGCACGGAATGAGCCGGCTGGACCAGCAACCGGACCGGCAGCGGCAGTCCGACCGTCGCGGCCATGGCAGCTGGCAGGCTGCGGCGCTCTGGTTGCTGGCCGGGGCGGTGCTGATCTGGCTGGCGCTGGTCGCCGTCGGGCACCTGCTCGGCCACCAGTGGCGCGACAGCGGCCTGGTGCGCTGGGACGCCTCGGTGGACCGCAGCCTGGCGGCCAACCGGCGCGAGCCCTGGACCGAGATCACCCACCTGGCCACCTTCCTCGCCGAGACGATCAGCGTGATCGCGGTCGGGCTGGTGGCCTTCGTGCTGCTGCGGCGGGCCTTCAAGCGATGGCGGGAGCCGCTGTTCCTGGCGGTCTCGCTGATCGGCGAGGTGACCATCTTCGTCAGCACCACCCTGCTGGTCGACCGGGACCGCCCGCCGGTGCGGCACCTGGACTCCGCCCCGCCGACCTCGAGCTTCCCGTCCGGGCATACCGCGGCGTCGGTGGCGCTGTACGGCGGGCTGGCGGTGCTCGCCTGGCGGGCCGGGGCCGCGGTCTGGCTGCGGACGCTGGCCACCGCGGCCGCGGTGCTGGTACCGGTGGTGGTGGCGATGTCGCGGCTGTACCGCGGGATGCACTACCCCACCGACGTGATCGCGGGGGCGCTGTTGGGCTGCTGCTGGCTGGCGGTCACCAGCACGGTGCTGCTGGGCAGGCGGGCTCCGACATGAGCAGCGTCGCCGGGGTGCTCAATCCCAGCAAGATCGAGGACCTGGCCGCGCTGAAGGCGGCCATCACCGAGCACTGCGGGGACGAGCAACCGACCTGGTACGAGACCACCGTGGACGACACCGGCGCCGGCCAGACGGCGCAGGCCATCGCGGCCGGCGCGCGGCTGGTGCTGGTCTGCGGTGGGGACGGCACCGTGGCGGCCTGCGCCGGCGCGCTGGTCGGCATCGAGGTGGCGATGGCGGTGGTCCCGGTGGGCACCGGCAATCTGCTGGCCCGCAACCTCGGCATTCCGTTGGAGCTGTCGGACGCGCTCGAGGTCGCCTTCGGCGCCGAGGAGCGGGTGATCGACGTCCTGGAGGCAGCCGAGCAGCGGTTCGTCGTGATGGCCGGGCTGGGCTTCGATGCCGCGCTGATCCGCGACACCGACGACGACCTCAAGGAGCGGCTCGGCTGGTTGGCCTACATAGGAGGCCTGGCCCGGGCGCTGCGGCGCAGCCCGCATGCGCAGTTCACCATCACCCTCGACGACGGCGAGCCGGTGCGCACGGCGGCGATCGGCGTCCTGGTCGGCAATGTCGGCCAGCTCGAGGCAGGCATCACGCTGATGCCCGACGCCAGCCCCGACGACGGCGAGCTCGATGTCCTGGTGCTCACTCCGCGCCGGGCCAAGGACTGGCCGGCGCTGGCCTGGCGGATCCTGCGCCGCCGTCCTGACTCCGGGCCCCAGGCTGAGATCTCGCGGGGCAAGAAGGTTCGGATCTCCTCCGCCGTCGCGGTGCCGGTGGAGTTCGACGGTGACTTCCGTGGGGAGGCCACCGAACTGCAGGTCGAAGTGCTCCCGGGAGCGCTGACCGTGCGATGCGGGCGGTCGTGACAGCTCCGGAACCGGGCTCACCAGCTAGCCGGGAGCCGACCGACCAGCCGGACCAGGCCGCCGGGACTGCGCCGGCTGACGAGACCCAGCCGACGGACGAGACCGCGCCGACCCACGAGACCCAGCCGACCGACGAGACCGCGCCGACCGACGCGCAGGAGAACGCCGGCCGCCGCCGGTTCGCCGGCCGGGCGGTGCTGGTCTTCGGGATCGCCTTCGTCGCGGCAGCGCTGTTCCTGGCGGTGTTGCTGCTGGTCACCTCGTCGTCGCAGACGCTGCTGCGGCTGGACCGGGCCACGGCCAACGACCTGCACAGCTACGCCCTCGCCCATCCCGGGTTCACCTCGGTGATGCGGTGGCTCAGCAACTCCGGCAAGACGGTGGTCTGGTTCCTGGTGATGGCGCTGGTCGTCGGCTGGCTGCTGCGGCGCGGGCTGCGGCGGCTCGCGATCTTCGTCGGGGCCGCCGTGGTGGGCAGCTCCCTGCTCAACAACGCCATCAAGCTGGCGGTCAACCGAACCCGCCCGCATCTGAGTGACCCGGTCGCGGTGGCGGCCGGCAAGTCCTTTCCCAGCGGGCATGCGCAGGCCGCGATCGTGGGCTACGGCGTGCTGCTGGCGGTCTTCCTGCCGATCATCCCGCGACGCTGGCGACCGGTGGCCGTCACCGTGGCAGCGGCGCTGGCGCTGCTGATCGGCTTCTCCCGGATCTCGCTCGGGGTGCACTACCTGTCCGACGTGATCGGGGCCTACCTGATCGGGACCGTCTGGCTGATCGGCATGATCAGCGCCTTCCGCACCTGGCGGCGCGAGGACGGCAGGCACGTCGGCGATGTCGGCGACGGTCTGGAGCCCGAGCACCGGGAACAGCTGGCGCCGTAAGCACCTCGCCGCTGAGCCGATTGCGGCTCAGCCGGTCAGCCGGTGGGCGTCACCGTCCGGCAGCCCAGCGGCGCGTTGGCGCCGGCGCCGATGTTCACCCCGTACGCGCACAGCTGGTTCGTCCCCGCAACCAGCGGGACGGTGTAGCTGAACCCGTGCGTGCCGGTGACCGACCAGGCGCGGTTGACGTCGGCGCGCAGCAGCGCGGTCCGGCTGGAGGCCACCTGCCTGCCGTTGCGGTTGACGGTCACGCCGATCGCCTGGGCGGCGCTGCTGAAGTCGAAGGCCCAGCCGGTGACCACCGCGCGGCTACCCTGCACGGTGACCGAATCGATCCGTCCGAACGGCGACGTCCTCAGCTGGATCGCCCGGCAGCCCGGCCGGCCGGTGGAGCCCGGACCCTTGTTGAGGGCGTAGACACAGACCGTGCTGGCGCCGGCCGGCACCCGGACGGTGACCTTGAAGCCGTGCAGGCCGGTGCCGTGGAAGAGGGTGTTGATGTCCCGCCGCAGGATGGTGGAGCCGACCGTGCCTGCCAGCGCCCCATTCACGCGGGCCACCACGGTCAGCGGGGCAGCCGGAGCGTCGTAGTCGAACGACCAGCCGGTGAGGGTGACGACGCTGCCCTTCTGGACGACCGAGTCGACGTAGCCCACCGGGGTGCCCGGCAGCGACATGCTCTTGCAGCCGATCTGGGTGTAGTGGCCGGCCCCAAGGTTCATCGCATACGCGCAGACGGTGTTGGCGCCGTTGTTGAGCTTCAATGTCGTGGCGAAGCCGTGGTTTCCGGTGATGTGGTAGTGGGCGTTGACGCCCGGGCGGTACACCGTGGTCTGGACGTAGCTGACCGGCTTGCCGTTGACGTGGAACCAGATCCGTACGCCGCTGCTGGTGGCGTTCGGGTCGAAGGCCCAGCCACTGATCTTCAGGTAGCGCCCGTACAGCCGCCAGACGTCGACCCGGCCCAGTGGGTCGTCATTGGCGATCCTGCCGCCCGGCATCAGCAGCTTGGCCTGGGCGGTCAGCACCCCGGGGATCGCGCCGTAGCTGCCGCCCTGGGTGAGGATCACCACCGCGTACCGGTCTCCGTTGACGAAGCCGGTGGAGTTGTAGGCCGGCTGCCCGGCGGCGTTGTCGTTGCCCCAGCCCTGCTTGACGGCCGATCCGGTGGTGGCGCTGGGGATGCCGAAGAACTGGTACACGCCGTCGGAGCCGTACCGGGTGGCATGGTGCATGGCGTTGCCCAGCCAGTTCCAGACAGCCGGGCGGTGCCGGACCTTGTGGTAGAACGTGGCCATGCCGGCCGCGGTGATCCGGGTGCTGCCCCACCAGCCCGACCGCAGCGGAGGCGCGCCCAGGTTCGGGATGTCGAACGCCTGCTTGATCCAGGTGATCAACCCGTCGCCGCCGACCCGGCCGTAGAGGGCGCTGGCGGCGGCGTCGTCGGACTGGGTGATCATCTTGTACGCGGCGGTCTCGTTCCAGCCGCTCATCTGCCCGGTCATCAGCAGCCGGGTGGCGATGAACACCTTCATCACCGACTCGGAGGCGTAGTAGCTGTTGTAGTCACCCGCTCCGCTGAACGTCCCGGTCTGGGTGTCGATCACCGCCACCGAGGACCGGTAGCCGTGCTGCCGGGCATAGTTGACGGCATTAGTGGCCTGGCTGCTCACCGAGGCCGCGGCCGGCGCGGCTGTCGTCACCGCGGTGAGCAAGCCGATCACCAGAGCTAGTCCGCTGGCGCCCGCCAGCACTGCCTTTGCACGCATCTGCCGTCATCTCTCGTGTGCCGCCGGGCGCTGCTGTCCGACGGTCCCTGCCCTGCTGTCGCGCTGACCTGTGCTGAGGAGCTATCCGCGGGCTGCCCTGGGTCCGGCCCCGCTGGCCAACCTGCCGCGAGCGGCGAGCCGTGGCTCGCCGGCCAGCAGGATCAGCCCGGCCAGCAGCAACGCGCCGAGGCCCGGGAGGGCGCCTGCGGCCGCGTAGCCCAGGCCCCCGGCCAGCAGCGCCTCGACAACCATGACGGCGCGCAGCGAGACCGGTTCCAGCGTGCTGAGCCGCAGGTGCAGCTGCTGCAGCGCCACGCTGGTCCGGCACCGGGCGCTGAGCAGCACCGCAAGCCCGCGCACCAGGCCGAACACCGTTCCGGTGGCCAGCGCCAGCGCCGGGGAGCCGGTCAGCGCGGCCAGCGCCACCACCAGGTAGGTGGCCGCGGTCATGATGGAGGTGGCGAAGCCGACGCCGATCTGCACGCCGAAGCCGGCGGCGTACAGCCAGCGGCGGTAGCGGGTGAGCCACAGCTCGTTGACCTGGCGGGGATGCAGCGGCAGCTGGAAGCCGCCCAGCCGCCGGTCCGCGGCGAGCGTGACCAGGCACGCCAGCACGGCGATCCAGAGCGCGACGCCTCGGTGGGCGGCCAGCGGCCGCAGCAGGACGGCCAGCACGCCGCCGGCCGCGCCGAGCGCCACCCCGCCGAGCACCGAGCCGAGCACGAACCAGACGGCGGTCAGCCAGTACCGGTTGCCCCGGGAACGCTCGGACAGCGGGTTGATCGCGGAGATCATCGACAACCCGCACGGCGACCAGGTGCCACGCGCGCCGGCCACCGCCGCGATCAGCAGCGCGCCCGCTGCCAGCGCGCCGGTCATACCTGCACCGCCATGGGACTGTCCTCGTCCTCGGACACCGTCCGGCCGCCGAGCATGACCGGTGCGGTGGCAGAGCCGGCGTGGCCCGCGTACACGGTGTAGGTGTGGGTCCCGGGCAGGTCGGTGACGGTGATGTCGAAGCCGGCTCCGGCTGACCTGGCGGCATCGGGGAGCTCCGGATGATCGGCTCCCGTCTCGTGCCGCGACAGCGCGACGCCGTCCCGGAAGACCGTCACGCCCAGTTTGCCGGCCGGCCGGTCCGGGTCGTACGCCCAGCCGGTGATCCGGACGGTGTCGCCCATCCGCCGTACCGACTCCACCCTGCCCAGCGGGCCAGACTGGTCCACCCGGACGGTCTGCCGGCCGATCGGGAGGATCTCGCCATCGTCGTCCCGCGCGCCGTCGCTGTCGCCGAGGGCGTACGCGGTGTAGGTGTGCACCCCCGGCCCGGCCGGAATCGTGAAGTCGAAGGCCCGCCGGCCGGTGGCCGGGTCGTAGGCAGCCCGGTCCGAGCGTGCCGGGTGCCAGTGCAGGGCGTGCTCGTCCTCGTACACCGCCACGGCAGCCACCGTGTCGGCGCCCTCGGTGTCGGCAACCCAGCCGACCAGCCGAACGCTGCCACCCGCCGCGGTGACCGAGTCCAGCTGGCCGGACGACCGGGCCGGTGTTCCAGCGACGGCCGGTGTTCCAGCGACGGCCGGTGTTACGGCGACGGCCGGGGCGACGGCGGCCGTCTTGGCGGGCACCACCACGGTGCGCTGGGCGAGGAAGGCGTTGCTGGTGCCGCCGCCGGCATTCAGGGCCCAGACCCGGTAGACGTGGCTGCCGGGCGTGGTGGGGATGGTGATCTTGAAACCGTGGATGCCGGTGATCTTGTAGGCGGCATTGACGTCCGGGCGGTTCACGGTCGTCTTGGTGTCGGGAAGGCGCTTGCCGTCCTGGTACACCGCGATGCCGATCGAGGTGGTCGGCACGTCCTTGTCGAAGGCCCACCCGCTCAGCACCACGCTGTTGCCCACCGCGACGGCCGAGTCCAGGTAGCCGTACGGCGCCACCCCGGGATTGACCGTGATGCCCTTGCCGCCGAGGCGCGGGTTGCTGCCGGCCGGGCCGATGTTGATCGCCCACACGCTGTAGGAGTGATAGCCGTTGGTGGCGGTGAAGCTGATGTCGAACCCGTGCTGGCCCGTGACCTTCCGGGCGGTGTTCACATCCGGGCGGGGCTTGTTGGCCAGGTATGACCGCAGGAACTTGCCGTCCTGGTAGATATGGACGTAGAGCGAGGTCGCCGGCGCGTTCGGGTCATACGTCCAGCCCTTGATCCGCACGGTGTTGCCGGTGCTGGCGATCAGGTCGACGTAGCCGACCGGTGCCTTGGCGACCAGGCACGGCGCGGAGTGGCTGCTGGTGTTGTTGTCGGTGCGGCTGGAGCTGGAGCAGGTGCCACCGAACTGCACCCACGGCGGCGTGCACGAGACCATCCGGCACAGCACCGGCCCGGTCGAGGACCACGGGATCTGGGTGTTGCACTGGCCGTAGCGGAACTGGTTGCAGGCCACCAACCGCTGGTCGCAGGTCGTCTGGTTGCAGCGGCAGGCGTACCGGCCGTCGCGGTAGGCGTTGCAGTCGATGTAGTAGCGGGCGCGGCCGCCGCAGAACGAGGAGTTGTCGGCCTTCCACCAGCCGCCGATGAAGGAATCGGGTGGGCAGCTGTTCTTGCCGCCGTTGATGGTGCAGCAGAAGACGGAGTAGCCGGCGCCGCAGGTGTTGTGCGAGCCGCACACCGTGTCGTACGCGCTGGCCGGCCGGGTCAGGTAGCTCCACGGGTTGACCGCCAGCGCGGCGCCGACCAGGGCAGCGCCGCCCAGGAAGCCCCGGCGGCTGGCCCGCACCCCTTCGGTGCGCTCGGCGACCCGGTTGACGATCCGCTCAGCCAGGCTAGCCGGCATGCTCCACCTCGATCCGTTCCAGAACCTCGTTCGCCTGCTTGGCCAGTGCGACCGCCTGCCGGTGCGAGCCGATCACCACGTACAGGCAGAACGGCCGGTTTCCCTGCGTGAAGAAGTGCTGGAGGCCGGCCTGGCCGGCGATCCGGCGCTGCATGCCGTTCGGGTTGAACTGGCCCGGCGTCACTCGCGGCAGGCCACGTGGGGAGTACAGCGCCGTGCCCAGGCAGTCGGGGCCGAACTCCAGCAGGGCGACGAACAGGTTGTCCGGGCCCATCAGCTCCACCGCGCCGGTGCCGTAGTCGCCACGTGAGGCGGGCAGCGCGAAGTTCGCCAGGTGCAGGACGGGATGGCTCAGCTCGCCCGGCCAGCCGGTGCCGGTGCCGGTGGCCTGGGCATGCAGCGTGGCCCCGGGCTGGCCCACCGTCCGCCGGTACAACCGGCCCTCCCAGCGGGCCGGGAGGGCGACTGCGAGGCCGTGTCCGGCGAGCCGGTGCTCGGCAGCCGGCTTCACGAGCGCTCGTCCTGCTCAGCCGTGACGTACAGGCTCGGATCCTGCGGGCCGATGCCGGCGCTCAGCAGGATCCGGTCGACGTCGCGCTCGCGCCTGCGGTCCGCATCGGGCTTGTGCGCCAGCGCCGGATGCCGGTCATCCTCGACGGACTGCCTGATCAGGCCGCTGACCTGGCTGAACGACATTCCCGAGCCCTCGCCCTTGACCCGTCCGGTGCGGCCATCGGCGACCACCACATAGGGTGAGCCCGGCACCTCGAAGTCGGCCCAGGCCTGGCTGGACATCACCAGGTCCACGCCGTCGGGGCACAGCAGGGACAGCACCGACGGGCTCTCCTCCTCCGGGCCCTTGGTGACCACCAGCAGCCGGCTGCCCTGCGGCGTGGTCCAGGACCCGGGCTCGCCGAGCTCGTGCCAGAAGCCGGCGCATCCCTCGCAGGTGGAGGACAGGAACGCCACGATGGTGTCGTGCTCGACGCCGACGGTGCGTACCGAGACGATCTCACCGCGCAGCGAGGTCCCGCTGATGTCGTGCGACTCGGCCCACTCGTCGCGGCCCTCGATCCGCTGGCCACCGGCCGGCTCGGGTACGCCCGACACGGTGCGGAACGGCGGCGGCGCGGCCGAGGCAGCGGCGCCCCCGTCGAGCTGGTGCAGCCGGCGCAGCACGGTGGCATATCCGCGCAGCAACCCGGCGACCAGCACGCACAACACGGCGAGGATCACCGTCTCGGCTATCACCAGCGCGGTCACCGGGACGCCTCCAGTTCTGCCGTGGCCGCGATCAGCTCGGGCAGCGCGGTCATCATGAGGTAGCCGAGATAGGCCAGCAGCGCGGCGGACAGCAGCAGCGCCGACGTGGTCGCCGGGGCATCGCCGAACCGGCTGATCAGCGGGTCCGCCGGCGCGAGCAGGGTTCCCAGGCCCGCCAGCATGCAACTGAGGTTGATCGCGGTGTGCCAGTGGCTGACCGGGGCGGGTTTGGTGAAGCAGCCGCAGTCCTGCCCGGACTCGATGCTCATCATGCGGGCCGACAACCCGGCGAGGACGAGATAGGCGAGCGCGATCACAGCGGCTGCGACCCGGCCCCCGACCAGCAGCGCCACCGTCGCAAGAGCGAGTTCCACGGCGCCGGAGAGCCGGGTGGCGGCCTTCGCGCCGAGCCGCTGGGCGCCCGGAATGCCCGCAGCGGCAAGGGGTGATCGGACTGGTGCGGGTTGCCGGAGCTTGGCCACTCCGGCCGCGCCGAGTAGCAGGGCGGCTGCGCTTACCAGTGAAATCAACACCGCTCCCTGCAGGGGCCTCCAACCGGGCGAACTGAACAAGCACAACACGCGAGCGCCGCTCATGCAACCGCAGCGCCGGTGACGCGCCGTGACGAGTGGCTGATCAGCCGCCCCGGACGACCACCTTCGTGACCCGGAACTGGCCGTCCGGCTGCTTGTCCACGGTGACGTCGATGCTCTTTCCGTTGCCCTGGTACCCGAAGACCGCGGGCCCGTTGACGCCGTCGCGGGGCAGGTAGACCGCGGTGCTGCCGGCTGTCGCGAGCAGGCTGCGGGTCAGCGCCTCGGGCACCGTGCCGGGCAGCACGCAGGCGATGGCCTCGGGCGCGTTGCCGGCGCTCAGCGCGCCCATGTAGGCGTCCGCCGCGTTCTGCGCGGCATCGGTGCCGCTGCACAGGTGGGCCGGGATGGTGATCGACTTCGACGACGGAGCCACCACGACGCTGCTGGCGGCCGGTGCGCTGCTGCGTGGGCGGGTGCTCGGCGGCCGGGTGGTCGCGGGCGTGCTGGCAGTCGTCCCGGCCGTCGTTGCCGGCGGCGCCGTCGAGGAGGCCGTCGCTGCCGGCGAGGTGGCCTGCTGGGCGGCGCTGCCGTGGGAGCCGCAGCCGGCGAGCGTGACGAGGAGCAGCACGCCTGCTGGCGCCGCACGCCGATCGAGCACCATCCGGGGCACGCTCCATGCGCTGTCGTGGTGGGGTAGTCATGCGGCAGGCCGTGCCTGCCGTGCAGATCTCTCGCCGATTGCCCCGAAGCCGTCGCCGCGGCTCCGCAAAGCTATAGCGGTCAGGGCCGGTGGGCCAATCGAGGCGCCTGGCCCACTACACTTGCGCCAGACCCCTCGCGTGGCGCTCATCCTGTGAACCTCCCCAGGGCCGGAAGGCAGCAAGGATAAGCAGGCTCTGGCGGGTACGCGGGGGGTCCTTCGTCACTCTGGCGCGGTAGTCGCCAGGTAAAGGTTCGCATGTAAACCATTGACTTTTGGCCGGCCTGCTGACGAGGATCGACGGACGGGCCCGGTGGCCCGCGGCAGTGAACGTTGCGCAATGGCGAGGGTGTGTGCACGACGCGAGGCTCTATCGAGTGGTCGCGGAGGCGCGATGACCTCGCCCCGGTTGCTGGAC
>NZ_DASVSG010000102.1:0-25219 GCF_036388195.1 Jatrophihabitans sp. | reverse complement strand
ACAACCGCGGCCAGGTGCTCTACCGGATCGCCGAGATGCTGGAAGGGCGTCGCGAGCAGTTCGTCGCCGAGGTCGTCGCTGCCGAAGGGGGCGGGGCTGACGCAGCCGCGGCACAGGTGGACGCCGCGATCGACCGCTGGGTCTGGTACGCCGGCTGGAGCGACAAGTACGCCCAGGTGGTCGGCGGGGCGAACCCGGTCGCCGGGCCGTACTTCAACTTCTCGCTGCCCGAGCCGTCCGGCGTGGTGGCCATCATCGCCCCGCAGGAGTCCTCGCTGCTCGGGTTCGTCTCGGTGGTCGCGCCGGCGCTGACCACCGGCAACACCGTGGTGGTGCTGGCCTCGGCGGACCGGCCGCTGCCGGCGGTCTCGCTCACCGAGGCGCTGGCCACCTCCGACCTGCCGGCCGGGGTGCTGAACCTGCTGACCGGGTTTCCCGACGAGCTGGCCCCGTGGCTGGCCAGCCACCGCGACGTCAACTGCCTCGACCTGACCGGTATCGCGCCGGCCGACCGGGTGCCGCTGGCTCAGGCAGCGGCCGGCAACGTCAAGCGGGTGCTGGCCCCGGCAGCGCTGGATCTCGCGGCCGACCCCGGCATGTCCCGGCTGGCTGCCTTCGTCGAAACCAAGACCGTCTGGCATCCGCTGGGGGTCTGAGCCCACCGCTGCTTGCCCCGGGGTTCGGGGAAGGACGCCCAACCGGCTAAGTTGCCTATCATGCCGTCCTTCGCCGATCCGATCGTCGCCGTCTCGCTGGCCGCCAACGGGCGGACCGGCCTCACCCTGTTCGCCCCGCCCTGGGAGGACGCCGACGGCGAGGAGTGGCAGGGCTTCCTCGGTGACGGGTCCAAGATCGTGCTGCTGGGCACCCCGGACGAGCTGAACACCTGGCTCGGCGATCACCCCGACCACGACCTGGCCGACCACCCGGCCTGGAAGGCGTTCGTGACCAGGGGCAAGCGAGCGCTCTCGCCGGCGCCGGAGGCCCACTACGACTTCGACCGGGTCTACGAGCTGGCCGCCGGCGAGCCGGACGCCGAGACGGTGTCGGAGCTGGCCGACACCATCGATGTCGCGGCCCGGATCGCCGACTGCTGCGAGGACGGCAAGCTGCGCGCGCTGCTGACCGGCACCCGCGAGTACGCGCTGCTGGTCGAGGGCGAGACCGGCTACTCCGGCAAGGACGGCGCCCCGGAGTGGACCCAGCTGGGGGACGTGATCGCCAAGACGTGGGAGCGGGCGCTGGTCCGGATCGAGACCTGGCTGCGCTGGGAGGGCTCCAGCGTCACCCCGGTGACCGCCGTCGAGGAAGACGCCGCTCTGGATGTCGACGCCGATGACGAGACCCGCTGAGCACACCGCCGCCGAAGCGCAGCGACTGCTCACCGAGGGCGCGCTGTCGGCGCTGGAGCTCACCGACTTCTACCTGGACCGGATCGACCGGCTGAACCCGCGGCTGAACGCGGTGCTCGCCCTGGACGCCGACGGCGCCCGGGCAGCCGCCGCGGCCAGCGACGCCCGGCGCCGCGACGGCGCGCTGGCCGGACCGCTGGACGGGGTGCCGATCCTGGTCAAGGACAACATCGAAGCCGTCGGGCTGCCCGCCACGGCGGGGTCGCGGGCGTTGCTGGACTCCCCGCCCACCGCCGACGCCCCGCTGGTGGACCGGTTGCGCCGCGCCGGGCTGGTGCTGCTCGGCTCGACGAACCTGTCCGAGTGGGCCAACTTCCGCTCCACCGCCTCGACCAGCGGCTGGAGCGCGGTCGGCGGCCAGACCCGCAACCCGTTCGACCCCGACCGCAACACCTCGGGCTCGTCCTCGGGCTCGGCGGCGGCTATCGCGGCCGGCCTGGCGCCGCTGACAGTGGGGACGGAGACCGACGGCTCGATCGTCTCGCCGGCCGGGGTGTGCGGCGTGGTCGGGTTCAAGCCGACGCTCGGCCGGGTGCCCGGAGCGGGCATCGTCCCCATCAGCTCCCGGCAGGACATCGCCGGCCCGATGGCTCGCACGGTGTCCGACGCCGCGCTGCTTTTCTCAGTACTGGCGGGCAGCCCTCCGGCAGCCGAGCCATCCGGGCTGGCCGGTCGGCGGCTCGCGCTCTGGCGGCCGGAGGACATGACCGAGGAGGTCACGGCCGTCTTCGAGACGGTGGCAGGCCTGCTCGGCGACGCCGGTTGCGTGCTCAGCGACGCCCGGGCCCCGGTGTCCAGCCCGTTCGAGGACGCCGAGTTCCAGGCGCTGCTGGCCGAGTTCTCGGTGGAGTTGCCGGCCTACCTGCGCGCCCGGCCCGGCCCGCATCCGCACGACTGGGCGGGGCTGCTGGCCTTCAACCGGGCCGACGAGGTGGAGCTGTCCCGGTTCTCCGACGAGATCTTCGGACTGTGCTCAGAGCTGCAGGGCGGCACCGAGTCCGAGGAGTACCAGCAGCACCGGCGGACCGCCGACGAGGCCTGCGCCGGTGCGCTGGCCGACGTGCTGGGCGACTGCGAGTTCGCGCTGGCCCCGACCAACTCCCCCGCCTGGCCGATCAGCTACGGGGACGCGCCGGAGCACGGCCTGCTGACCTCGTCGCTGTGCGCGGTGACCGGCTCGCCGTCGGTCAGCCTGCCGGCCGGGATGGCGGCTGGCCTGCCGATCGGTGTCAGCGTGCTCGGCAGGCGGGGCAGCGACGAGCAACTGCTGGCCTTCGCCGCCGAGCTGCAGGCGGCGCTGCCCCGGCTGGCCTACCCGCTGGACTGAGCCCGAGCGCTGAGTTCTGCATCGGGGTATCGCCGAACATCTTGCGACCTCCAGCGCGGGCTCATCCCCTCACGCCCGAACCGGTGTTATCGCCGGTAGCGGTTGGCCTGGTACTCGGCCACCCACTTGCGGGAAGACATCCAAGTGCCATCAGGCTGCTTCTGCGCGCGTAGCCGGCCACGATGCGCCGCGACGCGCAGCGCGGCCGCGCTGAGTCCTGTCTTCTCGTCTGCCAGGCTGGCCAATGGCACCAGCCGGGTGGGTCCGGCGACGGCGGGCACGACGAAGCGATACAGGTTGCTCGTCACGGCGCGGGCGATATGTTCTCCGAGCGGGCCGCAGTCTCCGTTGTCAGCTTTGCGCATCGCGGCGAGATATTTGGTGCGTTCATTCTTGAAAATGATCGCGGGCGGATAGCCCAACCGAGCGAGGATAAGGTTGAGCAGCAAGCGACCGGTGCGACCGTTGCCGTCCAAGAACGGGTGAATGCGTTCGAAGGCGTTGTGCGCATGCGCGAGCCGCTCAGCGAAAGGCTCCTCCTGTGGGCTGCGGAGGTGGTCGACGGAATCGACCCAGTCGCGCATGAGCGCGTCGATCTCGGTGAAGGATGGCGGCTTCATCCCCTCCGGGAACGGTTCGATCTCGTGCTCACGCCAGTTGCCCGGGCTCTCGGACGGATAGGCGTGCGGGTGCGGGGCCACGTTCCACACCGGGGTCATGACCCGGTAATGCACGGACCTGACCTCCTGCAGCGACAGCAACTGTCCGGTCGTCCAGTCACCCGGTTCGACCCCTTGCCCGTACACCCACTGGGCGGCATCGGCGTATCCGATGACCTCCATGTACTCACGCAGCTCCTTGTCGCCTACTGCGCGGCCCTCGTCGAGTAGCTTGCGCACTTCGCTGAGCACGAGCGTGTTGCCCTCGATGGCGGTGGAGTGATGCGCCTCCTGGTGCCAAATCTCCGCCCAGATGTTCTCCGCCTCTACCGGTGATGGCAGACCGCCGAATCGACGGCTCAGGTCCGCGACAGCCTCTTCGAGCCGGGCATAGACCGACTGACGGGAAGGACGGCCACGCGGCACGAGAACTCCAAAGTGTTCGGCACTGGGTTAATTAAATATACCGAACAAATGTGAAGTTGTCGCGCGTGCCCTAAAGAAATCGAACCGAACACATTCGGCCGAGCATCCCCGCGACCCGGCTCAGAGGTTGAGCGCGTTGTAGCCAGGCTTGATCTGGCCGTTGATGATCGCCAGCCGGTCGTCGAACGGGATGAAGGCGCTCTTCATGGCGTTGATGGTCAGCCACTGCAGGTCCGACCAGGTGTAGCCGAAGGCCTCGACCAGCAGCGCCATCTCCCGGGTCATCGACGTCCCGCTCATCAACCGGTTGTCGGTGTTGACCGTCACCCGGAAGTGCAGCCGCCGCAGCAGGCCGATGGGGTGCTCGGCGATCGAGGCCGCCGCGCCGGTCTGGATGTTGGACGACGGGCACATCTCCAGCGGGATCCGCTTGTCCCGGACGTACTGCGCCAGCCGGCCCATCTCGGCCGAGGCGACCTGCTGCTCCAGGCTCGGGCCGGTCGCGGAGATGTCGTCGATGATCCGGACGCCGTGTCCGAGCCGGTCCGCGCCGCACCACTGGATGGCCTCCCAGATCGACGGCAGCCCGAACGCCTCGCCGGCATGGATGGTGAAGTGGAAGTTCTCCCGCCGCAGGTACTCGAAGGCGTCCAGGTGCCGGGTGGGCGGGAATCCGGCCTCAGCCCCGGCGATGTCGAAGCCCACCACGCCCCGGTCGCGGTAGGCCACCGCCAGCTCGGCGATCTCGCGGGACCGGGCGGCGTGGCGCATCGCGGTGACCAGCGAGCCGATCCTGATGGACTGGCCCTTCTCCGAGGCCGCCTGGGCGCCGTGCGCGAACCCCTCCAGGGTCGCGTCCACCACCTCGTCCAGGCTCAGGCCCTCGGTGACGTGCTGTTCCGGCGCCCACCTGATCTCGGCGTACACCACGCCGTCCTCGGCCAGGTCCTGGGCGCACTCGCTGGCGATCCGGTGCAGGCCCTCCCGGGTCTGCATCACCGCGACGGTGTGGTCGAAGGTCTCCAGGTAGCGCACCAGCGAACCGGAGTTCGCCGACTCGATGAACCACTGGCCGAGCTTGTCGGCATCGGTGCTGGGCAGCTTCTGGTACCCGATCGCCGACGCGAGATCGATGATCGTCTGCGGTCGCACCCCGCCGTCGAGGTGGTCGTGCAGCAGCACCTTGGGCGCGGTCCGGATGGTGGTGGGGTTCAGTTCGGTCGGCATGACCACACGCTAGTCGCACATCGCGGGCGGTGCGCGGCTCCGCACTCTGACCCACTATGGCGGCCCTTCTTGCCCTTGTATGAATTTTCTGTGAGGATACATATTGACAATCTAATAATGGGGGCACTGATGGCTGCTCGAATACGTCTTTCCTGGGCAGCTGTCACGCTGCTGGTCAGCGTCACGGGAATCACCGCCCCGCAAGCACAGGCAGCCAGTCGCGCCGGGTCGCCAGCACTGCTTGCCCCCGGATCACCGGTTGCCAGCGGATCACCGGCTCTCACAGCGCTGAACGCCGCGCCGTCAGTGGCCGGCGCGTTCGGTGTGCTGGCCTCGACCCGGGTGCTGGACACCCGGTCCGGGATCGGCGCGGCCAAGGCGCCCGTGGCCTCCGGCGCGACCCGGGCCGTCAAGGTCACCGGTGTCGGCGGGGTGCCGGCCACCGGGGTCTCAGCCGTGGTGGTCAACGTGGTCGCCACGGCAGCGACCAAGCCCGGCTATCTGACCGGCTGGGCCAGCGGCACCACCCGCCCCCGCACCTCCATTCTCAACTTCGCAGTCGCCCAGCCCATCGCCAACGAGGTCGTGATCCCGGTCGGCGCCGACGGCAAGATCGCCCTCTACAACGGCGCCCCCGGCACCGTCCACCTCGTCGCCGACCTCGCCGGCTACTACCGCTCCGGAACGCCGTCGACGGCCGGTGCGTTCGGCGTGCTGCGCTCCAGCCGAGTGCTCGACACCCGGTACGGGATCGGCGCGGCCAAGACGCCGGTGGCCTCCGGCGCGACCCTGACCGTCAAGGTCACCGGTGTCGGCGGGGTGCCGGCCACCGGCGTCTCAGCCGTGGTCGTCAACGTGGTCGCCGTGTCAGCGACCAGATCCGGCTGGCTGACCGGGTGGGCGAGCGGTGCCACCCGCCCCGACACCTCGATCATCAACTTCCCGACCGGGCAGGCCATCGCCAACGAAGTCGTGCTCCCCGTCGGCGCCGACGGCAAGATCGCCCTCTACAACGGCGGCCCCGGCGCCGTCCAGGTCGTCGCCGACCTCGCCGGCTACTACCGCTCCGGAGCGCCGTCAGTGCCCGGCGCGTTCGGTGTGGTGCGCCCGATCAGGGTGCTGGACACCCGGTTAGATAGCGGCGCGGACCAGGGGCGTCCTCTGCGAGCCGGCGCAACCCTGGCCGTCCAGGTCGCCGGCTTCCACGGAGTGCCGACCGCCGGCGTCTCCGCCGTGGTCGTCAACGTAGTCACCACGGCAGCGACCAAGCCCGGCTACCTGACCGGCTGGGCCAACGGGACCACCCGTCCCCGCACCTCGATCATCAACTTCGGAGCCGGCCGGGCCATCGCCAACGAAGTCGTGCTCCCCGTGGGCGCCGACGGCAAGATCGCCCTCTACAACGGCGCCCCCGGCACCGTCCACGTCGTCGTCGACCCCGCCGGCTACTACCGCTCCGAAGCGTCCCTGTCCTGGACGGGACCGCACCAGGTGGCTCACAGGCAATCGGGTGAGGTGAGTGTCTCGTGTGCCGCTGTCAACTTCTGCATGGCCGTCGACCGTTTCGGCAACGCCTTGCGCTGGAACGGTAGCGCCTGGAGCGCACCCCAGCTCATAGGCGAGGGGGCTGATGTCATCGACTGCCCTACCACCACATTCTGTGTCGCCGTGTCCATGAGCGGGTATGTCGCAACCTTCCGCTCCGGCAATTGGACCCACGCTCGACTGTACGATGAGTTCGGCTTCCCCGCGCCGGTGGCCCTGTCGTGTGCCTCTGCAACGTTTTGTGTCCTTATCTGGAATGGGCGCGTCCTAGTGTTCAACGGCTCGTCGTGGCTCGAACAAACGTCCCGCGTTCCCGATGCCGTGTCCTGCCCCACGAACACCTTCTGCGTGGCGGTCGGTCCGAACGGGTTCGCAGCCCATTCCACCGATGGAGCAACCTGGACTGGCTACGGCCAGATCGCCTCGGGAGCAGACCTGCACTCCGTCTCCTGCGTCTCGGCGCAGTTCTGCATGGCCGGCGTAGGCAATGGGAAGGTGACCACGTTCAACGGCACAACCTGGTCTGATCCACAGACGGTCGTTGAGGCCGGCGGTCCGAATGTCCCTCTCGATCCGATCATCTGCGTCAGTACGACGTTCTGTCTGGCGTTCGGGCAGTCGAGCACGTACGTCTACGACGGGAACTCCTGGAGCGGCCCTTCCGCCTTGGCAGCCGAAGGGGCTGTTATGGCATCCTGCGGCTCGCCGACCTTCTGCACGGCGTTCGCCGGCGACGGCGACAATTACCGGTTCAACGGCGCCGCGTGGTCAGGACCGACGCCGGTCCTGCCCTACCAGGGCATCCTGTGGTCGGTCTCCTGCCCGTCCATCAGCTTCTGTATGGCTGCGGATGGAAGCAACACCTACACCTTCAACGGCAGCGCCTGGTCTGCTCCGATGCAAGTGACCCATGACTCTGACTGGAACGTCGGCCCGGCGCAGGTTTCCTGCACGTCTGACAGCTTCTGCCTCGCAGTGCCGATCAACGGCGGCAGCAGCAGTTGGACCTGGGACGGCGCCCATTGGACGGCGCATGCCGATCTGACACGCAGAAATTTCTCCGGTCTGAGCTGCGTCTCGCCGACATTCTGTCTCGGCGTCACCCATGACAACCTCGCGTACACCTTCAACGGCACAGGATGGTCCGCCGGCAGTTCGGTGAAGGACAGCAATACCCTGACCAGTGTCTCGTGCGCGACGACCTCCTTCTGCATGGCCACGGACTACAACAGCGCCTTTGTCTTCAACGGCACGACCTGGTCTGGCGCCACGCATGTGTCCGATGCTGAGCTATCTGTGGTTTCGTGCCCGAGCACGACCTTCTGCATGGCGCTCGATGATTCGGAGGGTTCGCATATCTACAACGGCACGACATGGTCGTCTCGACAGTTGCCCAGCTGGGGGTGGCGTGACGTGTCTTGCAGCAGTTCGACATTCTGCGCCGCGTTCACTGTCAATGGCGACGAAGTGTTCACCTTCGACGGGACATCGTGGGGAGCTAGTACTCCGCTGGATATCTCGCCTTTCAGCGTGATCTCCTGCGCCGCCGCCAGAACCTGTGTCGTGGTGAATCAGGACGGCCAAGCGTTCTACTCATCGGCGCCATGACGCCTGGACAGCGCCTAGAATCGCGGCCATGACCGCTGCGAACGAGACGTCACCGCACTCCGAAGCCGCTGAGTCGGCTTCCGAAACCGCCCCCGCCGAGGGCACCACCTCCCACGACATCCCGCTGCCGGCCGGGCTGGCCAAGCCGATGGCCGAGGACTGGGACCCCGCGCCGCTGATGCCGCACCCCGCCAGCCGGGCCGGGACGCCGTCAGCCGGTGCGGCCACCTTCGCCCGGAACCGGGCGGCGCTGTCGGCGGCGTTCGGCGGACAGCTGGTGGTCATACCGGCCGGCCCGCTCAAGGTGCGCTCCAACGACACCGACTACGGCTTCCGCGCCTGGTCGGCGTTCACCTGGCTGACCGGCGAGACGGTCGAGGGCGCGGTGCTGGTGCTGGCCCCGTCCGGCGCCGGCCCCGAGTCCGGCCACACCGCCGCCCTGTACGTGCGCGAGTACGAGGGCCCCGGCACCCCGGGCTACTTCACCAACCGCGTCCACGGCGCGCTCTGGGTCGGCAACGTGCCCACCGTCGCCGACACCGAGGCGGTGCTGGGCCTGACAACCCGGCCGCTGTCCGAGCTCGGGCGCGACCTCGAGGCCCACCGCGGCCGGCCGGCGGTGGCGCCGCGCGGGATCGACCCGGCCGTCGACGCGCTGCTGCCCGACGCCGAGGCCGGGCAGCTGGCGCAGGTGATCGACGAGCTGCGGATGGTCAAGGACGACTGGGAGGTCAGCCAGCTGCAGGCCGCCTGCGACGCGACCGCCCGCGGCTTCGCCGACGTCGCCGCAGAGCTGCCCGCGGTGCTCGCCTCGGGTGGCCGGCGCGGCGAGCGGTGGCTGGAGGGCACCTTCTGGCGGCGGGCCCGGTATGAGGGCAACGAGGTGGGGTACAGCTCGATCGTGGGCGCCGGCCAGCACGCCACCACCCTGCACTGGTGGCGCAACGACGGCGACCTGGCGGACGGGCAGTTGCTGCTGGCCGACATGGGCGTCGAGGTCGACTCGCTGTTCACCGCCGACGTCACCCGCACCATGCCGGTGAACGGCGCCTGGACCGACACCCAGCGCAAGCTCTACAGCGCGGTGCTCGAAGCGCAGGAGACCGCCATCGCCGAGGTGAAGGCCGGCGCGGACTTCCTGGCCGCGCACCGGGCCGCCATGTGGGTGCTGGCAGATCACCTGCACTCCTGGGGGATCTTGCCGGTGACCGCGGACGTCTCGTGCGCCACCGACGTCGAGGCGCCGGGCGCGGGCCTGCACCGCCGCTACACGCTGCACGGGGTGAGCCACATGCTGGGCATCGACGTGCACGACTGCGCCGCGGCCAGGGAGGAGAACTACTTCAGCGGCCGGCTGGGCGCCGGGTACGTCCTGACCGTGGAGCCGGGCCTGTACTTCCAGCCCAACGACCGGTCGGTGCCGCCGGAGTGGCGCGGCATCGGCATCCGGATCGAGGACGACATCCTGGTCACCGACGGCGCGCCGGTGAATCTGTCCGGCGCCCTGCCCCGCCAGCCGGACGAGATCACCGCCTGGATGCGCGAGGCGCAGTCCCGTCCGGCCCGGCCGTGACACCTGTCTGCACGGGCGGTCCTGACAGGCGATGACGTCCGGATTCTCGGGCGACCTGGTGGTGCCGCCCGGTCGCGGGCTGCCGGCCGGGTTGACGGTGCCCGGCAGCGAGCTGGTCGAACGGTTCTCCCGCTCCTCCGGGCCGGGCGGCCAGGGGGTCAACACCACCGACAGCCGGGTCGAGCTGCGCTTCGACATCCTGCGCTCGAGCGCGCTGACCGAGCTGCAGCGGTCCCGGGCGCTGGCCCAGCTGGCGCCCCGGCTGGTGGACGGCGTGCTGAGCATCACCGCCTCCGAGCAGCGCTCCCAGCTGCAGAACCGGCTCGCCGCCCGGGCCCGGCTGGTGGCCTACCTGAGCGAGGCGCTGGCGCCCCCGCCGCCGCCGCGCCGAGCCACCCGGCCGTCCCGCGGCGCCAGGCAACGGCGGCTGGACGTCAAGAAGCAGCGGAGCCAGATCAAGGCCGGCCGGGCCCGGGTGCAGGGCCGGGAGGACTGACCGGGCCGCCAGACCCGGCCCGCTCGCCGTTCGGCCCTACCGGGCCGCCAGGCCCGGCTGCTCCGTCGGGGCTGGCGGCGCCGTCCGGATCAGCAGCCTCGTCAACACCGGCCTGGTATCCGGGAAAGCGCTCCGGCAACCGGCGCAGGTGGCCGCTCATCGAGCGGTACAGCAGGTAGGTCGCGATCAGCAGCAGCAGCACCACGAACAGCCCGATCGGGCTGCCCTTGCCGGTGTCCGACGCTGCCAGCACCGCCGCGGTGGAGGTGCTCACGTCGCGCGCGCCTTCTCCCGCACACCGGCGAACAGGTCGTCCTCGGGGATGTCGGTGTCCACCAGCGACCGGGCCAGCTCGAACTGCTCCCACGGGAAGACCTCCCGCTGGACGTCCAGCGGCACCTTGAAGAACCAGCCCTGCGGATCGACCTGGGTGGCATGGGCGAGCAGCGCCGCGTCCCGGCGGTCGAAGTGGTCGGCGCAGTAGACCCGGGTGGTCACCTTCGGCATCCGCATGGTGGCCGCGCGCTCCTCCCAGTCGGCGAGCCATTCCCCGTACGGCGACTCGATGCCACGCTCGACCAGGGCGTTGTGGAAGGCCTCGACCCGCTCCCGGGAGAACGTCACGTCGTAGTAGAGCTTCAGCGGCTGCCAGGGCTCTCCGGCATCGACGAAGGCCTCCGGGTCACCGGCCGCCTCGAAGGCGGCCACCGAGATCTCGTGGCAGCGGATGTGGTCCGGGTGCGGGTAGCCGCCGTTCTCGTTGTAGGTCGTCACCACATGGGGACGGAACCGGCGCATCACCTCCACCAGGCTGCGCGTCGCCTCCTCCAGCGGCGCCAGCGCGAAGCAGCCCTCGGGCAGCGGCGGCAGCGGGTCGCCCTCGGGCAGTCCGGAGTCGACGTAGCCCAGCCAGTGGTGTTCGAAGCCGAGGATCCGCTGGGCCTGCGCCATCTCCGACCGGCGGATCTCGCGGATGTTGTCCTCGATCTCCGGACGCCCCTTGAGCGCGGGGTTGAGCACGTCGCCGCGCTCGCCACCGGTGCAGCTGACCACCAGCACCTGCGCGCCCTCATCGACGTAGCGGGCCATCGTGGCAGCGCCCTTGCTGGACTCGTCGTCGGGGTGGGCGTGCACGCACATCAGCCGCAACTGCTCGCCGGAGCCTGCCCCGGTAGCGTCGGAAGCTGCCTGTCGAGCCGGGGAGGACCCGGTAACTGGCGGTTCGGCGATCACAGGAACAGAAGTATCGGACACCCTTCCATTGTTCCCGATGGGTCGGACAACCCCTACTCGCGGGGGGCTTGGCGGCAGACCCGACGGTCGGACGGGCCGGGTCGGGTCGGGTTCACCCACGGCGAACCTCCGGTCACCATTTCGGCGAACCACGGGCGCCGGTGTTACGTTTTCCCTTCGAAGCAACCGCCCGCAACCCCCGATCCGGGCGCGGCCCTGACTGGCGCAGCATTGGAGAGTTCCCGTGAGTACCGGTACCCCGTCGACCAGCTGGCTTACCCAGGAGGCCTACGACCGCCTGTCGAGGGAGCTTCAGGAGCTGATCGCCAACCGGCCCGCGATGGCCCAGGAGATCAACGCCCGCCGCGAGGAGGGCGACCTGAAGGAGAACGGCGGCTATCACGCCGCCCGCGAGGAGCAGGGCAAGCAGGAGGGCCGGATCCTGCAGCTCACCAAGCTGCTGCGCGAGGCCAAGGTCGGCGAGGCGCCCACCAGCGAGGGCACCGCGGGTCCGGGAATGGTGGTCACCGTCCGGTTCGGCGACGCCGACGGCTCCGATGAAGACGACGTCGAGACGTTCCTGATCGGATCGCGGGAAGAGGCCGGCACCACCGACCTGGACGTGTACTCCTCGGCCTCGCCGCTGGGCCAGGCGCTGACCGGCGCCAAGGAGGGCGACCATGTCTCCTACTCCACGCCCACCGGCAAGACCCTGACGGTCACCCTGCTGAGCGCCAAGCCGTACCGCGGCTAGCCGACTCGGTCCAGCCCCTCGTGACGTAGCCGAAACCGGGGTCGGCGACGTAGCGTCGAACGGTGACTACAGCACCAGAAATAACCACGCTGGGTGAGCTTCGCGCCTCCGGGCATGTACACCGCGTCGTCAAGGCCGAGATCCGGCAGAACCTCATCGCCCGGTTGGCGGCCGGCTTGCCGAGCCTGCCCGGCATCGTCGGCTTCGACGAGACGGTGGTGCCCGAGGTGGAGCGCGCGCTGCTGGCCGGCCACGACATGGTGCTGCTCGGCGAACGCGGCCAGGGCAAGACCCGGTTGATCAGGACGCTCACCGGGCTGCTGGACGAGTGGACGCCGGTGATCGCCGGGTCCGAGCTCAACGAGCACCCCTACGCCCCGATCACCGTGGGCTCCCGCCGGTTGCTGGCCGAGCTCGGCGACGCGCTGCCCGTCAGCTGGAAGCACCGCAGCGAGCGCTACGGCGAGAAGCTCGCCACCCCGGACACCTCGGTCGGCGACCTGATCGGCGACATCGACCCGATCAAGGTCGCCGAGGGCCGCTCGCTCGGTGACCCCGAGACGGTGCACTACGGCCTGGTGCCCCGGACCAACCGCGGGATCTTCGCGGTGAACGAGCTGCCGGACCTCGCCGAGCGCATCCAGGTCTCGATGCTGAACGTGCTCGAGGAACGCGACATCCAGGTGCGTGGCTACCAGTTGCGGCTGCCGTTGGACCTGTTGCTGGTCGCCAGCGCCAACCCCGAGGACTACACCAACCGCGGCCGCATCATCACCCCGCTCAAGGACCGCTTCGGCGCCGAGATCCGTACCCATTACCCGATCGAGCTCGACGACGAGCTGCAGCTGATCGCCCAGGAAGCCGCGGTGCTCTGGGACGGCGGCGATGCCGACCGTGGCGACGGGACCGCGCACGGCGCCCCGCTGGTTCCCTCGCACCTGCTGGAGGTGGTGGCCCGGTTCGCCCGCAACGTCCGCCAGGCCCCGCAGGTCGACCAGCGCTCGGGGGTGTCGGCCCGGTTCGCGATCGCCGCGGTGGAGACGGTGGCTGCCTCCGCTGTCCGGCGCGCCGCGATCAACGGCGAGCCGGTCGCGGTCGCCCGGGTCTCGGACCTGCCGGCCATCGTGCCCGCCTCCCGCGGCAAGGTCGAGTTCGACGACACCGACGAGGGACGGGAGTTCGAGGTGCTGGAGCACCTGCTGCGGCGTGCGGTCGCCGAGACCGGCCGGGCCAGGCTGGCGGGCCTGGATCTGCGGCCGCTGCAGCAGAAGTTCGACTCGGGGCTGCTGGTGGAATCCGGCGACACGGTGTCGGCCGACAAGCTGCTGGAGCAGCTCGGCACCATCCCGGGCCTCGCCACGCTGCTGGAGCGGCTGGAGCCCGACAGCGTCCACGAAGGCCCGGCGACCGTCGGAATCGCCGCCGCGGCCGTCGAATTCGCGCTGGAGGGGCTCTATCTGAACAAGCGGTTGGCCAAGGAGTCCGCCGGTGGCAGAACGGTGTACGGCGCATGACCGGGCCGTCCCTGCCCAGGCCGACGGGCCTGGTGACGCCATGACCATCCGGTACGGCGCCTGGCACGGCGGCGCCGACCCGTTGGAGCCGCCCTACGACATCCGCCAGGCGCTCGACGAGATCGGCGACGACGTGCTGGCCGGGATGTCGCCGCGGGCCGCGCTCAACCGGCTGATGCGCTCGGGAGTGGACGGCCGCAGCGGGTTGGACGCGCTGCGCCAGCGGGCCCGCAACTCCGCGCGCAAGCTGCGCAACACCGGGCGGCTGGACGGCACCCTGAACAAGGTGCGCCAGCTGCTGGACCAGGCGCTGGAGAGCGAGCGGGCGGCGCTGTTCCCGGACCCGTCCGATTCGGCGCGGCTGGCCGAGAGCGAGCTCGACGCGCTGCCCGCCGACACCGCCCGCGCCGTGCGGGAACTGGCCGATTACCAGTGGCGCTCTCCCGAGGCAGCCGCGGCCTACCAGCAGATCTCGGAGCTGCTGCGCTCAGAAGTGCTCGACGCGCAGTTCGCCGGGCTGCGCGACGCCCTGGCCAATCCCGACCCGCGCGCCATGGAGCAGATCCGGCGGATGCTGGCCGACCTCAACGACCTCCTCGATGCCGACGCCCGCGGTGAGCACACCGACGCCGACTTCGCCGACTTCATGGCCAAGCACGGCCAGTTCTTCCCCGACAACCCGGCCAACCTCGCCGAGCTGATCGACTCCCTCGCCCGGCGCGCTGCCGCCGCCGAGCGCCTGATGAACTCCCTCACTCCGGAACAGCGGGCCGAGCTCGGCTCGTTGATGGACCAGGCGCTGAGCCGGGACGGCCTGGGCGATCAGCTCAGCCGGTTGCAGCAGTCGCTGCGGGCTGCCCGTCCGGATCTGCCGTGGGGCGGCTCGGAACGCATGTCCGGCCAGCAGGATCTCGGATACGCCGACGGCACCCAGGCCCTTGCCGAGCTCGCCGATCTGGACGAGCTGGCCGAGCTCGCCGGCCAGGACTATCCCGGCGCCAGCCTCGCCGACATCGACGAGGACCTCGTCGAGCGGGCCCTGGGCCAGCAGGCGGTCGAGGACCTGGACCAGTTGCGCCGGATCGAGCGCGAATTGCAGCGGCAGGGCTATCTCGAACAGGGCGGCCGCGGCCTGGAGCTCAGCCCGCGAGCGCTGCGCAGGCTCGGGACCACCGCGCTGCGCAAGGTGTTCGCCGCGCTGGAGTCCGGTGGCCGGGGTGACCACGACGTGCGCGATGCCGGAGCAGCCGGCGAGATCACCGGCGCCAGCAGGGAATGGCGTTTCGGGGACGAGCAGCCGCTGGACGTGGTGCGCACCGTGCGCAACGCGGTGCTCCGCTCCGGGCCGGGCCGGCTGCGGTTGAGCGCCGAGGACTTCGAGGTGGTCGAGACCGAGCGCCGGTCCTCGGCCGCCGTGGCCCTGCTGGTCGACATGTCGTACTCGATGGAGCTGCGCGGCACCTGGGGCGAGGCGAAGACCACGGCGCTGGCGCTGCATTCGCTGGTCAGCACGAAGTATCCCCAGGATGCCATCGAGATCATCGGATTCTCCGACTACGCCCGCACCATGACGCCCCGCGATCTGGTCAACCACGACTGGGAACGGGTGTACGGCACCAACCTGCAGCACGCGCTGATGCTCGCCCGCCGGCATCTGGACAAGCACCGGGGCGCCGAGCCGGTGATCCTGGTGATCACCGACGGCGAGCCGACCGCGCACCTGGCCCCGGACGGCTACTCCGACTTCTGCTGGCCGCCGTCGAGGGAAACGATCGCGGCGACGCTGGCCGAGGTGCAGCGGTGCACCCGGCGCGGCGCCACCATCAACATCTTCATGCTCGACGACGAACCCCGGCTGGTGGACTTCATGCAGGAAGTGGGCCGCCGCAATGGCGGACGGGTCTTCCTGCCGAAGTCCGGCGCGCTCGGCGAGTACGTGGTGGCCGACTACCTCAAGGCCCGCAACGGACGTCGCCGAGCCGGCTGAGGATGTGGTGGCCCGGCAGCCGCCGAGCCACCACCATCTCAACGACCGTTCTTCGCCGGAGCCTTGCGAGCGGTGGTCTTGGCCGGAGCCTTCGCCGCAGGCGTCTTGGTCGCCAGGGTCTTGGCCGCCGCGGTCTTGGCCGGAGCCTTCGCCGCAGGCGTCTTGGTCGCCAGGGTCTTGGCCGCCGCCGTCTTGGACGGAGCCTTCGTCGCGGTGCTCTTGGTGGCAGTGCTCTTGGCCGCGGTGCTCTTGGCCGGAGCCGCCGTCTTCGCCGCCGTGCTCTTGGCCGCAGTGGTCTTGGCCGGAGCCGCCGTCTTCGCCGCGGTGCTCTTGGTCGCCGTGCTCTTGGCCGCCGTGGTCTTGGCCGCGCCGGCCGACTTGGTGGCCGTGCTCCGAGCCGGGGTCGCCTTGGCAGCTGTCGACTTGGCGGCCGGGGTTGCCTTGGCGGTGACCTTCTTGGCCGGCGCCTTGGCTACCTTGCGGCGGCCGGCGACGATCTCCTTGAATTCGGTTCCCGGACGGAAGGCTGGAACCGAGGTCTTCTTGACCCGGACCTTGGCGCCGGTGGCCGGGTTGCGCCCGATACGAGCTGCCCGGTCACGCTTCTCGAAAGCGCCGAAGCCCGTAAGGATCACCTTCTCACCCTTGACGACGTTGGCGTAGACCTCGTCGGTGATCGCATCCAGGATGGCTGCGGTGGACTTGTGGTCTGCATTCAGTCGAGCCGCTACGGCATCGATGAATTGGGTCTTGTTCAAGCTCATCCTCCCAATGTGTTGTGATTCCAACGGAAAGTGTGGCACCAATTGATCATCAATGTGAAATCTTGGCCCGATTCGTGTCGCGAGTCTTTTCCGGCCTTCACCGGCCCGGTTCGGCTGTAGCGGAGATTAACCAATCGCGATAGGCATATTCGGCTTCAGCGCGCTAACCTGGCCAGGTGAAGACATCTTTGTCCGTCCGGCAGATCCCGGCCGCCGAAAGCCGTGAATTGCGCCGATCGGTGCTGCGTCCGGGCATGCCCAGCGGCAGCGAGCAGCCTGGTGAGGACCAGCCGGGCGTGGTGCACGTCGGCGCCTACGACGGCGAGAACCTTCTCAGCACCTGCCTGATATTTCCCGAACCGTGCCCCTGGCTACCCGAAGAGCGCGCCTGGCGGCTTCGGGGAATGGCCACCGATCCACAGCGTCGCGGCAGCGGCGCCGGAGCTGCGGTGTTGCAGGAGACCAAGCGAATCGCGCTCGCGGCCGGGGCCACCGTGATGTGGTGCCTGGCGCGTGAGACAGCGGTCACCTTCTATCTGCGCCATGGTTGGGCAACATTCCAAACGGTGTTCGACACCGACCTGGGGCCGCATCAGCGAATGTGGCTGCGACTGGCGCCGACGCCTGAGAAAGCGCCCTGAAAGAACCCCGCTGAGACGACCTCGCTGAGACAACCCCGCTGAGACAGCGCCCTGAGAAAGCGCCCTGACTCAGGCGCCGCGGAGCCGCCGGGCGCCGGCGTCCTGCATCGTGATCGGCGGGGCAATCCGGATCCGCGCGCCGAGCACGTGCGCGCCGGCAGCCGAGGCCACCATCGGCTCCAACGCGCATTCGATCACCTCCGGCAGGTCATCAGCCAGCCGGGACAGCCGCAGCGCGACCTCGACCAGGGCCGGGATGTCGGCCGGCTCGCCCCCGCCGTAGCCGGTCAGCAGCGGAAAGGCCTTGGGGCCGCTGATCAAATCGGCGGCATCGAGCGGCGCCAGCGGCACGACGGCGTAGGCGCGGTCCTGCAGCAGGTCGGTGGCCAGGCCGCCGACCCCGAAGGACACCAGCGATCCGAACGAGCGATCGTCGTGCACCTGCAGGATGGTGTCGATGCCGCGCGGAGCCATCCGTTGCACGCTCACCTCCGCTCGCTCGGGCAGGGCCAGCGACGCCCAGGCCTCGTCGACGTCATGAGGGCCGTTGAGGTGCAGCCGGACGGCGCCAGCGGACTTCAGCGCCACTGGCCAGCCCAGCCGCTCCGCGGCCTGGATCACCGTGCGCGTGCTCGTGGCCGGCTCGCTCGGAACCACCTCGATGCCATAGCTGGCAAGCAATCGGCCAGCCTCGTCAGGGCTCAACAGCCGCCCGTCGGGCGCGCCGGCCAGCAGACCGGCAAGGAGCTCCCGGGCGGCGGTGGCGTTCACATCGGCGAACTCCGGCAGCGGGCCGGCATCGCGGCGACGCCAGCGGGCATAGCGAATCACCTGAGCCAGGGCGCTGACCGCGCGTTCGGGCGAGGAGTAGGAGGGAATGGAGCCGGGCATCGGCGCCAGCGGGCCGGGCGCGGCGAGCGCGGCCGGCACGCCGTCGAAGCCGAGGAATGTCGAGAGCACCGGTTTCTGCTGCCCGGCAATGGCCTTGCGCAGCTCCTCGGCCACCCCCTGCTCCTGACCCCGGCGCATGGGCGGGACGAAGATGGTGACCACGGCATCGACATCCGGAGCCGCAAGCGCTTCCCGCAGCGCAGCTCCGAACTCGCCGGCGCCAGCGTCGGCCCCGACATCGACCAACCGCGCCAGCTCCATGCCCGCCGTGCCCAGCGCGTCGGCGACCAGCATCCCCAGCGCCGTGGAATGGCCCACCACGGCAACCCTGTTCCCCTCGGGCAGCGGTTGGGTGGCCAGCAGCAGGGCGACGTCGAAGAGCTCGGCCAGGGTATCGGTCCGGATCACCCCCGAGGCCTCGAACAACGCCTGGACGCTGGCTTCGGGCACCTCCACCGAGGTGTGCCGCAAGCCGGCCACCGTCGCGCTCCGGCCGCTCTTGACGGCCACGATGGGTTTGCGCCGGGCGAACCGGCGGGCGATCCTGGCGAACTTGCGGGGATTGCCGAAGCTTTCCAGGTACAGCAGGGCGATCTCGGTCGCCGGGTCGCCTTCCCAGTACTGCAGCAGGTCGTTGCCCGACACGTCGGCCCGGTTGCCGGCCGAGACGAAGCTCGAGACACCGAGGCCGCGGCGGGCTGCCTCGCCCAGCACCGCGACGCCGAGCGCCCCGGACTGGCAGAAGAAACCGGCTCGGCCGGCCGGTGGCGCGACCGGCGCCAGCGAGGCGTTCAGCGCGACGGCCGGATCGGTGTTGATGATCCCCAGGCAGTTCGGGCCGATCACCCGCATGCCGTGCGCCCTGGCTCGGGAGACCAGCTCGCGCTGTGCCCTGGCGCCCTGCAGCCTGGCCTCGGCGGCGCCGGTCTCGCCGAAGCCGGCTGACATCACCACCAGCCCGCGCACTCCACGGGCGCCGCACTGGGCCACCACCTCGAGAACATCCGCGGCCGGAACGGCGAGCACGGCCAGATCGACCTCGCCCGGGACGTCGGCGATGCTCGGGTAGGCCAGCGTGGCGCTGATGGAACGGGCCTGCGGATTGACCGGGTAGATCGGCCCGGTGAAGCCGGACCGTTGCAGGTTGCGCACCACCAGATTGCCGACCTTGGCCGGATCGGCGCTCGCGCCGATCACCGCCACCGAGCGCGGGGACAGCAGCCGGTGGATCGACCGGGAGTCGGCCCGCAGCTCGCGCTCGCGCATCACCTTCTCGGTCAGCTCGGTCGCGGCGATGTCGAACTCCAGGGTCACCTGGCTGCCGTCGCGGTGGCGCGCCGGCTGGTAACCGGCGTCGAGGAACACCCGCAGCATGGCGGTGTTCTCGGCCAGCACCAGCGCCTCGAACCGGGTGATGCCCAGCTCCCGCGCGATGTCGGCCAGATGCTCCAGCAGCACCGACCCGATCCCCCGGCCCTGATGGGCATCGGCCACCACGAACGCGACCTCCGCGGCCGTGCCCGGCGTCACCGGGTCGGGACCGGGCAGCCGATCGAAGCGCCCGACGGCAATGACTTCGCTGCCCAGCCAGGCCGCCAGCGCGACCCGGTCGACGTGGTCGACGTGCGTGAACCGGATCAGGTCCCGCTGCGGGATCGTCGGGTAGGGGGAGAAGTAACGCAGGTAGCGGGTCCGCACCGACAGCCCGGCGTGAAAGGCCACCAGCGCCTCGGCATCGGCCGGCGAGATCGGCCGCAGGTGCACCGTGGCGCCGTCGGCCACCACCACGTCGGCCTCCCAGCCCGGCGGGTATCCAGGCTGAGCCTCGCCCGGTGGCCGCGGGCCGGTCACCGCAATCCCGGTGGGCTAGTCACGGGGATCAAGGGGATCCAGGCCCAGCAGCGGGAAGCTGGCGTTGCGGGTCGCCCAGATCGAGCGGTCCAGCCAGGACTCGCCGCCCGGCGTCCACAGCTGCGGTTCGGGCTCGCGTCCCTCTCCCATCAGCTGGGGCAGCGCGGCGGCGGCCACCCCGCGCCGGCGCAGTCCGTCCGACCAGGACGACGGGATCTCGGTGCGCGGATCGATCGGATGCCCGGTCATCTCGGCCAGCAGGTGCGTCCAGGTGCGTGGCACGCAGCGCAGCACCCCGTAACCGCCGCCGCCCATGGCCAGCCACCGGCCGCCGGCCACCCGGTGCGCGAGCTGGTGCAGCGCCACGTAGGCGGCCCGCTGGCCGTCGATGGTGAGGGCCAGGTCCGCCAGCGGGTCCTCGTGGTGGGTGTCGCAGCCGCACTGGGTCACCAGGACGTCCGGGCCGAACGCGGTCACCGCGCCCGGCACCACCGCGGCGAACGCCCGCAGCCATCCCTCGTCGGAGGTACCCGGCGGCAGGGCCAGGTTCACCGCGGTGCCCTCGCCGGGCCCGGCGCCGACGTCACCGGGCGATCCGGTTCCCGGGTACAGCGTGCGGGGATCCTGGTGCATCGAGATGGTCAGCACCCGGGGATCGTCGTAGAAGGCCGCCTCGACGCCGTCGCCGTGGTGGACGTCGATGTCGATGTAGGCCACCCGGCGGGCCCCTGCGTCCAGCAGCGTCCGGATCGCCAGCACCACGTCGTTGAACACGCAGAACCCGGCGGCCGAATCCCGCATCGCGTGGTGCAGGCCGCCGGCGATGTTGACCGCGTGCCGGGCCGCGCCGCTCCAGACCCGCAGCGCGGCCTGCCGGGAGCCGCCGGCGATCAGCGCGGCGGCCTCGTACATCCCGGCGAACACCGGGTTGTCCGCGCTGCCCAGCCCGAAACCCTGATAGCCGGGATCGGCGCCCGCGGCCCGGACCGCGGCGAGGTACTCGGCCCCGTGCACGCTCAGCAGCTCGGGCTCCTCGGCAGGCGCCGGCTCCAGCACCGTCAGCTCGTCCAGCACGCCCAGGCTGCGGGCCAGCGACATCGTCAGCTCCAGCCGGACCGGCGCCAGCGGATGCTCGCCGAAGTCGTATCCGAGGTAGCCCTGCCCCCACACCAGGGTCGTCCGGCAGTCTGATCCGAGGTCCTGTGGCCCGCCCATGGGAATTGACGGTAACCCTCGCCGACGCGGGCTTCATCTCGGCATCCGCAGACGTCTGATGACAGGCGTTGTCCCGGTGTGTCGCGTCTGCGGCGGGGGTGCTTGGCTAGGCGTGTGAGGTTGGACATACTCAGGCGCGACTGTTGGTCAACGTCATACGATTTTGGCGTCGGATGGAAGAGTCAACATGCCGGTCTCTGTCGAGCTCAGGACGCTGAACCGCGCGGTGGAGGATCTCCGGACGGCCGTCACGCCACCGCGCGGCAAGTACGGTGACGTGCCGACTGTGATGCGGCTTCGCAACGATCTCGAACGGCTCGAGCTGGACGTGCCCGATGTCTGCTCGCTGCCGCCGACTGGCCTGGGAGGAACCCCGATCGAGATGCACCAGCTGACCGACGAGCCCTATGACGCGGCCATGTGGGCCGAGGACGCCGACCACGAGGGGCTGGGCGGCTACCGGGGAACCGCGCGATGACCAAGGCAGATCCCACCGACCGGGCGACCGGCGCCGGTGTCAACGCACCCGGGCGCGCCCGGATCGGCGCCCGGACGCTGCGCACCGACCGCTGGTGGATGCCGCAGCTCATCACGGCCGCCGTGCTGGGGCTGTTCGCGATCTACGCGACCGCGCGGGCGTTCCAGAACGGCGACTACTACTCCGAGCCGTACCTGACGCCGCTGTACTCGCCGTGCCTGAGCGTCGAGTGCGTGCCGCACTCCAGTGACTTCGGCACCCCGATCGGCAGCTGGTTCCCGCTGTCGCCGGCAATCATCATCCTGATCTTCCCGCTGGGCTTCCGGATGACCTGCTACTACTACCGCAAGGCCTACTACCGCGCGTTCTGGCTGTCGCCGCCGGCCTGCGCGGTCGCCGAGCCGCACGCCAAGTACACCGGTGAGACCCGGTTCCCGCTGATCCTGCAGAACATCCACCGCTACTTCTGGTACGCGGCGATGGTGTTCTCGGTCATCCTGACCTACGACGCGATCCTCGGTTTCCGCGATGAGCAGGGCAACTGGGGACACATGGGCCTGGGCACCATCGTGCTGCTGATCAATGCGGCGCTGATCTGGGCGTACACGCTGTCCTGCCACTCCTGCCGGCACATCGTGGGCGGGCGGCTGAAGCACTTCTCCCGGCACCCGCTGCGGTACTGGGCCTGGGGCAAGGTCTCGGTGCTCAACGCCAAGCACATGCAGCTGGCCTGGGTGTCGCTGGTGTGGCTGGTCGTCACCGACTTCTACATCTTCCTGCTGGCTCGTGGCGTCTTCAGCGATCCCCGGTTCTTCTAGGGCCGCGCTGCGCTGAGTCGACATTCTCCCCACGACCGCTGAACAACTTCACCCCTGAGGGACTCCTGCGAAGATGACCGAATATGAAGAGCACCGCTACGACGTCGTGATCATCGGCGCGGGCGGCGCCGGCCTGCGTGCCGCCATCGCCGCCCGCGAGGCCGGGCTGCGGACCGCGATCATCTGCAAGTCGCTCTTCGGCAAGGCGCACACGGTGATGGCCGAAGGCGGCATCGCGGCCTCGATGGGCAACGTCAACTCCAAGGACAACTGGCAGGTGCACTTTCGCGACACCATGCGCGGCGGCAAGTTCCTGAACAACCCGCGGATGGCCGAGCTGCACGCCAAGGAGGCACCGGAGCGGGTCTGGGAGCTGGAGACCTACGGCGCGCTGTTCGACCGGACCGCCGACGGCCGGATCAGCCAGCGCAACTTCGGCGGCCATGAGTACCCGCGGCTGGCCCACGTCGGTGACCGCACCGGCCTGGAGCTGATCCGGACCCTGCAGCAGAAGATCGTCTCGCTGCAGCAGGACGACGGCAACGGCGTCGCCTCGGACGGCAAGCTCAAGGTGTTCGCCGAGCTGACCGTCACCGAGCTGCTGCTCGACGACGGCGGCGCCATCGCCGGGGCGTTCGGGTACTGGCGGGAGTCCGGCCGGTTCGTGGTGTTCCGGGCGCCGGCGGTGGTGCTGGCCACCGGTGGGATCGGCAAGTCCTTCAAGGTCACCTCGAACTCCTGGGAGTACACCGGCGACGGCCACGCGCTGGCGCTGCGGGCCGGGTCCAACCTGATCAACATGGAGTTCGTGCAGTTCCACCCGACCGGCATGGTGTGGCCGCCCTCGGTCAAGGGCATCCTGGTGACCGAGTCGGTGCGCGGCGACGGCGGGGTGCTGCGCAACTCCGACGGCGAGCGGTTCATGTTCAACTACGTGCCGGACGTGTTCCGCAAGAACTACGCCGAGACCGAGGACGAAGCCGACCGCTGGTACAAGGACCCGGACAACAACAAGCGACCGCCGGAGCTGCTGCCCCGGGACGAGGTCGCCCGGGCCATCAACTCCGAGGTCAAGGCCGGCCGCGGCTCGCCGCACGGCGGGGTGTTCCTGGACGTCTCGACCCGGTTGCCGGCCGAGGAGATCACTCGGCGGCTGCCCTCGATGCACCACCAGTTCAAGGAGCTCGCCGACGTCGACATCACCAAGGAGCCGATGGAGGTCGGCCCGACCTGTCACTACGTGATGGGTGGCGTCCAGGTCGATCCCGACACCGCCGCCGCCGACGGGGTTCCCGGCCTGTTCGCGGCCGGCGAGGTCGCGGGCGGCATGCACGGCTCGAACCGGCTGGGCGGCAACTCGCTGTCGGACCTGCTGGTCTTCGGCCGCCGGGCCGGTGTCGGCGCGGCCGAGTACGTGGCCTCGCTGCAGGGCTCCTACCCGCTGGTCAATGACAAGGCGGTGGCTGCGGCGTCCGCGGCCGCGCTGGCGCCGTTCAACACCGAGTCCGGCGAGAATCCCTATACCGTGCACCAGGAGCTGCAGCAGACCATGAACGACCTGGTCGGCATCATCCGCACCGAGCCGGAGATGCAGCAGGCGCTGGACCGGCTGACCGAGCTCAAGGCCCGGGCCCGCCAGGTCAGCGTCGAGGGGCACCGGCAGTTCAACCCGGGCTGGCACCTGGCGCTGGACCTGCAGAACATGATCGCGGTCAGCGAGTGCGTGGCCCGAGCGGCATTGATCCGGCAGGAGAGCCGTGGCGGGCACACCCGCGACGACTTCCCGGCGATGAGCTCGGACTGGCGCCGGCGCAACCTGGTCTGCACGCTCACCGCCGACTCGGACGGGATGGGCGATGTCACCGTGGTCGAGAAGCCGATTCCGGCGATCCGGCCCGACCTGCTGGAGCTGTTCGACCGTGACGAGCTGGCCAAGTACCTGACCGACGACGAACTCCCCGCTGCGGGAGCAGGCCATGAGTGAGGATCGCAGCGAGGTACGAGCCGATTGCCAACAGCGACCGGGAGCGAAATCAGCGATGAGCGCTTGCGCGAAGAGCGAGGGTGGGTCATGACGTACAAGGCGAAGTTCCGGGTCTGGCGAGGCGACGCCGACAGCGGCGACCTGCAGGACTTCACCGTGGAGGTCAACGAGGGCGAGGTGGTCCTGGACATCATCCACCGGTTGCAGGCGACCCAGGCCTCGGACCTGGCGGTCCGGTGGAACTGCAAGGCCGGCAAGTGCGGCTCGTGCAGCGCCGAGGTCAACGGCCGGCCGCGGCTGATGTGCATGACCCGGCTGTCGGACTTCGCCGAGGACGAGACGATCACGGTCACGCCGCTGCGCTCGTTCCCGGTCATCCGCGACCTCGTCACCGACGTCTCCTACAACTACGAGAAGGCACGGGAGCTGCCGTCGTTCGCGCCACCGCCCCGCGACGCCGACGGCAAGCGCCGGATGGCGCAGGTCGACGTCGAGCGCGGCCAGGAGTTCCGCAAGTGCATCGAGTGCTTCCTGTGCCAGAACACCTGCCACGTCGTCCGTGACCACGACGAGAACAAGCCGGCGTTCTCCGGACCCCGGTTCTTCCTGCGGTACGCCGAGCTCGACATGCACCCGCTCGACACCCACGACCGGCGCGAGCTCGCCCAGGGTGCTGCCGGGCTCGGGATGTGCAACATCACCAAGTGCTGCACCGAGGTCTGCCCCGAGAACATCAAGATCACCGACAACGCGATCATCCCGATGAAGGAGCGCGTGGTCGACAAGAAGTTCGACCCGCTGGTCTGGCTGGGGGCG
>NZ_DASVSG010000101.1:0-13149 GCF_036388195.1 Jatrophihabitans sp. | reverse complement strand
TCAGGTGCACGGTGCCGGCCATCTCGGTGTCGTTGAGCCGGGAGCCGTCCTCCTCCTGCGCCGCGATCATGGCGCTGATCAGGTCGTTGCCCGGCTCGCGGCGCTTCAGCGCGATGACGTCGTTGATGGCCTGGTGCCACTGCTCGACGTTGGCCACCGCCACCTCGTGGTTGATGGTGGTCTCGACGTTGACCTGGCCGCCGCGCAGCACGTCCGCCCGGTACTCCTCCGGAATGCCGAACAGGTCGCAGATCACCTGGGTGGGCAGCGCCTGCGCGTACGCCGTCTTGAGGTCCACCACCGCGCCCGGCGGCTGGGCGGCCAGGTCGTCCAGCAGCCTGGTGACGATCGACTCGATCTGCGGCCGCATCGCCTCCACCCGCCGCAGCGTGAACGTCTTGGCGACCAGCTTGCGCAGGCGGGTGTGGTCCTCGCCGTCGGAGGTCGTCATGTTCTCCATCATCACCCAGCCGATCAGCGGGAAGTCCGGACCGATGTCGCCGTTGATGAAGGCGGGCCAGTGCTTGCGGGCGTCCTTGGCGAACCGCGGATCGGCCAGCACCTTGCGGACCGTCTCGTAGCCGACCACCGACCATGCCCGGACCCCGCCGGGCAGCTCCACCTGGGCGATCGGCCCCTGAGCGCGGATACGCGCGCCCTCGGCGTGGATGTCGCGGCCAGTGGCGTCGATGACGATGGGTTCAGACAAGCCGTTCACGAGAACCTCCAGTAATTGCTTGAATTCCGGGTGCAGGCACCGGAGAGGGAAATGGTGGCCGGACCTGTCGTCTACCCGGTCCCATGTGCGTCGAATTCGAAGCTAGCAATGGCTTGAACGGTGCTTCACCTTCACGTTGCGGCGCCTTCCGCACCCGTTGCGGGGAGCGCATGTCAGGTCATCGTCCCGGTGAGGTCCTCCATGCGGACCGGCACTCCGGCCACCGCGAACTCCCGGGCCAGCGATGCCACCGCGTCGGTGTGCCGGGGCGACCAGCCCATCTCGCGGCGGGTCTTCTCCGACGAGACCACCTGGTGCAGGCGGAACAGCCCCGCGATCGGGGCGTACTCCTCGGGGACCGGCTCGTCCAGCGGCCAGGAGATGGTCTTGCCGCAACCGACCAGCGCAGCCAGCCGGTCGACCAGGACGTTCTCGGCGATCGCGTTCCAGACGGTGCCGGGAGCGGCCTTGTCCGCCACCAGCAGGTAGAGCGGGGGCAGGTCCTCCACATGGACCGCGCCCCAGCGCACGTCGGGCTCCCCGACATAGACGCCCGCGCCGAGGCGTCTGGCGACCGGCACCATCATGTTCTGCACCACGCCACCGAACGCGCCGTAGATCAGGCCCGGCCGGATCACCCGGTGGCCCGCGGCCAGCGCCCGGCGCTCCACCTCGTCGCGCCAGCCAACCAGCGGGTGCGGGTGCGGCTCGTCGTCCTCGTCCACGTGCCCGGCTCCGAGCACGTCGCTGCCCGAGGTGATGATCAGCGGGCTGCCGGCCTCGATCAGCGCGTCCACCCCGGCGATGTCGAGCTCGGCGTTCAGGATCGCGCCGAGATGGATCACCAGGTCGAACCCGCGCGCGGCGGCCACCAGCGACGGCGGATCGGCGAGGTCGCCGGGCACCGCCCGGTAGGCGCTGTTGATCGGCGTGCCGCTAGGACGTGCCAGGCCGGCGACCCGGTAGCCGGCCTGGGCGAAGCCGGCGGACACGTGCCTGCCGACATAACCTGCCGACCCGATGATGAGTACCTCTGGTGCTGGCACGTTTCTCCTTTACGGCTAGGGCAATGACGGCGGCTAGGACAGCGCGTTCGGGTGATCGGCGAAGACGTCGACCCTGCCTCCGATGCGATGCGCCTCGGACCGGATGCTGTCGCCCCAGCGCTCCCAGAGCCCGGCCAGCCGGGAGGTGACGAGAACGAGATCCACGCTCTGGTCTGCCAGCACCGTGCGGACGCCGATCGCGTGGTGCCCGGTGACGTCGGCGCCGCCCTGGACGGCCCGGTCCAGCAGCTCCCGGTCGAAGTCGGCGACCTGGGCATGCCCGACGCCGGGTGGCAGCAGCCCGCCGCAGCCGAGGATGGCGACCCGGTCCCCCGGCTCGGCCAGCCGCAACCCGGCCGCGATCTCGTCGGCCACCTCGACATCGTGGGATTTGCGCGCCCACGCCTGCAGATCCAGCCAGTCCTGCTCCCAGCGCCAGTACTCGCCCTGCTCGGCCACCAGGCATCCCAGCTCGATCGCGGGCTCGGGGAACTTGCGCAGGAAGCGGGCCATGTTGGCGATCAGCTCCTGCCAGCGCTCGGCCATCACCCGCTCGTGCGGCCACTCGATGACCCAGGCATCGCGCGCGACGTACAGCGTCAAGCCGTTGCGTTCCAGGCGCAGGCCGAGGTCGAGATCCTCAGCGCCCCACAGCTCGAACGACTCGTCGAAACCGTCGACCGCCCAGTACTCCTCGGCGCGCACCGAGCAGTTGTTGGTGAAGAACGCCCGCCAGGCCAGTGGCATCCGGGCAAGCTCGAAGTCATAGGCCTCCATCGCCGGATGCCGCACGTCGCGCATCGCCGGGTCGTCGCCGAAGCGCGCCAGCACCTGCTCCGGCGGCAGCTCGGCCAGCGCCTCGGCCAGGCCAGGCACCGGGTCCAGCATCGGGTTGTAGCCCCAGGCATAACCGATCACCGCGCGGCGCTGCGTCGGGTCGGCGTGCACGGCCAGGTGCTGCCGGACGAAATCCGGGCCGACCATGCATCCGGAGTCCAGGAAGATCAGCACCGGCGCGGTGGCCAGCCGGGCGCCCTCGTTGCGTGCCAGGCCGACCCGCATGCCCTGATCGGGCTGGAAGTGGTACCCCGTGCGCAGCCGCCCGCTGAACTCCTCGACGACGGCACGGGTGTCGTCGGCGGATCCGTCATCGGACACGATGACCTCGAAGCTGTCCAGCGGCACGTCCTGGCGGGTCAGCTGCTCGAGCATCATGCGCAGCAGCGGCGCCCGGTTGTAGGTGGGGATGATGACCGATGCGTTCGGCCGACCGGTGTCCTGGCGCATGGCGTTCGTTCCTCTGGCGACGGGGCGAGTGGAGGCTCCCATCGTCGGAGCCGGCCCGCTCGGGTCGCATCGCCCAACGTGCTCTGCCGCGACAGTCACCGTGGCACACGTCGAAATCCGGCCCGGCGCTACGACTTCCTTCCAGAGGCGCCGCTCAGGCGCCGGACGCGGAGGGCGAGTCGTGCGATACCTGATCATGATCTACAGCAACCCGGCGACCTGGGTGCACCCGATGTTCCTGCACCAGCGCGAGCCGCTGGCGCCCGAGGAGCGGGCCGCCCAGCTGAACGAGTTCGGCGCGCTGCTGAAGGAGATCGCCGAGTCGGGTGAGCTGGTCGACTCGGCCGCGCTGGCCGACCCGGTGACCAGCCGGACCATCCGGTTCCGCGACGGGGTGCCCACCGCCACCGACGGCCCGTTCGTCGACGCCAAGGAGCAGATGGCCGGCTTCTTCCTGGTCGACTGCGAGACCCCCGAACGCGCCGCCGAGATCGCCGCCCGGTTCCCCGACGCGCGCAATGCCGGCGTGGAGATCCGGCCGGTGATGGACCTGTCGGGCATGGAGATGTGACCGAGCGCTCGGACGCCGGTGTGCACGGCTTGACCCTGGCCGAGAAGGCCTCGCTGACCTCCGGGGGCGACGCCTGGCACACCCAGGCCGTCCCGGCCGCCGGCATCGCCGCCGTGATGGTCGCCGACGGCCCGCACGGCCTGCGCAAGCAGACCGCCACCGGCGGCGACGCGCTGGCGCTGAGCGTCAGCACGCCCGCGACCTGCTTTCCGCCCGCGACCGGCCTGGGCTCCAGCTGGAACACCGCGCTGATCGAGCAGGTCGGCCGGGCGATCGGCCGGGAGGCCGCCGCCGAGGGGGTCTCGGTGGTGCTCGGGCCGGGCGTGAACATCAAGCGGTCCCCGCTCGGCGGCCGCAACTTCGAGTACTACTCCGAGGACCCGGTGCTGGCCGGACGGGCCGGCGCGGCGTTCGTGCGCGGGCTGCAGTCCACCGGCGTCGGCGCCTCGGTCAAGCACTTCGCCGTCAACAACCAGGAGAGCGACCGGATGCGGGTGAGCGCCGACGTCGACGAGCGCACCCTGCGCGAGCTCTACCTGCCCGCGTTCGAGCACATCGTCACCACCGAGCAGCCGGCCACCGTGATGGCCGCCTACAACAAGGTCAATGGCGTGTACTGCAGCCAGCACCGCTGGCTGCTCACCGACGTGCTGCGCGGCGAGTGGGGGTTCGGAGGCCTGGTGGTCAGCGACTGGGGCGCCGTCGTCGATCGGGTGGCGGCGCTGTCGGCGGGCCTGGACCTGGAGATGCCACCGCGCGCCGGCGGCGATGCCGAGCTGGCCGCGGCCGTGGCCCGCGGCGAGCTCGCCGAATCCGTCCTCGACGCCGCGGCCGCCCGGGTGCTGGCCCTGGTCGCCTCGGCCCCTCCCAGCGTTCCGGCCGACCTCGACGCCCACCATGGGCTGGCGCGCCGGGCGGCGCTGGAATCGGCCGTGCTGCTCAAGAACGACGACGACGTGTTGCCGCTGGCCCCCGATGCCGGCTCGATCGCCGTCGTCGGCGAGTTCGCGCGCAGCCCGCGCTACCAGGGCGGCGGCAGCTCACACGTGCTGGCGACCCGGGTGGACGACGCCCTGAGCGCCATCGAGGCGCTGGCCCCCGGTCGCGTCGCCTTCGCTCCCGGCTTCACCCTCGACGGCCGGCCGGACCCGCGGCTGGTCACCGAGGCGGTGGCCCTGGCCGGCCGGGCGCAGACCGTGGTGGTCTTCCTGGGGCTGCCCGAGCACGCCGAGAGCGAGGGCCTGGACCGCACCGGATTGGACCTGCCCGCCGACCAGCTGGCCCTGCTCGACGCCCTGGCCGAGGCCCACGAGGAGATCGTGGTGGTGCTGTCCAACGGCTCCCCGATCACGCTGGCGCCCTGGCAGCACCGGGTCGCCGCGATCCTGGAGGGCTGGCTGCTCGGGCAGGCAGGTGGCTCCGCGATCGCCGACCTGCTGTTCGGGGTGGCCAATCCATCGGGGAAGCTCGCCGAGTCCCTGCCGGTGAGCCTGCGCGACGCCCCGTCCTACCTGCACTTTCCCGGCGGCGACGGGCACGTGCGCTACGGCGAGGGGATCTATGTCGGCTACCGCTACTACGACACCCTGGACGTGCCGGTGGCCTACCCGTTCGGGCACGGGCTGAGCTACACCAGCTTCGGCTACTCCGGGCTGCGGTGCCGGCGGACCGGCCCGAACACCGTCGCGGTCACCTTCACGGTCACCAACACCGGGGAGCGCGCCGGAGCCGAGATCGCCCAGGTCTACGTCCACCCGATCGATCCCGGCCTGGACCGGCCGGTCCACGAGCTCAAGGCCTTCGCCAAGGTCACCCTCGCGCCCGGCGCCTCCACCACGGTCACCCTGACCCTGGACGAGCGCGCCTTCGCCTACTGGTCCCCGGGCCGGTCCTGCTGGACGGTCGACCCGGGTGCCGCCGACATCCAGATCGGCGCGTCCTCGCGCGATCTGCGGCTCTGCGAACGGGTGGAGCTGGACGGCGACGCGGAGCGGCCCGGCCTCACCGCTGACTCGACGCTCGGCGAATGGCTCACCGCGCCGGAGGGAGACCGGCTGCGCGCCGCCCTCGCCGCGGCCGGACACGCCGGCGCGCTGGGCCTGGCCGACGGCGGCCTGCCGCCGATGCCGGCCGCGACGCCGCTCAGCAGGCTGGTCTCGTTCCTGCCCGGGCTCACCGGGGCCGACATCGAGGAGCTCATCCGGGCCGCCCGCGACACCGGCGACGGCAGCCGGACCGGGCACGGGCACGGTCGGCGTCGGGATCGGCGCCCCGCGTAGTGTTCTGGCCGTGGGACCGCGTGGCACACCGCGCCAGGATGCTGAGGACGAGCAGTGAAGTACCTGATCATGATCTACAGCAACCCGGCGACCTGGGCACACCCGACGTTCCTGCACCAGCGCGAGCAGCTGGCCCCGGACGAGCGCGCCGCCCAGCTCGAGGAGTTCCGCGCGCTGCTGACCGAGATCGCCGAGTCCCGGGAGCTGGTCTCCTCGCAGGCGCTGGGCGATCCGGCCCAGAGCCGGACCATCCGGTTCCGCGACGGGGTGCCCGCGGCGACGGACGGGCCGTTCGGCGACGCCAAGGAGCAGATGGCCGGCTTCTTCCTCATCGACTGCGCGACACCCGAGCGCGCGGCCGAGATCGCGGCCCGCTTTCCCGATGCCCGCACCGGCGCGGTCGAGATCCGGCCGGTGGTGGACCTCTCCGAGATGGAGCTGTGATCGTTGGAGGATCTGCTGCGGTCGTTGACACCCGGGGTCCTGGGTGCCCTCGTCCGCCGGTACGGCTCGCTCGACGCGTGCGAGGATGCCGTCCAGGAGGCGCTGATCGCTGCCGCGCTGCAGTGGCCTGAGCAGGGCATCCCCGACAACCCGTCCGCCTGGCTGATCACCGTCGGGACCCGCCGCCTGATCGACGCCCGCCGCAGCGAGGCAGCCCGCCACCAGCGCGAGGCGGTCGTCGCAGCGCTCACGCCCACCGACGAGCTGCTCTCCCCCGCGCCCGGCGAGCAGCGGGCCGAGGACGACGACACCCTCACCCTGCTGCTGCTGTGCTGCCATCCCGACCTGACCCCGTCGTCGCAGATGGCGCTGACGCTGCGCGCGGTCGGCGGGTTGACCACCGAGCAGATCGCGCGGGCGTTCCTGGTCAGCGAGGCGACCATGGGCCAGCGCATCAGCCGTGCCAAACAACGGCTCAAGACCACCGGCGCGACCTTCACGATGCCGCCGAACCTGCACGAGCGGCTGCGGATCGTCCTGCACGTGCTCTACCTGATCTTCAACGAGGGCTACACGGCCACCTCGGGCCCGGAGCTGCAGCGCGCGAGCCTCACCGCAGAGGCGATCCGGCTCACCCGGGAGCTGCACCGGCTGCTGCCGGCCGATGGCGAGGTGGCCGGCCTGCTCGCGCTGATGCTGCTGACCGAGGCGCGCCGGCCGGCCCGCACCGGCCCGGACGGGATGCTGATACCGCTCGGCGAGCAGGACCGGTCGCTGTGGAACCGCGCCCAGATCGACGAAGGGCGCGAGCTGATCAGCCGGACGCTGGCCGAGGCGGTGCTCGGGCCGTACCAGTTGCAGGCGGCGATCGCGGCGGTCCATGACGAGGCCGAGCGTGCCGAGGACACCGACTGGCCGCAGATCCTGGTGCTCTACCAGCTGCTCGACCAGGCCTGGCCCAACCCGGTGGTGCGCCTCAACCAGGCGATCGCGCTGGCCATGGTGCGCGGCCCGCAGGCCGGGCTCGACCTGCTCGCCACCCTGGACGCCGACGAGCGGATGGCCAATGGCCATCGGCTCCATGCCGTCCGCGCCCACCTGCTGGAGATGGCCGGCGAGCTCGACGCCGCCTACGACGCCTACGAGGGCGCCGGCCGGCGCGCGACCAGCCTTCCCGAGCGGCGCTATCTGGAGGCCCGCGCCCAGCGGCTGCCCCGGGGTAGGACCGGCCAATGATCGCACCGGCGAAGATGCACGGCCCGGCCGCTCGCTGACATCGTGGGGATCGCGCGATTCCAGCGCCGCCGTCGAAGGAGGGGTCCGTGACCATCATCGGAGAATCGGGCCGGGCCGGGCTGTTGCGAAGGGCGGCCGACCTGGTGCCGGTGCTGCGCGAGAATGCCCTGCGGTCCGAGCGCAACCGGCGGCTCGCCGACGAGACCGTGCAGGCGATGACCGACGCCGGGATCTTCCGGATGCGGGTGCCGGCCCGGTACGGCGGCTACGAATGTGACGGGACCACCATGGTCGACGTCGGCATCGAGCTCGGTCGCGGCGACGGATCTGCCGCGTTCAACGTGGCCGCCTGGTGGATCATGACCGGCAACGTCGCGCACTTTCCCGACGAGGTCCAGGACGAGATCTTCGCCGACCCCGACGTGCGGATCTGCGGCACGCTGGCCCCGACCGGCGCCGCGACACCCAAGGACGGCGGGATCGTCGTCTCCGGCAGCTGGAACTTTAACAGCGGCGCCGCGCACAGCCAGTGGAAGCTGCTCTCGGCCATCATGCCCACCGCCGACGGCGGCGCCGAGCCGATCATGGCCGTGGCGCCGATCGCCGACCTGACGCTGGTGGACGACTGGGACGTCGCCGGGCTGCGCGGCACCGGCAGCGTCACCACCATCGCCGAGGACGTGTTCATCCCCGCCGGGCGCTACCTGCCCGTCGCCGCCATGCTGCAGGAGCAGTACGCCTCCAAGCTCAACGCCGACAACCCGGTCTATCGCGGCCCGATGGTCGGCCCCATCTCCGCGGCCACCGTCGGCAAGATCGTGGGGCTGGCCCGCGCCGCTGAGGAGGCGTTCTTCGACCGGCTGCCCGGCCGGGCGATCACCAACACCAGCTACACCAGCCAGTCGGAGGCGCCGATCACCCACCTCCAGGTCGCCGAGGCGTCGCTGAAGACCGACGAGGCCGAGTACCACGCCCGCCGGATCGCGGCGCTGGTCGACGCGAAGGGGGTCAGCGGACAGCCGTGGACGATGCGCGAGCGCGCGTACGCCCGGGTCTCGGTCGGCCGGATCTGCCAGCTCGTCTATGAGGCCGTCACCACGCTCGCGTTGGCCAGCGGCGGGTCGTCCAACTACAGCTCGGTGCCGATCCAACGCATCCACCGGGACGTGCAGGCCATCAACCTGCACGCGCTGAACCTGCCCGCCAACAACCTCGAGCTGTACGGCCGGATCCTGTGCGGCCTGGAGCCCAACACCTTCTTCGTCTAACTGCCCGCGCTTTGCCCGGTCCGGCCGATCCCACACCCGCGGGAGCGGCCGGGCCGTCTTGCCTAGACTGCCCTGTCGGAAAACGGTTCCCAGCTCCGACTACTGGATAGAGGCGCCCACCAGGGGGCCGCCGGGCAAGGAGTGTGTGCATGAACCCGCAAGTCGTCTCATCAGAGCAATGGCTGGCCGCTCGCCGGCAACTGCGCGAGCAGGAGGCCGAGCTGTTCCAGGCGCGTGACGCCGTCTCCGAGGCGCGCCGGGCGCTGCCCGCCGTCCGGGTCGAGAAGGACTACGTCTTCGAGGGACCGAACGGCCAGGCCCGGCTGGTGGACCTGTTCGAGGGACGCCGCCAGCTGATCATCTACCACTTCATGTTCGACCCCGCGTGGAACCAGGGTTGCAAACACTGTTCGTTCCTCACCGACAGCATGCCGCACCCGGCCCACCTGCACTCCCGCGACACCACGATCGCCCTGGTCTCCCGCGCGCCGCGGGAGAAGCTCGTGCCGTTCCAGCAGCGGATGGGCTGGACGCTGCCCTGGTACTCCTCCTACGGCAGCTCCTTCAACTACGACTTCCACGTGACCCTGGACGAGGCCGTCGCCCCGGTCGAGTACGACTTCCGCGACAAGGCCACCCTGGAACGCGACGGCGAGCCCTTCTACACCCAGGGCGAGCAGGGCGGTGTCAGCGTCTTCCTGCGCGACGGCGAGGACGTCCTGCACACGTACTCGGCGTACGGGGACAACATGGAGCTGCTCCAGGGCGCCTACAACTACCTGGACCTGACGCCGCTGGGCCGGCAGGACGCGCCCGGCCGGCCGTGGCTGCGCCATCACGATCGGTACAAGGCGCAGGTCTAGCTCGACCGTGGGGACGGTTCCGGCGAGGCCGCTGTTTCTTCAGCGGCCTCGCCGTCGATGTCCTCTATCCCGGCCCGTCGTGGGCTTCTGCGAGCTGAATCGAATTGTCAGGCCCTGTCTTCAGCGATTATTCCAGGGCGCCTTGACCATTGCTTAGGCGCTGTGCAGTCGATCTCGCCGTTTGCGCAGTCAGCAGCAGCGGAATGGCACATCGAACCATGGCTGCAGGGGCCGAGCACGGGCGTTCAGCCGCGCAGCACCCGGTTGAAGGACCGCAGATCCCCGATCAGCAACTCGGGCTGCTCCAGTCCCGGGAAGTGGCCGCCGCGGTCGAACTCGCTCCATTGCACGATGTTGGGGAAGGCGCGATCGGCGAAGCGCCGGATCGCCTGGCCCGGGTCGTGCGGGAACATGGCCACCCCCAGCGGCACCGGCAGCGGCGGCGGCTGGGGTGGTGGGGTCTTCGAGATCGGCAGCAGCTCGGCGTTGTCGTAGTAGAAGTGCGCGGACGAGGCGCCGGTTCCGGTGAGCCAGTAGAGCATCACATTGGTGAGGATCCGGTCCCGGTCGATCGCCTCCTCGGGAACCTTGGCCGCGGCGCTCCACTCGTACAGCTTCTCCACGACCCAGGCGAGCTGGCCGACCGGCGAGTCGTTCAGCGCGTAGGCCAGGGTGTGCGGCCGGGTCGCCTGGATCCGCATGTAGCCGGACTGCTCGTCCATGAACTTCATCAGCATGTCCAGCCGGTTCAGCTCGACCGCGGTGAGCCCCGCCATGTCCGCCGGGTCACTCGACGGGATCGTCGGCAGGAAGTTCACGTGGGCGCCGAGAACGTGCTCGGAGTCCATGCCGGCAAGGATCAGGCTGATCCAGGCGCCGAAGTCCCCGCCCTGCACGACATACCTGTCGTAGCCCAGCGTCGCCATCAGCTCGCCCCAGGCGGCCGCGACCCGAGGCATGTGCCAGCCGGGCTGGCTGGGAGGACCGGAGAAGCCGAAGCCGGGGATGCTCGGGATGACCAGGTGGTAGGCCGTGGCCGGATCGCCACCGTGCGAGCGCGGGTCGGTGAGCGGGGAGATGATGTCGAGGTATTCGGTGAACGATCCGGGCCAGCCGTGCGTGATGATCATCGGAATGGCGTCGGGCTCGGGAGAGCGCACGTGCAGGAAGTGCACGTTGGTTCCGGCGACCTCGGCGGTGAACTGCGGGAACTCGTTGAGCCGGGCCTCGGCGGCGCGCCAGTCGTAGCTGGTGCGCCAGTAGTCCACCAGCTCCCGCAGATAGCCCTGGGGGACGCCCCGGCTCCAGTCGTCCCCGCCCTGGTCGACGGGCCAGCGGGTGGCGTCGAGCCGGCGGCGCAGATCGTCCAGCGCTTCCTGCGGAATGTCGATGTGGAATGGGTCCATGTCACGTTCCTCACTTGGGGGTAAAGGGGCACTGACTTGTGGGGGTTGCTTGCGGCTGGTTGCGCACAATGTGCAGACATGCTTTCGCCGCAATTCCTGCGCAGAATTGCGGGCCGGGTCTGGGACGAACATTATCGAGGGCAGGGCGGCCGGGTAAAGGACATCGCCGAAACCGGGCAGGTATGAAGAAGCCGCCATGGCGGTCCCCGATATAATTACCGGGAGTTCTATTTGACTGCGCCCCTGTTAGCTATTCCGCCCCGCCGCGCTGAGTCGGCGGTGTGCGGTGGCGGATACGCGGGGCGCGGTGCCCGGCGTGCTCGTCCAGGGTGGGTGGCTTATGCGCGCCTAGACCCGTGCCGGCAAGCCGAAGGTCGTGGACACGCCGGGCGACCACAGCGGGCGGAGCAGCTCGGCGCCGGTGATGTCTATCCCGCACGCGGCGACGAGCGTGCTGTCGAGGTCGAGAAGCTCGGCCTCGTGCAGCGGCCACGGCCCGTGCTCATTGGGCACCCAGATCGTGCGCCGCGCGACCCGGGTGTGCAGCCCCCAGCGGGAGGTCAGCCAGGTCTCGGTGGGAGTGGGCTCGACCTCGTTGCCGAGCCGGACGCGTACTGCCGCGGTCGCGCCGCTCGTCCGGTCCGGCCATCGTCGCCGGCTGGCATAGCGGACCGTGTCGCCGGTGCGGGCCACGGTCATCGCCGACCAGGTGTAGGGCAGGCCCAGGCCGGCGCGCGCGAGCAGGACGGTGGCCAGCCGCGAGGCCTCCAAGGTCAGGAAGACGATGCCGTGCCGATCCTGGTCGTCGACCGAGTAGAGGCGGACGTTGGTCTCGGCGAAGCTGCCGAAGTAGCGGACCGGCAGCCGCCCCGGGCCGGCGCCGCGCATCTGGAACGGGACCAGCCCGACGTAGCTGACGCCGTCGAACACGTCAGGGCGGACCCCGGGCGGAAAGAACCGGGCGATGCGGGCCGGATCGACCGGCCAGTGCAGGAACGTCAGATTGTCCCAGTGCTGCGCCGACAGGGCTGGGCCACGCAGCGGGGGCGCGACGGCGTCGAAGGGCATGGCTCCATCATCCGCGCACTGTGTGCCGCTCTAGCGCCGGCGGTGGTGCAGAGCTGAGCGGCCCACGATGGTCTCGATACTCGCGGGCTGGGAATGGCAGGCATACCGAGTGCTGTGGCAAGAGTGCTACGATTGCACACATGACCGTCGTGGCGTCCCGAGATCTGCGCAATCACACCGCTGAGATACTGCGCAAGGTTGCCGATGGGGATCGGGTGACGATCACCGTGAACGGAACCCCCGTTGCCGAGCTGGGCCCGGTGACAGCAGCCCGCCGGCCCTCGATGCCCAGGCGGGAGCTCGTCACCCTTCTGGCCCGGCGCCAGGCAGACCCCGGGTTGAGGGACGATCTTGCAGCTCTCGCCGGCGACACCACTGACGACCTGGGCTCCCTCACGTGACGCTGACGCGGGGACTGCTGGATACGTCTGTCCTGATCGCGAACGAGTCCGGGCGCCTTCTCGACACTGCCTCGTTGCCGGACGAGGCGTTCATCAGCGTAATCACGATCGCCGAGCTGCACGCCGGGGTGCTAGCCGCCAGGGACACCCGGACTCGTGCCGTGCGGCTGGCGACCCTGGAGTCGGTGGCCGCGCTCGAGCCGTTGCCGGTTGATACAGCTGCCGCAACGCAATGGGCCACGCTCAGAGTCAGACTGGCCGAGGAAGGCAGGCGAGCCAAGGTGAATGACCTCTGGATCGCGGCCATCGCAGCGGCCAACAATCTCGCCGTGATTACGCAGGACGACGATTTCGAGCCCATCGAAGCCGTCGGCGGCCCACCCGTCCTCAGGGTCTGACAGCACGAGCCGACCGCCCCAGATGGGAAGGGCGAGTTGATCGGATCGGTGATTCGCTGGTTGTCGCCGGTGACGGGGCAGTGCCCGATCCAGAACTCTGGCGTCATTGATGAACCAGGGACATCATCGCCGCATGGCGTTCTGGCGAAGAAAACGTGAGCCGC
>NZ_DASVSG010000100.1:0-15882 GCF_036388195.1 Jatrophihabitans sp. | reverse complement strand
TGTGGCCGGCAGTGTCGGCGCCCAGGTGCAGCCTGCGCAGCGGGTCCGGCCGCAGCCGGGCCAGCCACCGGGTCAGGGGCCAGCCGACACTGGCGAGCGCCCGCATCCGGTAGGAGCGGCCGGCGGCGTCTGCCACCGGCGCTGCTCCAGCGGCAGCTGCCAGCGCGCGTACCAGGCCCTCCGCGCCGCGGCCGGTGTCCCGGCCGGCCTTGGACGAGCTGGCGGCGCACAGCGGTTCCAGCGCGCTGAGGGCATCGTCGGTGTCGGCGTGCAGCCGGGCCACCGCGGCCTGGCTGGTGCTGACCCGCTCGGCCAGCGCGGCCCGCAACTGCGGCAGGCCGTCGCCGCGGGTGGCCGAGGTGACCAGCACCGGCACGCCGCTGAGGCCGTCGTCGGACAGCAGCTTGCCCAGGTCTCGCCGGCAGGCGTCCAGGGCATCGTCGGCGAGCCGGTCGGCCTGGTTGAGCACCACCATCATCACCTCGTGGTGGGCCGCCAACGGGCGCAGGTAACGCTGGTGCACCGCGGCGTCGGCGTACTTCTGCGGATCCAGCACCCAGACCAGCAGGTCCACCACGCCGGTCATCCGCTCGGCCTCCAGCCGGTGGGCCGCAGCGGTCGAGTCGAAGTCCGGCAGATCCACCAGCACCAGCCCGGCCAGTGGCGCGCCGGCGGTCAGCACGTGCCGGTCGCGGACCTCCAGCCAGTCCAGCAGGCTCGTGACGTCGCCACTGCCGCCGGCGGCCGGCCAGATCGCTGCTCGGGACCGGCTGGTGGTCGGACGCCGGACGCCGGTCGGCGCCAGCACCTCACCGGCCAGCGCGTTGAACAGGGTGGACTTGCCGCTGCCGGTGCCGCCGGCCAGGGCCACCACCGTGCTCTCCGGCGACAGCCGTCGGCGGGCCGCTGCCCGCGCCAGCAGCGTCCGAGCCGGCGCCAGCAACTCCGGATCGCAGCGGCGCTCACCCAGCTCCACCGCTCGGCTCAGCGCCTCCAGCCGGGTGCTGAGGTCCGGGGCCCGCCGGCTCACGATTCAGCCCGCGCGGCGCCGACCGCGTGCACGGCGGCGCGGAACCGGCTGGTGGCGCCGGGCGGCGGGGCTGCGCCGGCCAGCAGCGTCTGGTACCGGTCGGAGTCGGCGGCCAGCAGCGTGTCCACCTCCTCCAGCAGCGCCTCGCGGGCACGGGCGGCCAGCGAGCGCACGGCCTGGTCGCCGAAGATCGCCTCCAGCACCTTCTGGCTGAGCGCCGCGGTGCCGCCGGCGATCGCGATCTCGCCGCCGGTGAGGCCACCCGTCTGGGCGAACAGCGCCAAGGCCAGCACCGAGCCGGCCCCGTTGACGCCGTAGGAGGCGAGCTTGGCAAGCTGCCGCCGGTCAGCGCCCTCGGCCCGGACCAGCTCCAGCACCTCGCCCTGCCAGGCCCGCACCGTCTGCTCGGCGCGGGCCGCGATGTCGACATCGGCCCGGGCCAGGTCGGTGGAGCTTCCGGCCAGCAACGCCCGGCCGTCCGGGCGGGCCGACCACTCCGCGGCCGCGGCGGCCGCGGCCCGCTCGGCGGCATCACGCAGCAGGCCCTCCAGGCTGGACTCCAGCGCCTGCTCGACCGGCGCCGCTGCCGACGGCCGGCCCATCACCGCCGACACCACCCGGTCGCGCACCCACCCGATCCGGGACTCCAGCGTGCGCATCAGCTCTCCGGTGCCGACGAACTCCTGCCAGCGGGCCAGCACCTCGCCGCGTAGCAGGGCGCCGCCGCTCAGCTCGTGGCCGACCGTGGCGCGGGCCTGGTCGTAGGCGCCGTCCACCGCCAGGCTCAGCTCCCGGGCCGCCTGCTCCTGGGCGTCCACCGCCGAGGCCAGCGCGGCCCCGCGTAGCTGGAGGCTGTTCACCGCGCCGGTCAGGGTGGCCCGGATGACCTCGGCCCGGGCGTCGGCGTCGGCGGCCAGCGCCCCGATCCAGTTCCGGACCGGGGCGACCGCCGTATCGGGCAGCCGGCCGTTCTGCAACGGCGCCTCCGGCACCACCAGCAGCGGCGCGTCGGCCAGTCCTTCCCGGTTCAGCAGCTGCCGCAGGTGGCCCTCGACCTCCCCCAGTGCTTCGGGTGGCACCCGGTCCAGCACCACCGCGAGCGCCGTGGCCCGCTCCCGGGCGACCCGCAGCAGATCCCAGGGCACCGCGTCGGCGTACCGGGCGGCGGTGGTCACGAACAGCCAGAGGTCCGCGGCGGCCAGCAGCTGCACCGCGAGCTCGCGGTTGGTCTCGACGAAGGAGTCGACGTCCGGGGCGTCCAGCAGCGCGAGCCCCGGGGTCAGCGACGGCACGGCCACCAACCGCAGCGACCTGCCGGGCGCCTCGCCGGCCACCTCCGGCCCGGTGGTGCGGGCCAGTCCGGGCAGGATCCGGTCGCCGGCGAACCAGCCGGCGTCGTCGGGGTGGAAGACCAGCACCGGGGAGCGGGTGGTCGGCCGCAGCACTCCCGCCTGGCTGACCTCATGGCCGACCAGGGCGTTGACCAGCGTCGACTTGCCCGCCCCGGTCGAGCCGCCGATGACGACCAGCAGCGGGGCGTCCTGCTGCTCCAGCCGTGGGATCAGGTAGTCATCCAGCTGGCCCACCAGCTGATCGCGCTGCACCCGGGCCTCGGCGGCGCCGGCGGTCTGCAGGTTCAACGGCAGGTCGGCGGCGGCGCTGCGCAGCTCGCGCAGGGCCGTCAGCAGCGGCGCGTGCGGGCCCTTCTGGAGTTGCATCAGGTGCTCTGCGACAGCGGGCGGCCGGATGGGATCACATCCCAACCCTGCCATGCGGGCGCCGATGCCGTCACCTGGACCGCCCAGAACGTCCCCTCCGCGCGGTGGGTGGGGCCTGCGGCCGGGTGCAGGGTCGGGGCCTGCGGGCCCGGTGCAGGGTCGGGGCCTGCGGCCCGGTGCAGGTCAGGGCCGCAGGGTGGTTCCGATGTCGCCGGCCATCGCCAGGTCCCGCACCGCCGCGGCCAGCGCCACGTCCAGCACGCCCATTCCGAACGGGTTGCTCAGCACGATGTCCGTGGCCGCCGACCGCCCGGGATGGTCGCCGGTGAGGATCTCGGCGAGGGTGGCGTCCACCCGGCGGCCGGCGCCGGCGTCCGCTGCGAACCGCTGCCCCGCAGGGCCGGTGACGGCGCCGCTGCGATACATCCGTCCGAGCACCCGGCGGTCGTCGGCGGCGATCAGGTCCCAGTCGTCGACGACCAGGACGTCGGCCTGCTCGATCACCTCGGGCAGCACGTCGTCGAGGGACACGTGCGCGATCAGCGCACCGGGGGCGAGCCAGTCCTGGGCCAGGTACCCGGTCGTGGTGGTGGTGACCGTGACCACCAGCCCGGCCCCGGCGACGGCCTCGCGGGCGCTGCCGGCCACCGACACCGCCAGCCGGCCGGCCCAGCAGGCGGCCAGCGCGGCGGCCCGGTCTGGGTCCAGGTCGTGCAGCAGGTACTTCGCCTCCGGCAGCTCGGCGGCGAGCAGCCGCAGGTGTGCCTCGGCCAGCGCGCCGCACCCCAGCACCGCGACCCGATCGGTGGCCGGATCACCCAGCAGCCGGAACGACAGCGCCGTGTAGGCCGCGGTGCGGGTCGCCGAGATCCAGGCGGCCTCCAGCATCGCGGCGGGCCGCGCGGTGTCGGGGTCGAAGAGGAACGTCCACCCCTGGGCGCGCGGCAGCCCCCGGGCCGGGTTGTCCAGGCAGGAGTTGATCAGCTTCAACCCGACGGCCGGACGATCGCCCCAGACCGCGCCGGGCAGCGCCAGGCTGCGGGCGAACGCGCCGGTGGCGGTATGCCACGGAAGGTAGGCCTCGGCCGGCAGCGTCGTCCGTCCCGCGGCGTGCAGCAGCAAGGTCTGCCGGACCACCTCGACCGCGTCCAGGCCGGCAGCGGCGGCGCGGATGTCGTCCTGGCGCAGCAGCAGCAGCGCGGGCTCGGTCATCAGCGGACCCCGCCTTCGAGCTGCTCGCCGGCTCCCTGGTCGCCTGCCAGCGACTCAACCGGCGGCCCGGCCAGCGACTCAACCGGCGGCCCGGCGGCGGTCCAGAGCGAGTGACGGGTGACCCAGTCGTCGTCGTAGACCGATTTCAGATAGGGCTGGCCGCCATCGGGGGAGATGGCGATGACCACCTCCGATCCGGACAGCCGCGGCGCGTACTGGCGCAGCGCCGCCAGCACCGAGCCGGTGGAGCCGCCGGCGAGCAGGCCGGTGGCCCTCGCCAGCCGGCGGCACTCGCTGATGGCCGACCACTCGGGCACATGAATGATGTCATCGGGCACCGAGGGGTCGACGTTCTCCGGCTTGCGGCTGGCGCCCAGGCCGGGGATCCGGCGGGTGGCGGGCGGTCCGCCGAAGGTCACCGAGCCGGCCGCGTCGACGGCCACGATGCGCACCCGGGGGAACTTCCGACGCAGTCCCCGGGCACACCCCATCATGGTTCCGCCGGTGCCGACGCCGACGAACAGGTAGTCCAGGCGCGAGAAGCGATCGCAGATCTCCCGGGCGGTCAGCTCCTCATGCACGCGCGGATTGGCCGGATTGGCGTACTGGTTGAGCCACAGGCTGGACGGGTCGGTGTCCAGGATCGAGCTGATCCGCGCCAGCCGGGTGCCCAGGTACCCACCGTTGGCATCCCGCTCGGTGACGATGTCGACGAAGCCGCCGAAGGCCCGGATGGTGGCGAGCGCGCCCTCGTTGGAGTTGGGGTCGGCGACACAGGTGAACGGATATCCGCGGGAAGCGCAGATGGAGGCCAGCGCCACGCCGAGATTTCCCGAACTCGACTCCACCAGGTGCCGGCCGGCCAAGGGCCCGTGGGCCCATTCGGCACTGGCGACGAGCGCCTTGGCGGTCTTCAGCTTGATCGAGCCGGCGACGTTCAGGCCTTCCACCTTCAGGTACAGCCGGCTCAGCGGCGCAAAGCCCGGCAATTGCAGGAATGGATCGCTTGTCGTCAAGTCGTCTGCATACCGAGCCATTATTGGTCCTTTCTGGTGGCAAACGTATTCGAAGCCCGCTCCGGCCGCAGGTGTACGCAGGAATGAGAAAAATAGGTGCGACGGGGAGCGCCACCCGGAATGAAAAAGGCTGATGGGGCAGGAAGAATATGGGAATTACCGATTGGGTACCCTAAACTTGGCCGCAGCACTGGCGGACGAGGAAAGCGGGCGCGATGAACGACTTCCTGGGCGCCGCCGCGGTGTTCGCCGCCCTTGCCGCCGTGCTGGTCATCACCCCGGGCGCCGACACGATCCTGGTGCTCCGGACGGCGATGCGCAGCGGCCGGCGAGCCGGCATCGTGACCTCCACCGGCGTGGTGACCGGCCCTGTGGTGTGGGGCGTGGCGGCCGGCACGGGTCTTGCCTTCGTGCTGCAGAGCAATGTCTGGCTCTACCGGGCGATCATTCTCGCCGGCGCAGGTTACCTGCTCTACCTGGCGATCGAGTCGTTCCGGTCGGCATGTGCCGCAAAGCCGGTCGGCTTCGCCGTTATCGTCGCCGACCGAAGCAACGGCACCGGTGTCTACAAGCTCTACAGCCGCGGTTTGCTCACCAACCTGTTGAATCCGAAGATCGGCATCTTCTATTTGTCGGTGATTCCGGGGCTGCTGCCGGCCGGCAGCAGTTCGGCGCTCTTCGGATTCACCATGGGCTGCATTCAGGCCTGCTTGGGCCTGCTGTTCCTCACGGCCGTGTCGAGCGCGGACGAGGTATTCCGCCGGTTCTTCGCCCGGCCCCGCTCGGCCATGATCCTCGAGCTCTGCGCGGGCGCGGCGCTGCTGGCGTTCTGCGGCTACGCGGTCAGCTCCGCGTTCGGGCACTGACCACCGCACCGACCCCGGCATCAACCCAGGCGCTGACCTCCCTACCGAACCCCGCGCTGACTTCCGCTCCGCCCCCGCGCGGGAGGCGAGGGCGGAGCGGCTGGTCATCGGCCGGCCGGCAGGGCGGCTGCGTCCAGGCAGAACTGCCGGACCCGGGCGCAGACATCGTTGCGGTACCCGAACATGGCGTGGGTGCCGCCGTCCACGAGCACGAACTCGCTGCCCGGGCTGCGCAGGTGGGCCTGCTCCGACGCCTGGAACGGCTGCACCGCATCGCGGTTGCCGGCCAGGAACAGCACCGGCATCTCGGCCGACGGCAGGCTGCTGATCCTCCGGGACTCCTTCGCGCCGAGGCAGAGCCGGGCGTAGCGGTAGAGCGATTCCTCGGACAGGAAAGGAAATCGCGTCTCCTCCCGGACCGCCGCCGCCTCGGTCAGGTCCTCCAGCTCGGTGATGAGCGACCAGATCCCGGCGAGGCTTCCCCGGTTGGCCGCGGCGATCCGGAACACCGGCTCGACCGAGGCCTCCCATGCGCTGCCCAGATCCGGACGGTCGTCGAAGACGAAGGCGCCGTTCAACGAGCAGGCCGCCCGCATCCGGAACAGGCCGGTGTCGCTGACCTTCATCATCATGTCGACGCTCGCGCACCAGCCGACCCCGAGGAACTCCTCGACCCCCAGGTCGGCCAGCAGCGTGCAGGCATCTGCCACGTGCGCCTCGGTCGAGAAGTCCGGCTCGCCCGCCACCGCGTTGCCCGAGGGCAGGTAGCGGGTGTCCCAGACCACCACGGAGAAGTCGCCGGTCAGGTGGCTCATCAGGTTGTCGAAGATCGCTCGTGGGATGCCGATGGTGTTGAACAGCACCACCCAGGGCTTGCCCGCCTCGCGCACCACGGTGCTGGTCACCGGCAGGGCGCCTGCCCGGTAGTCCGCCAGCGTCTTCATGCCTGCTCCCGGAACCGGAACAGCAGCGTCTGACGGGCCGTTCCAGCCGGACCGCGATCGGCGTCGCGGTACCGGGAGACCTGGCTGAAGCCGGCTTTGACGATCATCCGGGCGCAGGCGGTGTTGCGCTCGTCGCAGTCGATGTAGATGTCCACCGGCTGGCGATACCGGTCGACCACCTGCCGCAGCAGCCCGACTCCGACGCCCCGGCCGCGGTGCCCCGCATGCACCGCGACCTCCTCGATGTAGTGGCCGGAGAGCCGGAGGTAGGGCGTGCCGGTGAGCGCCGCCGCGCTGAACTGCGAGACGGTTGCCAACGCCACCACCTCGCCGTCGACCAGGCCGGCGGTGCACTCCAGCACGCCGGCGGCGATGCGCCGGCGCTGGGCGTCGATGCCGGAGTCGGTGAGGTGGTTGAACGGCGCCGGCCCGTGCGTGCGGAGGAAACTCCCGACCGCGTCGCCGTCGCGCAGGTCGGTCCAGGTGATCACGCTCATGTCGGGCGTCCGCTCACCAGGCTGCCGTGCTCGCTGACCGCGGCGTCCCGCTCGGCTGTCGGAACCGCGTCCGGGTTCCGTTCCCGCAACTGCTCGCACAGCTGCTGCACGGTGGTCAGCTCGGTGATGCCCAGGCTGAAGATCCGGTCGTCGACCTGTTCCGACATCCGGACCAGCACGTCGAGCACCTTGAGCGAATCACCGCCCAGCAGGTAGAAGTCGTCATGCACCCCCACCGAGGGCACCCCCAGGCAGGCCGACCAGATCTCGGCGGTGATCCGCTCCGTCTCGGTCCTCGGAGCCACGTAGTCGCGGGCCGGCGCGGTAGGCAGCCCCCGTGGCGCCTCCAGCCGCGCGTAGTCCAGCTTGCCGTTGGGCAGCGTGGGCAAGGACGAGTGGAACGCGTAGGCAGCCGGAACCATGGTGCTCGGCAGCAGGCTTCTCAGGTAGCTGATCAGGGTCGACCGGTCCGGGGCGGTTCCCTCGGCGACGATGTGGGCCACCAGCACCTTCACACCCCGGGACTCGTGCGCGCGGACCGCGCACTCGCGCACCGAGCTGTGCGATCCGAGCGCCGACTCGATCTCGGACGGGTCGATCCGAACCCCGTTGATCTTGAGCTGGTCGTCCGACCGGCCGGCGTAGTGGAACCGTCCGGCGTCGTCGAGGTAGCCGATGTCGCCGGTCAGGTAGCGCCCGGCCACGAACGCGCGGTCGGTGGCATCCTGCTGGCCCAGATAGCCCAGCCCCAGGTGGGCGCCCGAGATCACGATCTGGCCCGGGGTGTGCGGCTGGGTGATCGCGCTGCCGTCGTCTGCGACCAGCGCCACCGTATTGCCCGGGATCGGCCGGCCGAGCGGGATGTGGTCGCCGAGGTCGGCGTCGGTGACCCGGTGGAAGAGCACGTCGATCGCGGTCTCGGCGGGGCCGTAGAAGTTGTAGAGGGTGGCCTCGGTCTTGGCCAGCACCTCCGCGGCCAGCGAGCTGTCGAGCTGCTCGCCGGCCGACACCACGAACTTCAACGGGTTCGAGGCCCGGGTGGAGGCGCTGGAGAAGTACAGGATCCTCCGCAGCAGCGATGGCACCGCGACCAGCCCGCTGACCTGCTGGTCGGCGATGACGCCGGCCAGGTAGCGGGCATCCGAAGCGGTGTCCCGGTTGGCCAGGACCAGGGTGTTGCCGTTGCCCAGTGCCCAGTGGAACTCCAGGATCCAGGCGTCGAAGGACCGGGCGCTCTTGAGCAGGATGCGCAGCGGCTCGGTGGTGGCCAGCTCCTGGCTCATCCAGGACACGTGGTTGAGCAGGCCCCGGTGGGTGTTCAACGTCGCCTTCGGCAGCCCGGTCGAGCCCGAGGTGAAGATGGCGTACGCGGGGTCATCCGGAAAAGGGCCGTCCGCCACCTCGACGGAGCCGCTGGGCTCGGTGAGGGTGCTCAGCAGCACCACCCGCAGGGTGCTGCTCACACCGGCCATCGCGGTCTCGGGATCGTCGGTGAGCAGGAAGCTGGGTTTTGCCGACTCCAGCATCGCTGCCAGCCGCAGGTCCGGCAGGGTCCGATCGAACGGGACCAGGACCGCCGGCAGGCCGGCCAGGGCGAGCACCGTCGCGCAGAAGTCGATGGTGTTGTCCATGTCGAGCGCGACCCGGGTGTAGCCGGTGGCCGGGATCACCGTCCGCAGCCGCCGCCGCAGGTCGGCCACCCGCTCGCTCAGCTCCGCGTAGCTGCAGGTGCGGCCGGAGGCGTCCGACACGGCCGGCCGGTCGGGGAACTGCTCGGCCATCCGCTCGAAGCGCGAGTGGACGGTCTCGGTCGCGCTGTGTTCTCGTGTGTCCATGACTGGAAGTCCCTTTCAGGGCTAGAGGGTGGCGATGCCGTAGCGCTCGAATTCGGCCGAGTAGTCCTGGTGCATCTCGGAGAAGGCGACCGAGATGAGCCGCTGATCGCCCTTGAACGGGGTTCGGGCATGCGCTACCAGCAGGTTGTCGAGCATCAGGACATCGCCTTCCTGCCAGTCGAAGCTGATCTCGGCGCGCGCGTAGGCGTCCATCACCTCGTCGATCACCGCGTCCGGGATCGCGGTCCCGTCGCCGAAGAACGCGTTGCGGGGCAGCTCCCAGTCGCTGAACTGCTTGAGCAGCGGCTGCAGCCGGGGTCCCAGCGACCGCTTGTGGAACAGGTGCGCCTGGTTGAACCAGACGTCCTCGCCGGTCTTGGGGTGCCGCAGCACCGCGTGCCGCAACTGCCGGGTCTCCAGGACCAGGTTGCCCGAGTCGTGCCACTTGTGCGCGATCTTTCCGTCGGCCATGAATTGGTTGGCCACGTCGACGGATTCGGTGGCGAACGTCTCCTGCCACGGGACGCCCATTCCCCGGTAGTAATTGCGGACGTAGAGGATGCCGACCTCCTTGAACCGGCGCCGGGTGGCGTCGCTGAGGTTGGCCAGCACCGCGCGGGTGTCGGCGATCGGGGTGCGGCCGCCCTCGGTCGCATTCCGGATGCAGGAGAACCAGATGTTCATCGGAAATTCGTGCCCGAACGAATTCGCATTGTGGAAGGGGATGTACTCCTCGGGCGGGTAGGTGGTGGATGAATACACCTTGTCGCCGAGCCGGTCGCGCGGTGAGGACTGCTCGGTGTAGTCGAGCATGGGGTGGCTGAACGACCGGGTGAAACGGCCGAACGCATCGGTGCTGTTCATGGCGGGAAAGCCGCGGAAAAGGAGGCCGCCGTGCTTCAGCGTCAATTCCTCGAGCTGTCCCGGAATGCCCGGCTCGGCAAGGAGCTCGAGAAGGTCTGTGCCGGGAGTGGCCGGCGAGAGAACTGCGGGAAGGGTCTGCCCTTCCGCCAGGGCGGAGATACGAAACGCCGATTCGAGAGCGAGCTGGGACTGGGTCAACGGATTCTCCAGGGTGTGCGTGCGAACTCCGGATGAGCGCGCAAAGAGAGGGATACGCATCACCGCGCTGCGCGGGGGGTCAAGTCCAAAACCGCACACTGAGATGACGTGTCGTCACGGATGAATTGCAGTTCGATCCGCGATGACTACGCTGATCGCTTTTCGGATGCGCAATTCGGACAGTATTTGTCGCCCGGCGGCCACGCAAGGGGGCGGGTAATCAGCTGTCGATTATCAGTTTCGGTGGCTGCGCCCGCGGGTCACCGGGTACGCCGCGCCACCCGGGCGCTGAGCAGCTGCCAGTCCTGGGCGCACTTGTCCGCCAGCTCGGCGATGGTGGCCAGGCAGTGCGCCGGCAGCATGTCGGCGAGCTCGTCCCAGTCCCGCTGTGTCCGCATGTGCAGGTGCAGGTAGCTCAGCAGCAACCGGCCGGCCTGGGTGAACTTCAGGGACGGGTCGTTGCTGAGCGCCCGGACGGCGGACAGCGGATCGGCGGCGGGGGTGGCCGGCCCATCCGGATCGACCCGGCGATCGGCGTGCAGCGGGTCCTCCGTGGCAGGCCGCGGGGTGCGATGGCGCACCGGCACCAGCTCCTGGCCCGAGCGGAGCCGGCGGCGGACATCCTTGGCAGTGGTCAGCGAGATCTCGGCCCGCCGCGCGACCTCCTCCATCGAGGCCCGGGGATCGGCGGTCAGCAACTCCCCGGCGCGTCGCCGGCCCGCGGCGGTGGCCAAGGGATGCACCCGGCCGTCGCGGCCGAGCCGGGCGGTCGCCTGGGGAAAGTCGCCAGGCGACCGGCGGCGCAGCGCTCCGACGGTCTTGTGGGACAGGCCGGTGACTGCGGCCACCCGCCGGTCGGACCAGCTGGGGTGGGAGGTGACTATCCGGTGCGCTGCCGCCTTGCGCTCGGTGAGCGACAGCGGCAACCCATGGGCGATATTGGCGGCCACGGCCAGGACGAAGGCATCCTCGTCGGTGCCGGTGAAGAACTGGGTGCTGATGGTTCGCTCGCCCCGAAGCTGTGCCGCCCGCAGGCGGTGCATTCCGTCGATGACTCGCATGGTTTCGCGGTGGACCAATATCGGGGGCAGTTCGGCGTCCGTTTCGGCCAATGTCTTTATGTGCTCGCCATCCTCCAGGGCGGCTCTCGGCGAGTCGGAATCGACGAGGTCACAGATGCTCACGGCAACCGCTGGTGTCGTGAGCTGGGCCCGCCAGAATTGTTCGCCGCGGTGCTCGCCCAGGCTGCCATTCTTGGCCTGAATCAGTTCGGTCGAGTTGAGTCCTGGAATGTCGGCCGTAATCGAGTCCGGTGCGGCGGCTTGGTCCATCGACTTCTCCTTCGTGAGCGAATGAAGTCGCTGACACCAGAGCCTGTGGCGGAGCCCGGTCCCAGCGACGATGTTCGTAGGCAACGCCCGAGTGGCCTCCAGCCGTTTCCTGGGCAGGGTCGAACCACACCGCCGCAGAGATGGGGCTGCCGACCCACCCGTGCAATATGGTGCAGTCACTTGCACACGCGCTGCGAACTGGTGGCATGCTCCCGGTTCAGACGAATACGGAAGGGCAATAAGAAGGTATATCCGAATCAGTGGTTGTGGACGGGCGGCAAGAATGTTGACGCGTCTGCGAGCGGGGAAGCTGCGTGGAATCGCCGACCTGCAGACAGCGGTGAGGGCAGGGCATAGCATCGGGTGGCCAGCACCGGCCAGGTAGCGGCCGGGCGTCACCGTCGTATCAAACCCTCCTGTCGGCTGGTATCGGCGACGGAATTCGATAACCCGAAACCGGGCTGCCGGCTGCGCGCCGCCGCAGGGCGCTGTCGTGATATCCGCGCCCGCATTGACCACCGTAGCGGCGGGGACTGCCGCTGCCTCCCTCACGGGCTCGTGGCTGGGTCCGGCCCCAAGAAAGGAAAACTGGCGATGTTCGCTTGCGCACGAGCCACTCCGGTGAATCGGCGAGGGCCGCGGTGATCGCGGCCTCACAGCTCAACGGCAGGGTGCTCCTCGCGGTCGGGATGATCGTCGTGGGAGTGCGGGTCGTGGGCTGGCTCATGGCCCGGCTCGGCCAGCCACCGGTGCTGGGCGAGATCGTGGCCGGGATCGTCCTCGGCCCCAGCGTGCTGGGCCTGCTCGCCCCGGAGGTGGAGGGTTATCTCTTTCCCCAGCAGGTGATCGCGGCGATGCGGATCCTCGCCGAGTTCGGGCTGATCCTGTTCGTCTTCCTGATCGGGCTGGAGATGGACCTGTCCCCGCTGCGCGGGCAGGGCCGCCGGGTGGTGCTGATAAGCCAGACCTCCATCCTGTTTCCGGTGATGCTGGCGGTGCCGCTGGCGCTGGTGCTCTACCCGGCCTGGGGCGCCGGTGTCAGCAGGCTGGGGTTCACCCTGTTCTTCGCGACCGCCCTGTCGATCACCGCGTTTCCGGTGCTCGCCCGGTTGCTGCGGGAGACCGGGCTGTTCCGGACCCGCATCGGGGTGATGTGCCTGTTGTGCGCCGCCGTCAACGACGCGATGGCCTGGTGCCTGCTCGCCGTGGTCGTCGCGGTGGTCAACGCCTCCGGGCCGGCCGAGGTGATCAGGACGATCCTCTGCACGGGCGCCCTGGTGGGGGCGATGCTCGTGGCGCTGCGGCCGGCGCTGGCCCGGTTGGCCGACCCGCCGCTGTGGAGCGTGCTGGCGGTGCTCGTCTTCAGCGCCTGGGCCACCGACAAGATAGGCGTCAACGCGGTGTTCGGCGCGTTTCTCGCCGGCAGCATCATGCCGCGCGCCGCGCACTGGCGCCACGTCGTGCAGGAACGGTTGGAGGACGTGGTGTCGTCCCTGCTGCTGCCGATCTTCTTCGTCCTGGTCGGGCTCTCCACCAGGGTCGACCAGCTCACCTCGGCGAGCTCCTGGCTGGTCGTGCTGCTCATCATGGCGGTGGCCATCACCGGCAAGCTGGGTGGCTCGGCCGCGGCTGCCAGGCTGACCGGAGAATCCTGGACGCACGCGGTCACCATCGGCGTCCTGATGAACACCCGGGGCCTGACCGAGATCGTGGTGCTCTCGGTCGGGCTGCAGCTGGGCCTGATCACGCCGGCCGTGTTCACCATGTTGGTGATCATGGCGTTGGTGACCACCGTGATGGCCGCTCCGGTGCTCGGACTACTCGGCCGCCGTGACCGGCGACGGCGGTCCGCCCTGGAAGCGGCGCTGGCCGGCCCCGGCCCGCATCCGGTCGGGCTCGACGCGGCGCCCTCGGGATGACAGCGCCGAGCAGGACCGATGATCAGCGGGCTGTCAGCGCCTGTTCTCCAGCGGCCGGGCGGCGCAGATGTTCCTCGAGATCCAGCCGCCCGCCTCCGGCAGGGGCAACCTGCCGGAAAGCACCAGGCCGGTGAACTCCACTGCCTTCCTGGTCAGGTGATCATCGGCCGTGCCTGCAACGTCGCCCCGCACGTGCTCGGACAGCAGCAGGGTCAAGCTCGCGCCCAGCCTCACGGTCGACGCGGCGATCCCGCAGAAGTGCCGCACCTGACCGGAGCTGCCGTCGTCGTAATCGCTGAGCAGCCCGGTGCCGGGAAGGTAGTTGGAGCCGCCGCGAATCAGGTCGCCGATGCCGAGCAGGCCGGCCCGGATGCCCGCTGCCTGCTCAGCGAGACGGTTGATGAGCAGGCGGGACTGCCCGGCGGCAAGCTGAGCGGCGATCAGGCCGCTCAGCACCGACAGCGCATCGCAGGCGGTCAACGAACGGCCGCCGATCAGCTGCGAGATCCGTGCCACCAGCTCCTCGTGCTGAGAGCCGGCCGCGCCCTCGCGCGAGAGCTGCCACCGCCGCACACCGTCGAAGACCATGATCGACGCGACCGACTCACCGGAGGATTCCGCTGCGTCCTCAACGGGGGCGGCACGGATGACCTGCTCCAGGTCGGCGATGTCTTCGGTGCCCACCCGGTCGGTATCAAGGATTGCGGTGGCCGCGCCGGCCGGTGGGGTGGGCCGCCTGAGCACTATCAGCAACCCGATGACCCCTTCCGGGCATGGGGAAACCCGAGCGCGACCGCTGAGGGAACCAGCTGCGGATCGCGCACCCGCAGCAACCCGTAGCCGATGCCCGCTAGGCCGAGGAAGAGCCCCGGAGTCTCGACACCCTCGGGAACGCCGCATTGCCACGATCGGTCCGCCTGCCAGCTCCGCACCGCGCCTGCTGCCAACCGCTGCGCCACCGTGCGGTGCGCCGGCTGGTCCAGCACCTCGGCTGCGAGCAGGAGGATGTCGGCGTGCCCGAGGTCGCCATGGCAGAGGGAGTGATCGGTAGCCCGGCCCAGGTGCGCCGTGGTCGTCAGCGCGGTGGTCAGCTCGCTCCTGCGCACCGGGGTGTCGTCGAAGGGAAGGCTCAGGATACGGCCGAGCCCGACTCCTGGCGCTCCGTGACACCAGGCCACCGGAGCGCCCGGGGGCCCGTCGGGTTCGGGACGACGGTCCAGCCAGGTTCGGCGTTCCGGGTCGAACAGCGTCGCCTCGTAGGCGAGCGCCGCCTGGGCCGCGGCGGCGAAGCGATCGTCACCCGATGCGCCGTAGAGCTCCAGAAGCGCCCATGCGATGCCCGCTGCTCCATGCGCGAAGCCGGCGAGGGGGGACTGGGCCACGGCTGACGGCCAGCCGATCATACCGTTGCCGGTGGGCACGGCTGCGTCCAGAAGGCGCTCGCCACACTGATACGCGAGCGCGGAACAGCCGCTGTCTCCGGTGAGCTCTGCGAGCCTGAGCAGGACCGGGATGGCGCCGGCGCATCCGCCGAGGAGGTCGAATGCCTCGTCAGCCTTGACCGCCGGCGCCAGGGCGTCGGTCAGGTCGAGGGCCAGGTCGAGCAGCGACGGGTCGTCGTACGCGCCGCTGAGCGTTGCCAGGGCGTGCAGCACCGATGCGCTTCCGGAGAAACCGCCTACCGGCGCGCTGGATACGTACGCGCGCAGGTTGCCGCGGGTGAAGTTCAACGCCTGCCGACCCAGCGCCAGGTACCGCTCGTCGGCCGTGCTCAGCCCGAGGTAGGCCAGGAACAAGGCTATTCCGGCGGTACCGGCGTACAGGTCGCGACCGACCGGCGCCAGCGTCCAACGCTCGTCCCGCGTGACGGTGAACCCTACCCAGACCGCCTCGCCGCCTTCGAGAAAGGCCAACTCCTCCAGCCGGTCGCCGATCCCACGGGCCGCGTCCAGCAGCTCATCGTGCCCGAGTGGATCGGGCAGCTGAGCCGCGCCGTGCGCCGACGGGGCCGCGAGGTCACGGCGACCGATGGTCTTGGTCGCCATGGCTGACTCGATCAGCGCGAGCTGCCGGTTGCGGTCCTTCTCATGCAGGCCTTCGAGCCTGGCCAGCGCACGGCTGAGGCCGGATTCCTCGAAGTACTCGTCGATCTCCCGGCCGTCACTCGCCCACACCGACCGGGAATCCGGCCTGGTGGTGAACGCGGGAATGTCACCCCGGCGCAGATCATCGGTCTCGGCGATGATGATGCGGGAATCCAAGTCGGCCGATGCCCGGATCAGCCAGAGGCGATCGAGCAGCATGTCGCGCCTCACAGCATCCTGAAGATGGTCGGGGTGCACGCTGTCCCGGAGCAACCGGTAGTAGATCTGGGTCGGGCGCATGATGTGCCGTGTTCCCAAGGCGGCAAAGGCGTGCAGCGGCCCGGCCGGATCGCGCAACTGGTCACGGT
>NZ_DASVSG010000099.1:0-10441 GCF_036388195.1 Jatrophihabitans sp. | reverse complement strand
CCGATCACGCTGCCGTCGCCGATGCCCTGCGGCTGGCAGACATCTGGCTCGATGGCGCCACCGACCTGCCATCGGGAATCACCACCACCGAGGCCTGGAGCCAGATCGACTGGGTGGAGAAGACCATCGGGACCTGGGCAGCGCTGTGCGATCCGGTGGCCAGCCGGGTGGTCGCTGCGATGTCGAGCGCGATCCCTCCTGAGATGAGCGCGCAGGCCGGCCCGATGGCGCCGATGATGGCCCAGCTCGGCGGCATGATGTTCGGCGCCCAGCTCGGGCAGGGCATCGCCGCGCTGGCGGATGAGGTCGTTTCCGGGACCGAGGTGGGTCTGCCCCTGGGCCCGCCCGGAGTCGGCGCGCTGGTCGTGGCCAACCTCGACGCGCTGGCCCAGGGCCTTCAGCGCCCGGTTGCCGACGTCAGGCTCTTCATGGCCCTGCGGGAGGCTGCGCATCACCGGCTGTTCGGTCACGTGCCCTGGCTGCGCCAGCAGCTGATCGAGGCGGTGGATGCCTACGGCCGCGGCATCTCCATCGACCCGGAGGCGATTTCGGCCGCGCTCAATGACATCGACCCCAGCAACCCCGAATCCATGCAGAACGCGCTGACCGGCGGACTGTTCGAACCGCAGAACACCGAGGCCCAGAACGTCGCGCTGCGCCGGCTGGAGACGCTCCTGGCGCTGATCGAGGGCTGGGTGGACGCCGTGGTGAGCCAGGCAGCCAGCGCTCGGATGCCCGGCGGTGATGCGCTGACCGAGGCGATGCGGCGCAGGCGCGCCTCCGGTGGGCCTGCCGAGCAGACCTTCGCGACCCTGGTCGGGCTGGAGCTGCGTCCCCGGCGGTTGCGCGATGCCGCCGCGCTGTGGGCGGCGATGTACCAGATGCACGGCACCTCCGCCCGGGACGGGCTGTGGAATCACCCCGACCTGCTTCCCAGCGCAGACGATCTCGATGACCCGACGGGCTTCGCGGCGCAGCGCGGCGCCACTCATGATCTGCAGATGCCTGAGCTGGACGATCCCGACCTGGCCTCGTTCCGGCCGGCGGGTGAGCGTTCTGGCGAGGACGCCGGAGCCCCGGCTGAGGCTGCTGTCGAGGGGACCGAAGCTGCTGTCGAGGGGACCGAGACACCGGCCGCGGCCGCTCCTCCGGTGACTGCTGCCGATGCCACCCGGTCCGGGACTGCCGATCCCGAGGCGGCCGGACCTGACGCTGCCGAGCCGGGCACGACCGGGCCGGGCGCCGAAACCGAGCCGGGCACGACCGGGCCGGGCCATGGCAGGTCGTCCACAGGCGCGGACCGGCCCGCTGGACCGCCATCCGGCTCAGGCGAGTCGCAGTCCGACAGCTCGGGCAGCTGAGCAGCCACCGCCACCCCTTCGAGAAAGCCGCGGGCACGCTCGGTGCGCGGGTAGCGCTGCGCCCAGGCCCAGAAGGCGCGGTCGTGTCCCGGCTCGAGCAGGTGGCAGAGCTCGTGCACCAGCACGTAGTCGATGACCCAGGCAGGCATCGATTGCAATCGGTGTGACAACCGGATGGTTCTATCGCCGATGGTGCACGAGCCCCAGCGATGGTTCATGTTGGTGACCCAGCGGACGCTGAGGGGCTGTGGCCGCCCGTCCAGATAGGCGTGGGACAGCTGACGGGCGCGGCCGAGCAATTCACTGTCACCGGCGCGGAGGCCGGAGTTGGCCATCCTGGCCTCCCGGCGGGTGACCCGTTCGACCATTTCGGCGATCAGCCGCCGCTCTTCGGCTTTGCTGGTTCGAGCGGGCATCAAAATGATGATCTTGTCGCCATCGCGGTACGCGGACACCGTCCGGCGCCGGCGCGCGCTTCGCCGGACCTCGATCAGCGGGGATGGATCGACCATGTCCGTCACCCTAAGCCGCGCAGCCGACAAGACCCGGCGAGGACGGGCCGATTGTGGAGAAAGTGGCGGCCGTTATCCACAGCTTGTCAACGACACCGTGCGCGCGTCGTCCAGAGGTTATCCACAGCTGACTCCACAAGTGTGGACATTAGGTTGAGGGTTCTCGCCTTCCTGTGGATAGTCGGCCTTCGGTGTCGGGCCGATGTGCCAACGTCCTGTCCATGACACCGCAGCACCTGCATTCCACTGACCGGGCGCCGGACCACGACCTGCCGTCCGGCTCTGCGATCCCTCGACGGCTGAACCGGGCTGTGGTGGTGCTGTGGCGGTCGCGGCGGGTGGTCCAGCTCGAACTCGGCAGCCGCCGGATCATCGTGGAGAACGTAGAGCCCGAGCACCTGTCGGCGCTGCTGTGGCGCGCCGGCAGCCGACCCCGCGCGGCGCCGTCCCGGGACTGCCCGGACGGGTTGCCCGAGCTCACCGCGATGCTCGACAAGGCGGGGTTCCTGACCGGCGTCGATCCGGGGCAGCCCGAGCAACGGTCCCTGATCCCGGCCCGGCTGACGGCCGATCTGGGGGCGCTGACGGCGCGGTATGCAGACGCGGCGGAGACGATGCTGTCCGCTCGCGGGGCGGCGGCTGTCGCGGTGCACGGCACCTCGAGGCTGGCGACCTCGGTGGCTGCCACCTTCGCTGCCGCCGGGGTGGGTTGGATCCAGCTGGTGCACGGTGGCGAGGTCTCAGCCGCCGACGCCTGCCCCGGCGGGGTGACGCCTGCCGATGAGGGCCGCAGGTTCGCGGTCGCGGCCGACGAGGCGGTGCGCCGGTACGGCCCGGACGTGGAAACCGGTCCCATCCCGCCGGAACGCGCCACCGACCTGGTGGTGCTCACCGACCCCGCGCCGGTGGACACGTCGTTGCGCTCGGCTCTGCACCAGGACCGGGTGCCCCATCTACGGGCCACCGTGGACGGCGAGCAGGCGACAGTCGGCCCGCTCGTGATACCCGGACGAACGAGCTGCCTGCAGTGCGCTGATCTGCACCGGACCGATCGCGATCCGGCCTGGCCGGCGCTCGCGGTGCAACTGGCTGCCCGGCCGCGCCGGCGGGTCAGCTCCGATGTCGCGCTGTGCGTGGCGACGGTGGGGGTGGCGGTCGGACAGGCGCTGGCCTACCTGGACCGGCAGCGGCCGGCCGTCCTCGGCGCGACCCTGGAATGGCAGCTGCCGGACTGGCGGTTGCGCCGCCGGAGCTGGCCTGCTCATCACGGCTGCGACTGTGGCGCTGCACTCGTAGCCAGCCCATACACGGCAGACACGGCAGAATAGAACCGTGACTGATATCCCGCAGCGGGGCGTGGCACGTACCGCCCGGCTCGCCAGCCTGCCCCTGGGCGTCGCCGGCCGGGCGACCGTGGGCCTGGGCCGCCGGTTGAGCGGTCAGTCACCTGAAGACGTCCAGGCAGAGCTTGCCCAGCGCACGGCCGAGCAGCTGTTCGCGGTGCTGGGTCAGCTCAAGGGCGGGGCGATGAAATTCGGCCAGGCGCTGTCCGTCTTCGAGGCCGCGCTGCCCGAGTCCTCCGCCGCGCCGTACCGGGAAGCGCTCACCCGCCTGCAGGAGGCCGCTCCCCCGATGGCGCCGGCCACCATGCACCGGGTGCTCGATGAGCAGTTCGGCACGTCGTGGCGATCGCGCTTCAGCTCCTTCGACGACGAGCCTGCGGCGGCCGCCTCGATCGGGCAGGTCCACCGCGCGGTATGGGCCGACGGCCGCGAGGTGGCGGTCAAGATCCAGTACCCCGGCGCGGGCCCGGCGTTGATGGCCGACTTCAACCAGCTGTCCCGGTTCGCCAAGGTCTTCGGCATGATCTCTCCCGGCCTGGACGTCAAGCCCCTGCTCGCGGAGTTGAAGGCCAGGGTCAGCGAAGAGCTCGACTACACGCTGGAAGCCGCTGCCCAGCGCCAGTTCGTCGCCGCCTACGAGGGCGATCCCGATATCGTCGCGCCCCGGGTGGTCGCCAGCGCGCCCAAGGTGGTGGTCAGCGAGTGGCTGGAGGGCACCCCGCTGTCGAAGATCATCGCCACCGGCACGCAGGAGCAGCGAGACCGCGCCGGCGGGCTGCTTGCCCTGTTGCACTTCTCAGCTCCCCAGCGCTGCCAGCTGCTGCACGCCGACCCGCATCCCGGCAACTTCCGGCTGCTCGAGGACGGCCGGATCGGCGTTCTGGACTTCGGCGCCATGGCACGGCTTCCGAATGGCACACCGGAGCCGCTGGGCCGGATCACCCGGCTCGTGCTGGAGGGCGACACCGACGCGGTGATGGCCGCGATGCTCGCCGAGCGGTTCATCCGGCCGGGCTTGAGCATCGACGCGGAGAGGGTGATGGACTACCTGCGCCCGATCCTCGAGCCCTTGGCCCAGCCGGAGTTCAGGTTCACCCGCGAATGGATGCGGGAACAGGCCCAGCGCATCGGCGACCCGCGCAACGAGGCTGCCCGGGTGGGCCGGCTGCTGAACCTGCCACCGGAGTACCTGTTGTTGCACCGGGTGACCCTGGGCTCGATCGGGGTGCTCTGCCAGCTCGGGGCTCGTGCGCCGTACCGCCAGATCGCCGAGGCCTGGCAGCCCGGTTTCGCCAGGTAACTCCAGCGCACCAGGTACTGCGCACACCAGACGCTCGGGGCCGCTGCCCGCTCTGCCACGGCGCCATCGCTCTGGACGCAGCGCCGCGGATGCGGTCTGTTCACCACCATTCCGGCTCCAACTTGGCTTCCACAGCCCGGAGATTGTCCCGCGCGCAGCGCGGGCAGGTCCAGCGGCGCCGGTCGCCGTCGGCATCCAGCACCCAGGTCAGCGGCGGGTCGCCATCGGCATCGGTCGCAGCCTGCCCACAGATCTGGCAGGTCACCGGGCATTGAGTCACAACTCATTCCAGCGTGCCGCGGCCTCCAGCGGAAGGCGCCACACCGCCGCCGTCGCGCTATCTACGGCAGCCAGCCGTCAAGAACGACTGACCGGCAGCCGGTGTCACCCGGCTGCCGGTCAGCCCAGCTCATGCCACCAGCTCGTAGTCGGCGCCCAGCTGCTCGGCCAGCCGCCGCTGCGAACGAGCGGCCCGGTTGGCGGAGTAGGCCGCCAGCCGGTGCCAACGGTGCGTGTGCACGAGCTGCTGCGACAGCCTGCGCTGGGCCGCTGACGCCATCTGCTCCTGCATTCGATCTCGTGCGAGTGCTTCATACATCGTGTACATCTGACTGACTCCTTGTGTGCTAAAGCCTGAATGGATCCGTTCCGCGTACGGCGGACGGTGAGAACCGAAGACCAACCGCAGGCCGGTTACCCGGCCGCCGTCGGCTGAGCCTCAGGCGGCGACCACGTTCTTGCGTGGCCGGCCGCGTGGGCGCTTGCGAGCGATGACGGTCCCTTGGCTGAAGATCTCGCCACCCCAGACCCCCCAGGGTTCGCGGCGATCCAAGGCGCCTGCCAGGCACCCGGCCCGCACCGGGCACTCAGCGCACAGCGCCTTGGCCTGCTCCAGTTCGGTGGGCGACTCGGCGAACCAGAGGTCGGCATCGAGCGACCGGCAGGGCAGGTCGTCGATGTCGGCGCCGAAGGCCGGGTCGACCGTGACAGCCAGTGGCTCACAGATCGAGATAGCAGCCGGCGGTTCGGCCACAACCCACGGTTGCGTCTGCTGCTCGGTCAGAGTGGCAGTGGCAAACACGTCGGGTCACCTCCTACTTCGTTGTAGAAATCCGTTTCGTATTCAGTTGTGCCGTGGGCGGGCGTTGCCTGCGCCTGCCCTCCTGGCCTCGGCGAGCGGAGCCAGGAAATAACAAAGGCCGCGGTTCCCGGTCAGGGAATCCGCGGCCTCGAAAGGTTCGTTCTGAGGTGATCAGAGCGGAATCTTTCGAGGTCGGCGAGCCTGACCGAAGACAGTCGTCATCTCGGTGCCAGCGATGTCGTGATTGCGCATGACGACACAAGCCGACAGTCCTGCCGGGACAGCACCGAAGGCAGCCGGGGTCACGTTGGCTGCGAGGAGCTTCGTGTAAGTCGACATGATCGGCACCTCCTTGCGAATCTCGGCGCGCTACCGGCAGGCAGCGACGGCGAACTGATCGGGTTGTGTACGCGAGGCTAGCGGAGAGCGTGAGATGGGCACAAACCATTTATTGAAAAGTCGCCGAATGTTTATTGCGGGGCATCGGGCCGCCACCCAGGCCGGCCGGCATGCGGTCGATGCCCGGGGCTTGATTCACCGGTCCCGGGAGTTCGATTCCCTAGCCATCGCTGGTCATCAGTCGACGGCCACCGGATCCGGATCCTCACCGGCCAGCACCGCCAGCACCGCCTCGGCGTACCGCTCCAGCTTGGTCGGGCCCACGCCGGGCACCTGCGCCAGCTCCGCCGCGGTCGCCGGCGCGCGATCGGCGATCGCCACCAGGGTGGCATCGGAGAACACCACGAAGGCCGGCACCGACTGCGCTTCGGCCTGCTTCTTGCGCCAGGCGCGCAGCCGGCCGAAGGCGGCGGCATCCTCCGCGGGCACCGTAGTCTTCGCCCGCTTGCCCGAACCGCCAGCCCGGCCGGTCGCACGCTCGGACGTCCCGGGACGCAACCCGTCCAGGAACCTGCTCGGGCGCCGGCGCCTGGCCTGCCCGGGATTGCGGGCCAGCGCCCAGGACAGCATCAGGTGCTGCCGGGCACGGGTGATGCCCACGTAGAACAGCCGGCGTTCCTCGGCCAGCTGCTCCGGAGTGCTGGCATGCTGGATCGGCAGCGTCTGGTCGGTCAGCCCCACCAGGAACACCGCGTCCCATTCCAGCCCCTTGGCCGAATGCAACGACGCCAGCGTGACGCCCTGCACCGTGGGAGCGTGCTGTGATGCCGCGCGCTGCTCCAGGTCGGCGTTGAACTCATCGAGCCGGGCGGCCGGAATCTCGACGGCGAACTGCTCAGCCAGGTTCACCAGGGCGGCCAAGGACTCCCAGCGCTCGCGGGCGGCGCCGCCGGGTGGTGGATGCTCGGCGTTCCAGCCCACCGAGCTGAGCACCTCTGCCACCGATTCCGGCAGTGACACGCTCCCGTCGTCCGCCCGCGCCGCGCCGCGCAGCAACACCAGCGCCTGGCGGATCTCGGCCCGGTCGAAGAACTTCTCGCCACCGCGCAGGACGTAGGGGATGCCCGCCTCGGACAGGGCTTGCTCATACACCTCGGACTGGGCATTGATCCGGAACAGCACCGCGATCTCCGACGCCGGTGTCCCCGCTGCGATCAGGCGCTTGGCCGCCGCGGCCACCGACTCGGCTTCGGCGACCTCGTCGTCGTGCTCGGTGAAGCTGGGCGGCGGGCCGTCCGGCCGCTGGCCGATCAGCCGCAGCCGTGCTGCCGGGCCCTCGCTGGCGCCGCTGATCAACCGGTTCGCCAGCTCGACGATCTGCGGGGTGGAGCGGTAGTCGCGCTCCAGCCGCACAACCGTCGCCTTCGGATAGCGCTCGGCGAAGCCGAGCAGGTAGGACGGCTTGGCCCCGGCGAAGGAGTAGATCGTCTGGTTGGCGTCGCCGACCACGCAGACGTCATCGCGCCCGCCGAGCCATGCGTCCAGCAGCCGTTGCTGGATCGGCGAGACGTCCTGGTACTCGTCGATCACGAAGTGGCGGTAGCGGGTCCGAATGGAGCGGGCAACCTCGGGTAGCTCCTCCAGCGCCGACGCCATGATCAGCAGCAGGTCCGAGAAGTCGATCTCGTTGTTGCGGTGCTTGGCCTCCTCGTAACCGACGTACACCTCGGCGACCCGTTCCGGCGGCAGCGAGATGCCCCGGTTGGCCTTCGCCGCGGCAGCCGGATACTCCTTGGGAGTGACCAGCGAGGACTTCGCCCAGTCGATCTCACCGGCCAGGTCGCGCAGCTCGGCCTTGTCGGTGCGCAGCCGCAGCCGGTTCGCGGCCTGGGACACCCAGCGGATCGGATTGCTGGCCACCTCGGGCATCGGCCCGCCCAGGATCTGCGGGGCGAAGTAGCTCAACTGGCGCAGCGCCGCGGAGTGGAAGGTGCGGGCCTGCACGCCGCCGGCGCCCAGGCCGCGCAACCGGGTGCGCAGCTCGCCCGCCGCCCGGGCGGTGAAGGTCACCGCCAGCACCGCATCGGCCGGCACCGCGCCGCTGGCCACCGCATAGGCGATCCGGTGGGTGATGGCCCGGGTCTTGCCGGTTCCGGCGCCGGCCAGGATGCAGACGGGGCCGGAGACCGCCTCGGCCGCCGCGCGCTGCTCCGGATCGAGGCCGGCCAGCACCCGCTCGGCCGCGGCGCCGGCTGCCTGACCGGCCATCGGGTCAGCGGGATAGGCGGTGGAGCGGGCGGCGGTCACTCCTGCATCCTGCCAAGGGGGACCGACAGTTCGCTGCGCCGGGCCGGAATCTGTGCACGGCGAAACCCGCTGTGTACGGCCGAACCGCAAGCCGCATCCGCCCAGGAGGGAACATCTGGGACCATCGTGGCCGTTGAACCTGCCAGATTCGCTCATACCTGCGGAAGGCTCCTTCGATGACTGCCTCGTTGACGATGTACACCACCCCGTGGTGCGGATACTGCGTCCGGCTCAAGCACAGCCTGGCCCGCGCCGGAGTCGCCTTCACCGAGGTGGACATCGAGCAGGACGAGAGCGCGGCGGAGCGGGTGATGCAGGTCAACGGTGGCAACCAGACCGTCCCCACCCTGGAGTTCTCCGACGGCTCGGCGCTCACCAACCCGACCGTGCAGCAGGTGCAGGAGAAGCTCGCCGCCTTGGTGTGAGGTCAGGGTCTGAGGCGCGGCGCTGAGGTGAGGCGCTATGCCGCCGTCACGCAGGAGTTGCTGGCCCAGCAGCTGATCCAGACGCTGATCGAGCGCCATCCCGGCGGGCATCCGTTGCGGGCCGGTCTGGACGCGCCCGGCTGGGTCGAGCTCGGGCCGCTGATCGATGCCCTGGGCGCCGGGCTGCGGGCCCTCGGGCATCCGGTCGCCGTGGTGCGCGCCGGTGACTTCTACCGCGACGCCTCGCTGCGGTTCGAGCACGGCAAGACCGACGTCGAGTCCTTCTACACCGGCTGGCTGGACGGAGCCGCCCTGCAACGGGAGGTGCTCAGGCCGCTGGGCCAGCCCGGAGGCGGCCAGTACCTGCCGACGCTGCGCGACCCGGCCACCAACCGGGCCACCCGGTCCCGCCCTGCGCCGCTGCCGGCCAATGGCGTCCTGCTGGTGTGCGGTGAGCTGCTGCTCGGCGCCGGGCTCAGCTTCGACCTGGCCGTCCACTTCGCGGTCAGCCGGGCGGCCAGGAAACGGCTGGTCCCCGACGACCGGCGCTGGACGTTGCCGGCCTTCGACCGGTACGACATCGACGTCGACCCGGCCGGGCTCGCCGACGTGGTGATCCGTTACGACGACCCTCAGCACCCCGCCGTCTCGGTGCGGTGAGCGCGCTCAGCCCTCCAGCAACCAGGCGTTGATCAGCTGCCGGGCGATCGACATCGTCCCCGGCAGGCCGCGCAGCGGCGGCAGCGGCTGGCCGGCGTCAAGCGCCGGCTCGCTGCCCCAGTCGGTGGCCCGCCGGACCTCCTCGCGGGTGTACCAGCCGGCCTCGACGATCTCGTCGGCGTCGATCACCAGCCGCGGGTCACCGGCCACCCGGGCGGTGTAGCCGAGCATCAACGACGCCGGGAACGGGTGTGGCTGGCTTGCCACGTAGGCGACGTCGCACACCTCGATGCCCACCTCCTCGCGCACCTCGCGGGCCACCGCGGCCTCGGCCGACTCCCCCGCCTCGACGAAGCCGGCCAGCACCGACATCCGCCCGGCCGGCCACTGCGGCCCGCGGGCCAGCACGCACCGGCCGGCGCCGTCGTGCACCAGCATGATCACCGCCGGATCGGTCCGCGGGAAGTGCTCGGAGGAATCCACCGGGCAGGTCCTGGTCCAGCCGGCCTTGCTCACCTCGGTCCGCGCGCCGCAGCGTGGGCAGTGCCGGTGCGTCCGGTGCCAGGCCTGCAACGCCACCGCGGTGGTGAGCAGCCCGACGTCCAGGTCGGTCAGCTCGGTGGCCAGCTCGCGCAGGCCACGCCAGTCGGCCCCCGCGATCTCGTCGGTGGCCAGCAGCGCCAGGTACACCGCGCCGTCGGCAGCGCCGAGCAGCACCCGGACACCGTCGACGGCAGCCTCGGACGGCGGCACGTACCGCAGCGACGGGCCAGGCCGGACCTGAGCCGTCCCGGCCGGTGAGATCAGCAGGACCCGGCTGGCCGGATCGTCCCAGGCCGCCGTCACCCAGCCCTCGTCGGTGCGCCGGTGCGCGATCCGGTCGTGCGCCGAGCGCGCCAGGATCGGCACGTCCGGCACCGCCCACGGGTCGCTCGCCGGCCGGTCGGGCGCCAAGGACTACTCGACCTCCACGATGCCGGACAGTGGCGCCGTGATCGCGCCGGCATCCCCCACCGCGACACCGGCCAGCCGGCGGGGCGCCAGGAACTCCGCGGCCACCTCGGCCACCTCGGCGACGGTGACCTTGGCCAGCCGCACCGGATGGGTGGCGAG
>NZ_DASVSG010000098.1:0-17772 GCF_036388195.1 Jatrophihabitans sp. | reverse complement strand
CGGCCGTTCTTGCCGGTGATCTCCCGGCCGGTCTCGGGATCGACCCCGATCGTGTAGTCACCGGACGGCGCCGACAGCAGCTCCTGCACCTTCTCCGGGGTCAGCTCGTCCGGCGGCAGGTCCTCCGGCACCGAGGCGCGCCGCTCGGACTCCGGCGGGCCCTGCTGGACGTACGGGCCGTACCGCCCGACCCGCACCACGATGTCGCTGTCCGGCCCGAACAGCTGGATCGAGTTGACGCCGCGGGCGTCGATGTCCTCCAGCCGCTCGGCGATCAGCTTCTTCAGCCCGCCCTGGGAGGAGATCCGGCCGTCATCACCGCTGGGCTCGCCGTCGGCGATGCCGAAGTAGAACCTGCGCAGCCAGTCGACCCGGGAGGTGGCGCCGCCGGCGATCGAGTCCAGGTCGTTCTCCACCGAGGCGGTGAAGCCGTAGTCCACCAGCCGGCCGAAGTGGCCCTCGAGCAGGCCGACCACCGCGAAGGCCACCCAGGACGGCACCAGCGCGGCGCCCTTCTTCCAGACGTAGCCGCGGTCCTGGATCGTCTGCATGATCGAGGCGTAGGTGGACGGCCGGCCGATCCCGAGCTCCTCCATCGCCTTCACCAGCGACGCCTCGGTGTAGCGCGACGGCGGGCTGGTCGAGTGCCCGGTCGGCTCCAGCGAGCGCGCCCCGAGCCGGTCGCCGCGGCTGAGCTGCGGCAGCCGCTTCTCGCTGTCGTCCCGGCCGGACTCGCCCGAGCCACTGCCCGAGTCGGCCGCGTCGTCGGTGTCCTCGACGTAGGCCCGCAGGAAGCCGGGAAAGGTGATGGTCCGCCCGGAGGTGGCGAACTCGGCCCGCTCGCCGGCCACCGAGGCGCCGGCCAGCCGGATCGACATGGTGGTGCCGACCGCGTCGGACATCTGCGAGGCCAGGGTGCGCTGCCAGATCAGCTCGTAGAGCCGGAACTCGTCCGAGGACAGCGCCTGCGCCAGTTGACCCGGCGTGCGGAAGGTGTCGCCCGCCGGCCGGATCGCCTCGTGCGCCTCCTGGGCGTTCTTGACCTTGCGACTGTAGTGGCGCGGCTCGGCCGGGACGTAGGCGTCGCCGTAGAGGTCGCGCGCCTGGCTCCGGGCCGCCGTCAGCGCCGTCTCGGACAGGTTCGTCGAGTCGGTGCGCATGTAGGTGATGTAGCCGTTCTCGTACAGCCGCTGGGCCACCCGCATGGTGACCTGGGAGGACCAGCGCAGCTTGCGCCCGGCCTCCTGCTGCAGCGTCGAGGTCATGAACGGCGGGTAGGGCCGGCGGCGGTAGGGCTTCTCCTCGACCCGGGTCACCGCGAAGTCGACGCCGGCCAGCCGGGCGGCCAGGCCCCGGGCGCCGGCCTCGTCCAGGTGCAGCACCTCGCGGGAGGCCCGGCCGGTCGCCGGGTCGAAGTCCTTGCCGGTGGCGATCCGCTCGTCGTCCAGGCCGACCAGGGTGGCGCTGAAATGCTCGGGATCGCCGTCCTTGCGCACGGCGGGGGTGAAGGAGCCCTCGATGTCCCAGTAGTTGGCGGTGTGGAAGGCCATCCGCTGCCGCTCGCGCTCGACCACGATCCGGGTGGCCACCGACTGCACCCGGCCGGCCGACAGCCGCGGCAGCACCTTCTTCCACAGCACCGGCGACACTTCGTAGCCGTACAGCCGGTCCAGGATCCGGCGGGTCTCCTGCGCGTCGACGAGGTGGGCGTCGATCTCCCGGGGCTCGGCCACCGCCCGGGCGATGGCGGCGGGGGTGATCTCGTGGAAGACCATCCGGCGCACCGGCACCGACGGCTTGAGCGTCTGCACCAGGTGCCAGGCGATCGCCTCGCCCTCGCGGTCCTCATCGGTGGCCAGGTAGATCTCGTCGGCGTCCTTCACCAGCGCCTTGAGCTTGCTGACCTGCTGCTTGCGGTCGGGGCTGATCACGTACAGCGGCTCGAAGTCGTGCTCGGTGTCGACGCCGAGCCGGGCCCAGGGTTGGCCCTTGTAGGCGGCGGGGACGTCCGCGGCATTGCGGGGCAGATCCCTGATATGGCCGATGGACGCCTCGACGGTGTACCCCGAGCCGAGATACCCGCCGATCGTCTTCGCCTTCGCAGGGGATTCCACGATCACCAGCTTGTTGCCGGTGGCCGCTCTCTTCCCACGTGCCTGTGCCACAACCGCTCCTGTCTGCGATCACCTGGAGTGATCGTGAAGTACCACCATGTTGCATGCCGCTGCGGCGGACGGTACCCCACTCGTGCCCTGTCCCGCCGATTCCTCCCGCAGTCCGGTCCCTCTTCCCGCAAGCGCATTCAACGGCCGATCATGGCCGCTGTCTGCAGCGATGAGTCTCAGATCACGGCGCTGAGCGCCTGGATCAGGCGGGTGTCGGGGCTGCCGGAGCTGGCCGCGGCGATCTGCGGTGATGTCACTGGACCTCCTTGAGGAATTGCTCGACGATCTGCTCCGGCCCCAGGGTGAAGTCGATGGCCACCCCGAACTCGTCGGCGCCCAGTGGCTCCAGGGTGGCGTACTGCGAATCCACCAGGGCGGCGGGCATGTAGTGGTGGCGCCGCTGCCCGACCCGCTGGGTGACCACCTCCGGCGAGCCCGCCAGGTGCAGGAAGCACAGCCGGTCCGAGGCCGTCCTGAGGACGTCTCGGTAGCTGCGCTTGAGCGCCGAGCAGGCCAGGACGGAGCCCTCCTGCTCACCGCGCAACCAGTCGGCGCACCGGGCCAGCCACGGCGAGCGGTCGGTGTCGGTCAGCGGGTGGCCGGCTGCCATCTTGGCCTTCAGCTCGGCAGTGTGGAAGTCGTCGGCGTCGGCGAACGGAACGCCCAGCTGGTTGGCCAGGATGCCGCCGACCGTGGTCTTGCCGCAGCCCGAGACACCCATCACGACGACCGTGGGGTGGCGGCCGATGTGCATGGAACCGAATGTAGACCCGTTCGCCTGCGTGGGTCGTCCGATCAGCCGCGCGGCCAGTCCGGCCCGCAGCCGGCCGGTGGCGCGCCGATCAGCTCGGCCAGCCGGCGCAGTCGTTTCACCGAGGTGACCCGCCAGCCGGCGCCGATCCGGCTGCCGACCTCGACCGCGGTGACCCCGAGCCTGGCCAGCTGGCCGCCGGCGATCCGGTGCAGCTCGCCATCGGGGTCGGGCATCCGCAGCAGGAACCCGGCCTCCTCGGCCCGGCCGGCCGCGATCGCCCACAGCCGCAGTGCCGAGGCGCTCAACGCCAGGTCGGCCGGCGGCCGCAGCGCGGCGCCCCTGGTCCAGCGCAGCGCGTGCGGGGCCAGCCGCTCGGTGATCTGGGTGCGCACCGCGATCAGGTCGCCGGGCGCCGCGGCGGTGTCGGAATCCAACCCCCGGTCCGCGAGCTCCGCCCGCAGCGCCTCGGCCCGCCACTGCTCGGGCACCAGCACCGAGAGCCGGGCGGCCGCTCCGCCGTCGGCGCGCACCCAGTCGCCGCCGGCGAACAGCACGCCGTCCAGATCCTCGACGAGCGGATCTGCGGCCTCGGCGCCGAACAGGGAGAACTGCACGCCGCGATTGTCCATCACCGGAGCGGGCCGGCTGGTCCCGGACGCGGCCGGCTCGGCCTCCGGACGCCAGATGCCCCCGACGCTCAGCGCATCGGGGGCATCTGGATGCCGTGCAGCGGGTGGGTCAGCCCCACCCGCAGCGGGAGGTCAGCCGACCCGGGCGACCGCCTGCGCCTCCGCGGGGTCGTCGTTGAGGGTGGAGGCCCGCCGCTTGGCGATCACGATGGCGGCGATGATCACCGCGACGGCGACGAGGGAGATGATGATCCGGATCCCGGCGTTGGCGTCGTCGCCGATCGAGAGCTGGACGACGGCCGGCGCGATCAGCACCGACACCAGGTTCATCACCTTGATCAGCGGGTTGATCGCCGGGCCGGCGGTGTCCTTGAACGGGTCACCGACGGTGTCGCCGATCACCGTGGCCGCATGCGCCTCCGAGCCCTTGCCGCCGTGGATGCCGTCCTCGACCAGCTTCTTGGCGTTGTCCCAGGCGCCACCGGAGTTGGCCAGGAACACCGCCATCAGGGTTCCGGTCGCGATCGCGCCGCCGAGGTACCCGGCCAGCGGGCCCAGGCCCAGCCCGAACCCGACCGCGATCGGCGCCATCACCGCGAGCAGGCCGGGGGTGATCAGCTCCCGCAGCGAGTCCCGGGTGCAGATGTCGACGACCCGGCCGTACTCCGGCCGCTCGGTGCCGTCCATGATCCCGGGGTGGTTGCGGAACTGGGCGCGGACCTCGTACACCACGGCGCCGGCGGCACGGGACACCGCGTTCACCGCGAGGCCGGAGAACATGAACACCACGGCCGCGCCGATGATGACGCCGACCAGGGTGTTCGGGCTGACGATGGTGTTGGCGAAGTTGGTGTTGTCGGCGATCTCGCCGCCGGTCTTGGCCACCGCCGTGCTGATCGCATTCTGGTACGAGCCGAACAGCGCGGTCGCGGCCAGCACCGCGGTGGCGATGGCGATGCCCTTGGTGATGGCCTTGGTGGTGTTGCCCACCGCGTCGAGCTCGGTGAGGATCTGCGCGCCCTCCGGGCTGACGTCGCCGGACATCTCGGCGATGCCCTGGGCGTTGTCCGAGACCGGACCGAAGGTGTCCATGGCCACGATGACGCCGACGGTGGTGAGCAGGCCGCAACCGGCCAGCGCCACCGCGAACAGGGCGACCCATACCGAGGAGCCACCCAGCAGGAACGCCCCGAACACGGCCGCGGCGATCACCAGCGCGGTGTAGACGGCCGACTCGAAGCCGACCGAGATGCCGGCCAGGATCACCGTGGCGGCGCCGGTCAGCGAGGAGTTGCCGACGTCCTGCACCGGCTTGTGGTCGGTGCCGGTGTAGATGCCCGTCAGCCAGAGGATGACGGCGGCCAGCACGATGCCGATCAGCACCGCGATGATCGCGATCAGGGCCGGGTTGCCGTTGAGGGCGAGGATGTCCTGCCCGACGCCGTTGAGGTCGGAGAAGGAGGTGGGCAGGTAGACGAAGGCCGCGATCGCGCAGAGCACGGCCGAGATCACGGCGGAGATGTAGAAGCTGCGGTTGATGGTGGTCAGGCCGCCCTCGTTCGGCCGGGACCGGGTGATGAACACGCCGATGATGGCGGTCAGCACGCCGATGGCGGGCACGATCAGCGGGAACAGCAGGCCCTTGGTGCCGAAGGCGACGGTGCCCAGGATCAGCGAGGCGACCAGCGTCACCGCGTAGGACTCGAAGAGGTCTGCCGCCATGCCGGCGCAGTCACCGACGTTGTCACCGACGTTGTCGGCGATGGTCGCGGCGTTGCGGGGGTCGTCCTCGGGAATGCCGGCCTCGACCTTGCCGACCAGGTCGGCGCCGACGTCGGCTGCCTTGGTGAAGATGCCGCCGCCGACACGCATGAACATCGCCAGGGTGGCGGCGCCGAAGCCGAAGCCCTCCAGCACCCGGGGGGCGTGGTCGGTGTAGGCCAGCACCACGATGGAGGCGCCGAGCAGTCCCAGGCCCACGGTGGCCATGCCGACCGCGCCACCGGTGCGGAAGGCGATCCGGGTGGCGCGTTCGCGTCCGGCGGTGTTGGCGGCCGCGGCCACCCGCAGGTTGGCCCGGGTGGCCAGCCACATGCCGAAGTACCCGATCATCGCGGAGAAGAGCGCGCCGACCAGGAAGAACACGGAGCGGCCGACCCGCTCGGCGGTGTCGTCGGCGGGCAGCGCGAACAGCAGCAGGAAGACGACCACGACCACCACCGAGAGCGTCCGGAACTGGCGCTTCAGGTAGGCCTGGGCGCCCTCCTGGACCGCCTCGGCGATCTGGATCATCTTCGGGGTGCCCTGGTCATAGCTGAGAACCTCGCGGAACAGGACGAACGAGAAGATCAGCGCGACGACGGCCACCAGGCCGATAACCATGACCAGCGCGCGGTCGCCGCCGGAGAACGCCAGGTCGGCGAGATCTCCCGTCGGGGCGGCAAGCGCCGGGTGGGACAAAGCCATAACGCGTACTCCTTCAGCCATCGAGATCAGTGTGGATCGCCCGACAGCATCGGCACAGCGGCTCGCCCGGGGTCGGGGCCGAAGCTGCTTAGCGGGAAGTCACCATCGTGCGGCTGCGCCGCAGTCTAAGGGACGCCTTATTCCCCCGTGCGCAGGCTCCGGCCCAGCGACGTGCGACTGGTCACACCGGCAGGTATCCGGCGCCTTGTCGAACCGGTCGTGCGATGTCCTGATCCTGTTCTGGCCGGGCGTTCTCGCTGTCAACCGGCCCCGATCGCAGCCGGCACGGTGGCGTAGATCTCGAAGACGGCGTCGAGCCCGGTGATCCGGAACAGCTTGAGCATCCGGTCGGACGTGCACACCAGCCGCAGCTGTGCGCCGGCCTGCTGCGCCTGGTTGCGGGCCGCGACCAGCACCCCCAGCCCGGTCGAGTCCAGGAACGACAGGCCGGTCAGATCGACCACGACCGACTGCCCGCCGGCGATGACCTGGAGCAACCGGTCCTGCAGCTGGGCCGCCGAATGCAGGTCGACCTCACCGCGGACTTCCAGCACGGTCAGGTCGCCGGCGCCGGATGCGGTCATGCTCAGGCTCATCGGCGACCTTTCCTGGCAGTTCCTGGCAGCGGAGATTGTCAGCGGTTCGTGCTTGGCTGAGCATACGTTTCGGCTTTTCCTGGATGACTGGCAGCGCTTACGCAGGCCGTGCCCGGCCGCCCGGGTGCCAGCAGACCGCGAGCAGACCGCGAGCAGAGTGGGGGGCAGACCGATCGATACCGCGCATCCGCTGCTGGCCGACCTACTCACCGGCTGCCCGCCCGGCGAGACCCCGCTGCGCCATGTGGAGCAGGTCCCGGCCCGGCCACCGGTCGCCGCGGACTGGCCGGACTGGGTGGCCGCCGACCTGCTCGCCGCGCTGGCCGCCGGCGGCATCGACGCGCCCTGGCCGCATCAGGTCGAGGCGGCCGAGCACGCTTGGGCCGGCGACTCGGTGGTGATCGCCACCGGCACCGCGTCGGGCAAGTCGCTGGCCTACCAGCTGCCGATGCTGTCCGCGGCGCTCACCGAGCCCAGGTCCCGGGTGCTGTACCTGTCCCCCACCAAGGCGCTGGCCGCCGACCAGCACCGGGCGCTGACCGCCCTGGGCCTGGCCGGGCTGCGGGCAGCCACCCTGGACGGCGACACCCCGTTCGAGGAACGGGACTGGATCCGCCAGCACGCCAACGTGGTGCTGTCCAATCCCGACCTGCTGCACCGGACGCTGCTGCCCCAGCACCAGCGGTGGGCCAGCTTCCTGCGCCGGCTGCGGTTCGTGGTGATCGATGAGTGCCACCACTACCGGGGGCTGTTCGGCTCGCACGTGTCCCTGGTGCTGCGCAGGTTGCGCCGGCTCTGCGCGGCCTACGGCTCGGCGCCGGTGTTCGTGCTGGCCTCGGCCACCTCGGCGACCCCTGGCCAGTCGGCCGCGCGGCTGATCGGGCTGCCGGTGCGGACGGTGGACCAGGACCGCTCGCCGCGCGGCTCACGGACCTTCGCGCTGTGGGAGCCGGCGCTGGCGCTGGCCGGCAGCCAGCAGTCGGCGCCCATCCGGCGGGCCGCGGGGTCCGAGGCCGCCCGGCTGATGGCCGACCTGGTGATCGCCGGCGCACGCACGCTGGTGTTCGTCCGGTCCCGGCGCAGCGCCGAGCTGACCGCGCTGGGCGCCAAGAACCACCTCGCCGAGGCGGGCGCGGCAGAGCTCGTGGACCGGATCGCGGCCTACCGGGGCGGCTACCTGGCGCAGGAGCGCCGCGCGCTGGAGCGGTCGCTGACCAGTGGCGAGCTGCTCGGGGTGGCGACCACCAACGCCCTGGAGCTGGGCGTGGACATCACCGGGCTGGACGCGGTGGTGCTGGCCGGCTATCCCGGGACGCTGGCCTCGCTGTGGCAGCAGGCCGGCCGGGCCGGGCGCCGCGGCCAGGACGCGCTGGTGGTGTTCATCGCCCGGGACGACCCGCTGGACACCTACCTGGTGAACAACCCGGCGGCGATCTTCGCGCGGCCGGTGGAGGCCAGCGTCACCGATCCGGGCAACCCGCACGTGCTCGGGCCGCACCTGTGCTGCGCGGCCGCCGAGCTGGCGCTCAGACCCGCCGATGTCGAGCTGTTCGGCGGCCCGGCGGCGGCCGAGCCGGTGCTGGCTGCCCTGGTGGAGCAGGGCCTGCTGCGCAAGCGTCCGGCCGGCTGGTTCTGGACCGACCGGAACCGCCCCACGGCGAACCTGCGGGGCTCCGGGCAGCCGGTCACGGTGGTGGACTCGGGCTCCGGCACGCTGCTGGGCACCGTCGATGCGGCGACCGCCCCGGCGACGGTGCATCCGGCGGCGGTGTACCTGCACCAGGGCAGCTCGTTCGTCGTCGACGAGCTCGATCTGGAGCACGGCGCGGCGCTGGTGCATCCGGAGGATCCGCCGTGGACCACCTGCGCGCAGGAGATCACCGACATCACGATCCTGGCCACCGAGCAGAGCGCCATGCTGGACGGGGTCAGCGTCCAGTGGGGCTCCGTCGAGGTGTCCCACCAGGTCGTCAGCTTCCAGCGCCGCCGGTTCAGCGGCGAGCTGCTGGATGAGACCCCGCTGGACATGCCGCTGCAACGGCTGGTCACCAAGGCCGTCTGGTACACCCTGGACGACGTGCTGGTCAGCGAGACCGGCCTGGAGCAGATGGACCTGCCCGGTGCCCTGCACGCGGCCGAGCACGCCGCGATCGGGTTGTTGCCGCTGTTCGCCAGCTGTGACCGCTGGGACATCGGCGGGGTGTCGACCGCCCAGCACGCCGACACCGGCCGGCCCACCGTCTTCGTCTACGACGGGCATCCCGGCGGCGCGGGGTTCGCCGCCCGCGGCCATGCGGTGCTGCCGGACTGGCTGGCCGCGACCCGGGCGGCCATCGGGAGCTGCGAGTGCCTGGCCGGCTGTCCGTCCTGCATCCAGTCGCCCAAGTGCGGCAACGGGAACAACCCGCTGGACAAGCCCGGGGCGCTGCTGGTGCTCGATGCGGTGCTGGCCCGGCTGACGAGCCCGTGATCAGCCAGGCGACTACCGTGAAACCGGCCGGCAGCCAGCCGGGGTGAGCAGGCACAGTCAGCAGTGGGGAGGCAGCAGTGAGCACAGTGACGCGCGGCAACGACATCATCGACGGCGTGCCCGGGGTTCGGTTCGCGACCACCGCCCGGCCGGACTCGCCGGAAGAGCAAGCGCTGCAGCGGGTCCAGGCGACCCTGTCGGACGGGACCACGTCACTGCCCGATCCCACCACCCTCCCGCAGCTGGCGCTACAGAGCGTCCAGGTCGTCGACGGCACCTCGTACTCGGTCATCACCCTGTGGGTGCCCAACGCCCAGGAATCCGAGGCGGCCGAGGCATTGCGGGGCGAGGGCTTCGAGGTCTGGTAGCCCACCGGCGCCTTGGTCCGGGCGGTGGCGGCCCTCGTCCGCAGCATCGCGTCGTCATCCGGTGATATCGCGCGATGTTGACGGTCGTCGCGGATTCGCTAGGCTCGTGCCGGTCGCAGCCCGCTTGGAAGATAGAAGCAGAGCAGCGGCGGCCAGCCTCGTCCCCCGGGAGACCCATGTCCGCCTTCGCGCTCACCGCTGAGCAGCTGGCCTACGCGCGCGAGGTCCGCGAGATTGCCGCCCGGGAGCTCCTGCCGCTGGCCGAGCGAGGCGCCGAGGGCCACGTGAACCGGCCGCTGCTGGAAGCGCTGGGCAAGCACGGGCTGCTGGGCCGGCTGTTCGCCGGCAGCGGTCGGTCGGCCGCTGCCATGGAGCTCTGCCTGCTGCGCGAGACGCTGGCCACCGTCAGCACCGAGGCCGAGACGGCGCTGGCCCTGCAGGCGCTGGGCAGCTACCCCTTCCTGCTCTTCGGCACCGAGAGCCAGGCGCAGCGGTACCGCGACGGGGTGGCCGCCGGGACCGTCATCGCCTCGTTCGCGCTGTCGGAGGCCGAAGCCGGCTCCGACGCCGCGGCGCTCCAACTGCGGGCCGAGCCGGACGGCAACGGCTGGCGGCTGACCGGTGAGAAGACCTGGATCTCCAACGCCCCCGAGGCCGACGTCTACACGGTCTTCGCCCGCACCACGGCCGACGCCCGCGCCCGCGGCATCACCGCGTTCGTGGTGGCCGGGGACTCAGCCGGTCTGACCGGCGAGCATCTGGACATGCTGGCGCCGCACGCGATCGGCCGGCTGGTCTTCGACGGCGTCCGGGTCGAGCGTGCCGACGTGGTGGGCGAGGTCGACGCCGGCTTCAAGATCGCGATGCGCACCCTGGACGTGCTGCGTCCCAGCGTCGGCGCCTTCGCGGTCGGGATGGCCCAGGCGGCGCTGGACGCCGCGATCGCGCACACCACCGGCAGGCAGGCCTTCGGCGGGGTGCTCAGTGATCAGCAGGCGGTCAGCCACCTGCTTGCCGAGATGGCCACCCGGGTCGAGGCCAGCCGGTTGCTGGTGTACGCCGCCGCCTCGGCCTACGACAGCGGCGCGCCGGCGGCCCAACTCACCCGGCAGGCGGCGATGGCCAAGCTGTTCGCCACCGAGAGCGCCCAGTTCGTCGTCGATGCGGCCGTGCAGCTGCACGGAGCCCGCGCCCTGCAACGCGGGCACCTGCTCGAGCGGCTGTACCGGGACGTGCGGGCGCCGCGGATCTACGAGGGCGCCTCCGAAGTGCAGCGCACCATCATCGGGCGGTCCCTGGTGCAGACCGCGGCAGGGCCGGCTGGACAAGGAGACCGAGCATGACGAACAGGTTCCGCGCCTCCGTCCCGATCACCGAGGACTGGCAGCACTTCGACTTCGCGGTCGCCGACGGCATCGCCACGGTGACCCTGAACCGGCCGGAGAAGCTCAACCCGCTGACCTTCGAGAGCTACGCCGACCTGCGGGACCTGGTGCAGCAGCTGCCCTACCGCGACGACGTGCGGGTGCTGGTGATCCGGGGCGCAGGCAAGGCCTTCTGCGCCGGCGGCGACGTCAACGAGATCATCGGCGAGCTGATCAAGATGCGCCCGCGCGAGCTGATGGCGTTCACCAAGATGACCGGCGACCTGATCCGGGCGATGCGCGAGGTCTCCGTCCCGATCGTGTCCGGCATCCAGGGCATCGCCGCCGGAGCGGGCTCGGTGATCGCGCTGGCCTCGGACTTCCGGGTGGTGACGCAGTCCGCCCGGTTCGCGTTCCTGTTCACCAAGGTGGGGCTCTCCGGCGGGGACATGGGCGCGGCCTACCTGCTGCCCCGGATGGTCGGGGCCGGCCGGGCCACCCAGCTGCTCATGCTCGGCGACACCATCGACGCGGCGACGGCCGACCGGTACGGCCTGGTCAGCGAGCTGGTGGCCGACGAGGACCTCGACGCCGCGGTGGCGAAGCTGGCCACCCGGCTCGCGTCGGGGCCGACGCTGGCCTACGCCCAGACCAAGGCGCTGATCACCCGCGAGCTGGACATGTCCCTGGCCGGCGCGATGGAGATGGACGCGATGACCCAGGCGCTGTTGATGACCACCGATGACCATGCCGAGTTCCATGCGGCGTTCAACGAGCGCCGGCCACCGCGCTGGAGCGGGCGTTGACGGTCCCCGCCCGGGTCTGCCTGGTCGCCGGCGCCAGCCGCGGGATCGGCGCCGCGGTCGCTGCCGCGCTGTCCGGCGAGGGGCACCGGGTCGCGCTGCTGGGCCGGGACACCGCCGCCCTGGATCGCGTGGCCGGGGCACTGCCGGGCCCCGCCCTGATCGTGCCGGCCGACGTCACCGACGCCAGCGCCGTGGAGGCCGCGTTCGAGCGGATCGAGCGGGACTGGGGGCCGGTGGAGGTGCTCGTCTGCAGCGCCGGCGCCGGGTTCGCCGCCCCGATCGTCGACACCTCGGACTCGGACTGGGCGCGGATGCTCGATCTCAACCTGACCGCCCCGTTCCGGTTGATCCGCAGGGCGCTGCCGTCGATGACCGAGCGCGGCTGGGGCCGGGTCGTGGTCATCGCGTCGGTGGTGGGCAAGCGCGGCGAGGCCCAGGTCGCGGCCTACACCGCCTCCAAGCACGGCGTGCTGGGGCTGGTCCGGGCCGCGGCGTCCGAGCTGGCCCGCACCGGGGTGACGGTCAACGCCGTCTGCCCGGGCTACGTCGACACCCCGATGACCGAGGCCACCGTCCAGGCGATCGCCGCCCGCAGCGGCCGCAGCCCCGAGGACGCGCGGGCCGCGCTGGCCCGCCGACAGCCGATCGGGCGGTTGATCGACCCGGACGAGGTGGCCGAGGCGGTGCGGTTCTGCGTGCGCAACGCCGCGGTCACCGGGCAGGGAATCAATGTCGACGGAGGAGCGGTGCAGTCATGAGTGATCGCGTGGGAACGAGTGGACGCGAAGAGCTGGTGACGGCATGACCCTCGAGCGGATCAACCCCGAGGAGCTCGGCCGGCCGTCCGGCTTCGCGCACGCGGTCCGCGCCACCGACACCGTGCGGGTGTACCTGGCGGGGCAGACCGCCCTAGACAAGGCCGGCGTCATCGTCGGGGCGGGCATCGTGGAGCAGTTCGAGCAGGCGCTGTCCAACCTGCTGACCGCGCTGGCCGCCGCCGGTGGCCGGCCCGAGCACCTGGCCACGGTCACGATCTACATCGTCGACATCGCCGACTACCGGGCGCACGCCCGCGAGATCGGCGCCGTCTGGCGGCGGCTGGCCGGCACCGAGTACCCGGCGATGGCCGGCATCGGGATCGCCCGGCTGTGGGACGAGGAGGCACTCGTCGAGCTGCAGGGCGTGGCCGAGATCCCGCGCTGAGCTCAGTCGTGGAGAGCCTGCATCGCATGCTCGTGCGCCAGCGGGCGCAGCATGCCGCTGAGCTGGCCGAACAGCTCGGCCGCCGCGACGCCGTCCCAGGACGCGGGCAGCACCTCGACCGGCAGGCCCGGGTCGAGGTAGCGCAGCCGTCGCCACGCCGTGAGCATCCGGACGTAGGAGGCGAAGGCCTGGCCGCCGTCGGGCGGCTGTTGTGCCAACCGCCGTCCCACCAACCGGTAGTGGCTGACGAACTGGGCGTACTTGGCGGCGAGATCGTCCAGGTCCCACCAGTCGCGCACCCGCCCGGGCAGCTCGGCGTAGCCGAGGTACTGGCCGCGGAAGATGTCGACGTAGGCCGACAGCCGCTGGCGCGCGAGCACGTCGCTGACCTCGGCGGCCAGCGCGCCCGGCGCGAGCCAGACGCCCGGCGCCACCGGGCCGAAGCCGAGACGGGCCAGCCTGGTCCGCAGCTCGTGCCGCTTGCCCCGCTCGGCCTCGGGCACCGTGAAGACCACCTGCACCCAGCCGTCGGCCAGGCTGGCCGGCCGCTGGTCGAAGATCCGCCGATCGCCCTCGCGCATGACCTCCAGCATCGACGGCGAGAGCGCGTACCCGGCAGCTCCGTCGATCCGCAGGCTGTGCAGGATGTCCCGGCGCTTGAGCCGCGAGATCGACGAGCGCACCGCCTGGCCGTCGATGCCCAGGTCTGCCATCAGCCGGACCACCCCGGCGATCGGCAGCCAGTTCGGCTGCTCGCGCGCGTACAGCCCGTAGATCGTGACGATCAGCTGCCGCGGTTGGGCCTCGGCCAGCAGCTCGTCCGGGCCGGCGGGCCTGGCGAGGCTGGTCATCGGACCTCCTTGGCGCGCGAGCTCCCGCCAAGATATCGCGCGTTCTTGACTGTCGTCACAAGTAGAGAATACTGGCAGCCGTCCGTGGAGAAGGGGACGAACAGTGGAGCTCTCGCCGTCTGCTCACGTGGACACGTTCTGCCGGGACAACCTCCCCTCCCAGGAGCAGTGGCCTGACTTCCACTTCGACCTGCCCGAGCTGCAGTACCCGCAACGGCTCAACTGCGCGGCGGCGCTGCTGGACGAGGTGGTGGCGGCCCACGGCGCCGACCGGCCGGCGTTGCGCACCGCCGAGGAGACCTGGACCTACGGCGAGCTGCTCGCCCGGTCGAACCAGCTGGCCCGGTACCTCAGCGAGGACGCGGGCCTGCTGCCCGGCCAGCGGGTCCTGCTGCGCGGGCCGAACAACCCCTGGCTGGTGGCCTGCTGGTTCGCGGTGCTCAAGGCCGGCGGCGTCATGGTGCTCACCGTGCCGATGCTGCGCAGCGGCGAGATCACGCCGCTGATCGAGCTGACCCGCGCCACCCTGGCGATCTGCGACTCCCGATTCACCGACGACCTGATGCCGGCCGTCACGGCGGCCGGGATCCCGGTGCTGAGCTACGGCGGCGGGGGTACTGAGGACCTGATCGTCCGGTGCGCCGAGAAGCCGACGGCATTCGACAACGTCGACACCGCGGCCGACGACGTCGCGCTGCTGGCGCCGACCTCGGGCACCACGGGCATCCCCAAGGCGACGATGCACTTCCACCGGGACGTGCTGGCGATCGCCGACACCTTCGGCAAGCACCTGGTGGCGGGCCGCCCCGACGACATCTTCACCGGCACCCCGCCGCTGGCGTTCACCTTCGGCCTCGGCGGGCTGCTGGTGTTCCCGCTGCGGATCGGCGCCTCGACGCTGCTGATCGAGCGGGCCACCCCCACTGAGCTGGCCGAGGCGGTCGAACGGTTCGGAGCCACCGTGCTGTTCACCGCGCCGACTGCGTACCGGGCGATCCTGCGCGCCGGGCAGCAGCACCGGCTGGCGGGCGTGCGGCGCGCGGTGTCGGCCGGCGAGCACCTGCCCCGCCCGGTGTGGCAGGAGCTCCACGACAAGACCGGCATCGAACTCATCGACGGCATCGGCAGCACCGAGATGCTGCACGTGTTCATCTCCGCCGCCGACGGCGACATCCGGCCGGGCGCGACCGGCAAGGCGGTGCCGGGCTACACCGCGGCCGTGCTCGATGCCGAGGGCAACCCGGCGCCGGACGGCACGGCGGGCCGGCTGGCGGTCGTCGGCCCCACCGGTTGCCGCTACCTGGCCGATCCCCGGCAGGCGGTGTACGTCCAGCACCGGTGGAACGTCACCGGCGACACCTACATCCGCGACTCCGACGGCTACTTCTGGTACCAGGCGCGCAGCGACGACATGATCGTCTCGTCGGGGTACAACATCGCCGCGCCGGAGGTCGAACGGGCGTTGGAGCAGCACCCGGATGTCGTGGAGTGCGCGGTGGTGGGCCGGCCCGATCCCGAACGAGGCGCCACCGTGCACGCCGTCGTCGTGCTGCGCGAGGGCGCGGCGCAGGACGAGGCGAAGGTCGCCGAGCTGCAGGACTTCGCCAAGCAGACCATCGCCCCGTACAAGTACCCACGCTCCATCGAATTCGTCCCGGCGTTACCGCGCACGTCTACCGGAAAGGTTCAACGATTCCGGCTCCGGGAAACCGAGGCTGCGCGCTAGCGCCGGGGTGGCCGCGCCGGCCGGCAAACAGGGTCCGGTCGGCGCGGTGCCCCATGCGGAGAAACCGCAGAAGGAGAAATGAGCATGCGTATCGCCGTCATCGGCGGGGGTCCCGGCGGGCTGTACTTCGCCGCGCTCGCCAAGGCGTTGGACCCTGACGCCGCGATCGACGTCTGGGAGCGCAACGCCGCCGAGGACACCTTCGGCTTCGGGGTGGTGTTCAGCGACGAGACCCTCGGTGGCATCGAGCACGCCGATCCGGTGATCTACGCCCGGATGGCCGAGCAGTTCGCCCGCTGGGACGACATCGACATCCACTACCGCGGCACCCTGACCACGGTGGGCGGGCAGGGCTTCGCGGCCATGAGCCGCAAGACGTTGCTGCAACTGCTGCAGGAGCGCTGCGCCGAGCTGGGCGTGCGGGTGGCCTTTCGCAGCCAGGCGCCGGACGTCGACACCCTGAGCCTGGAGTACGACCTGGTGATCGCCTGCGACGGGGCGAACTCCGGGGTGCGCACCAAGTACGCCGACGTGTTCCGGCCGTCGCTGGAGGTGGGCCGCAACAAGTACATGTGGCTGGGCACCGACCTGGTGTTCGAGGCCTTCAAGTTCTACATCTGCCCGACGCCGTACGGGGTCATGCAGGTGCACGGCTATCCCTATGACGCCACCGGCAGCACCTTCATCGTGGAGATGCATGACGACGTCTGGCGCCGGGCCGGTTTCGCCGAGTCGGCAACCACGGTGTTCCCGCCCGGGGTCAGCGACGAGAGATCCGTGGCACGGGTGCAGGAGCTGATCGGCGACATCCTGGACGGTCACCAGATCCTGAAGAACAACTCCAAGTGGCAGAGCTTCACCACCATCTCCAACGGCACCTGGCGAAACGGCAACGTGGTGCTGCTCGGCGATGCCGCGCACACCGCGCACTTCTCGATCGGCTCGGGCACGAAGCTGGCGATGGAGGACGCGCTGGCGCTGGTGGCCTGCCTGCACGAGCACGACGGCGTGCCGGCCGCCCTGGAGGCCTACGAGACCGAGCGCCGCCCGGTGGTGCTCTCGACCCAGCGCGCCGCCCGGGCTTCGCTGGACTGGTTCGAGAACATCGGCCATTACGTCGCCCAGCCGCCGGAGCAGTTCGCGTTCAACATCGTGACCCGCAGCCGGCGCATCACGTACGACAACCTGCGGCTGCGTGACCCGGAGTTCGTGGCGGGCATGGATGCCTGGTTCGCCCGGCACGAGGCGGGCCGGCTGGCCACTGCGGCGGACCGGCTGGCCACTGCGGCGGACCGCGGGCCGGTGGCTGATCGGCAGGCCTGTCCGCCGATGTTCCACCCCTTCCGCCTCGGGCAGCTGGAGCTGAAGAACCGGGTCGTCGTGTCGCCGATGGACATGTACTCAGCCGTCGACGGGGTGCCGACCGACTTCCACCTGGTGCACCTCGGCTCGCGGGCGCTGGGAGGCGCCGGGTTGGTGATGACGGAGATGGTGTGCGTGTCACCCACTGCGCGGATCACCCCCGGCTGCGGGGGGCTCTACACCACTGAGCAGGAGCGGGCATGGGCTCGGGTGGTCGACTTCGTCCACCGTGAGAGCACCGCCAAGATCGGCGTCCAGCTCGGCCACTCCGGGCGCAAGGGCTCGACCAAGCTGATGTGGGAGGGCATCGACGAGCCGCTTCCCGAGGGCAACTGGGAGATCGTCGCACCGTCCCCGCTGCCCTACTCGCCGGCCAACGCCGCACCGCGCGAGCTGACCCGGGCCGACCTCGAGGAGATCAAGGCCGATTTCGTCGGGAACGCCGCCGCCGCCGCGCGCGCGGGTTTCGACCTGCTGGAGCTGCACTGCGCGCACGGCTACCTGCTCTCGTCGTTCCTGTCCCCGCTGTCCAACGTCCGCACCGACGAGTACGGCGGTGACCTGGCCCACCGGCTGCGCTACCCGCTCGAGGTCTTCGACGCGGTGCGCGCCGCCTGGCCGTCCGACCGTCCGATCAGCGTCCGGATCTCGGCCACCGACTGGTACGAGGGCGGCAACGACGTCGAGGAGGCGGTCGAGATCGCCCGGGCGTTCGCCGAGCACGGCGCGGACGCCATCCATGTCTCGACCGGTCAGGTGGTCAAGGACGAGAAGCCGGCCTACGGACGCAGTTACCAGACGCCGTATGCCGACCGGATCCGCAACGACATCGGCGAGCGCTACGGCGTGGCGGTGATCGCGGTGGGCGCCATCTCCTCCTACGACGACGTCAACTCGGTGCTGCTGGCCGGCCGGGCCGATCTGGTGGCGGTGGGCAGGCCGCACCTGTACGACCCGCATTGGACGCTGCACGCGGCCGCCGACCAGGAGTACCGCGGCCCCGGCGCGGACT
>NZ_DASVSG010000097.1:0-6304 GCF_036388195.1 Jatrophihabitans sp. | reverse complement strand
GACCGCCCCCGGCTCGTCGTCCTTCGTCGAGTTCATCTCCGCGGCCGCGGCTGAGCTGCTGCCCGGCAACCGGGCGCAGCTGACCGGCGCCATGCCCTCCTCCCCGCACGCCGCCGGGTCGCTGCACGCGACGACGATCGTGGCGGCCACCTTCAACGGCGGCGTGATCATGGCCGGTGACCGCCGCGCCACCATGGGCAACCTGATCGCCCAGCGCGACATCGAGAAGGTCTTCGCCGCCGACGAGTACTCCCTGGTCGGCATCGCGGGCACCGCCGGCATCGCGATCGAGCTGGTGCGGCTGTTCCAGGTGGAGCTGGAGCACTACGAGAAGATCGAGGGCACCGCGCTCACCCTGGACGGCAAGGCCAACCGGCTCGCGACGATGATCCGGGGCAACCTCGGCGCGGCGATGCAGGGGCTGGCCGTGGTCCCGCTCTTTGCCGGCTACGACATCGACAGCGCGGCGGTGGAGGGGTCGGCCGGCGCCGGCCGGATCTACAGCTACGACGTCACCGGCGGCCGCTACCCCGAGCAGTACTACCACTCGGTGGGCTCGGGCTCGGTGTTCGCCAAGAGCGCGCTGAAGAAGCTCTGGCGTCCGAACCTCAGCGAGGAGGAGGCGGTCGCGATCGTGGTCGAGTCGCTCTACGACGCCGCCGACGACGACGCCGCGACCGGCGGCCCGGACCTGACCCGGCGGATCTACCCGGTGGTGTTCGCGGCCACCGCCGACGGCACCCGCCGGGTGGCCGACAGCAGCCTGGACGCCGTGGTGCGCGCGCTGCTGGAACGCCGGGCGGCCGTGCCAGGCTCCTGAGCCGCTGCTTCGGCCGCTCCCCGACCCTACGAACCGGAGAAACATCCATGTCGATGCCGTTCTACGCCTCGGCCGAGCAGATCATGCGCGACCGGTCCGAGTACGCCCGCAAGGGCATCGCGCGCGGCCGCAGCGTGGTGGTGCTGACCTATGCCGACGGGGTGCTGTTCGTCGCCGAGAACACCAGCTCGGCGCTGCACAAGGTGTCGGAGATCTATGACCGGATCGGCTTCGCGGCGGTCGGCAAGTCCAACGAGTTCGAGAACCTGCGGGTCGCCGGCATCCGGCTGGCCGACCTGCGCGGCTACTCCTACGACCGCCGCGACGTCACCGCGCGGGCGCTGGCCAACGCCTACGCCCAGACCCTGGGCTCGATCTTCACAGAGCAGCAGAAGCCGTACGAGGTGGAGCTGTGCGTCGCCGAGGTCGGCTCGTCGGCCGCCGATGACCAGCTCTACCGGCTGTCCTACGACGGCACCATCGTCGACGAGCCCAACTACCTGGTGATGGGCGGCCAGGCCGACACGGTCGCCAATGCCCTCAAGCAGTCGTTCCGCACCGACATGTCGCTGGCCGACGCGGTCTCGGTCGCGGTCGCGGCGCTCGGCTCGGTCGGCGGCGAGGGCGGCGGCAACCGGGTGCTGGTCGCCGACAGCCTCGAGGTCGCCGTGCTGGACCGCAACCGGGGCCACCGCAAGTTCCGCCGCATCGTCGGGCCGGCGCTGAGCAGCCTGTTGCCGGGCAACGGCTCTGCCGAGCCCGCGGCCGAGCACACCGGGGCCCAGCCTGTGAACGAGCAGGGCGGCGCGGACACGCCACCGACGCCGGGCCGCTCCGACAGCACGGACAGCCCCGACGGCCCCTAGTTCCGCGGTGGCCCGGGACGCTGCCGCCGGTTAGCGAGGGCGGCCGGTTCTAGCGAGACCGCCGGTTTTGACGAGCCGGCGGGTTAGCCGGCCACCACGTTGTCGCCGGACAGCGCGACCTTCACTGCCTTCAACGGCCGCTGCGCCGGGCCGTTGAGCACCGCGCCCTTGAGGTCGAAGACCGAGCCGTGACACGGGCAGTCCAGCTCCTTGCCGGCCGGCTTCACGGTGCAGCCCTCGTGGGTGCAGATCGCGCTGTAGGCCTCGACCGTGGTCGCCGCCGTCCGGACGATGATGATGTCGCCGCCGTCCGGGCCGGTGGCTGCGATCGCCTCGCCGACCGTGATGTCGGAGAGCTTGGCCAGCGGGGCGCCGGATGCGGGGGTGGTCGGCAGGCCCTGGACCGGGCTCGAGCTCGATGTGGGTGTCGGCTCCTCGGCGGGGGCCTTCGAGCAGGCCACCAGGGCGACTGCGGGGATGCCGATGGCGCCGGCCGCCAGCAGGCTTCGGCGGCTGATGCCCGACACCGTCGAGCGGTCGTCCTCGTGCTCTGTGCTCATCCATTGACTCCCAGATCTGTGTCCACTGTCATTGCTCGTACAACAGAACCAACGCAACAGCCACCCGAACGGTTCACGCGGGTGCAGGATTGAACCGTCCCGCCGGCTCAGCCGTATCCATCCCCGGAGCGGTCCGCCGCCAGTCCACGTCCAGACCCCAGGAGACCCGATGCCGGTCGATCGCAGCGCGGTCGACGAGCGTGAGTTCATGCAGGCCCTGCATGACGAGCACGCCGCCGCGCTGTGGGCCTTCGCGGTCCGGCTGACCGGCGGCGACCGGCAGGCCGCCGAGGACGTCGTGCAGGAGACCCTGCTGCGGGCCTGGCGCAACCCCGACAGCCCGGCCTTCACCGCCGAGCAGGCGGGTTCGGCGCGCGGCTGGCTGTACACGGTGGCCCGCCGGATCGTGATCGACGAGTGGCGCGCCCGCAGCGTCCGGCCGGAGCGGCTGGTCGCCGCGGTGCCGGAGTCCGCGGTGGCCGATCACACCGACGCGCTGGTCGAGTCCCGGCTGATCGCCGACGCGCTGCTGCGGCTGACCCCGGACCACCGGGCGGTGCTGGTGGAGCTGTTCTACCGGCGCTCCAGCGTGCGGGAGGCCGCCCACCAGCTGCAGATCGCGGAAGGGACCGTCAAGTCCCGGTCGCACTACGCCCTGCGGGCCCTGAAGCTGGCCCTCAACGAGATGGGAGCGGCGCCGTGACCGGCCCGGGTCAGCACGAGCACGGCGTCCCGTTCGACCCCGACGCCGAACGCGCCATCGCCGAGCACGTCCGGTTCGAGCTCGACGACGCCGCCTACCTGCTGGGCGCGCTGGAGGTCGAGGAGCGCGAGGCGTTCGAGCGGCATCTGCGGGCCTGCCCGATCTGCCAGGACCGGATCGCCGAGTTTGGCGACCTGCCCGGGGTGCTCGCCCGGGCCGACGTCTCGGCCTGGGAGCCCGAGCCGCCGCCGGACACGCTGCTGCCCCGGCTGCTGCGCCAGGTCGCGGCCAGCCGGCGGCGCCGGGCGCGGCGGCTCGTCGCGTTCGCGGCAGCGGCGGCCTGCCTGCTCGGGCTGCTGGCTACCGGCGGGGTGCTGGGCTGGCAGCGCGCGCACCAGCCGCAGACCCTGACCATGCAGCCGGTCGGCCCGAACGCCGCCGGTGTGCACGCCACCGTGCAGCTGATCAGATCCGGCTCGAGCACCCGGGTCAAGCTGGCCTGCGGCTACCCCGGCGGCGGCGCCTACCCGGACCACTCCTACACCTCGTACCAATTGGTGATCTTCAACCGCAAGGGCGAGAAGGTGGGCCTGGGGAGCTGGACGCCGCAGCCGGATGAGGACGTCCAGATCACCAGGAACAGCCCCTGGCCGCGGCAGGCCATCGACCGGATCGAGATTTCCGACGACCACGACCGCACGGTGCTGCGGTTGCGCCTGTAGGACCGGACGAGATCCGATACCGATCACGCAACCGAAGACGCGCATCTGGCCGCTTCGCTGACTAGGCTGGGCCCGTGCAGCGACGTATCTTCGGCATCGAGAACGAATACGGTGTGACCTGCACCTTCGAAGGTCAACGCCGGCTCAGCCCGGACGAGGTGGCCCGCTACCTGTTCCGGCGGGTGGTCAGCTGGGGCAGGTCCTCCAACGTCTTCCTGCGCAACGGCGCCCGGCTCTACCTGGACGTGGGCAGCCACCCCGAGTACGCCACCCCGGAGTGCGATTCGCTGCTGAGCCTGGTCACCCACGACAAGGCCGGCGAGCGGATCCTCGAGGGGCTGCTCATCGACGCCGAGAAGCGGCTCAACGACGAGGGCATCGCCGGCGACATCTACCTGTTCAAGAACAACACCGACTCGGCCGGCAACTCCTACGGCTGCCACGAGAACTTCCTGGTCGCCCGGCACGGCGAGTTCAGCCGGATGGCCGATGTGCTGATCCCGTTCCTGGTCACCCGGCAGCTGATCTGCGGCGCCGGGAAGGTGCTGCAGACGCCCCGCGGGGCGGTGTACTGCCTGAGCCAGCGGGCCGAGCACATCTGGGAGGGCGTCTCCTCGGCCACCACCCGGTCCAGGCCGATCATCAACACCCGGGACGAGCCGCACGCCGACGCCGAGCGGTATCGGCGGCTGCACGTCATCGTCGGCGACTCCAACATGAACGAGGCCACCACCCTGCTGAAGGTGGGCAGCGCCGATCTGGTGCTGCGGATGATGGAGCAGGGCATCACCTTCAAGGACCTGACCCTGGAGAACCCGATCAGGGCGATCCGCGAGATCAGCCACGACCTGACCGGCAGCCGCCAGGTCAAGCTCGCCAACGGCCGGCTGGCCAGCGCCAGCGAGATCCAACGGGAGTACTTCGAGAAGGCCCGGACGTTCGTCGACGCCACCGGCTCCGATCCCGTCACCGAACAGGTGCTGGATCTGTGGGGCCGGACCCTCAAGGCCGTCGAGTCCGGTGACCTGAGCCTGATCGACCGCGAGATCGACTGGGCCACCAAGTTCCAGCTGCTGGAGCGCTACCGCGCCCGGTACGACCTGCCGCTGTCCTCGCCGCGGATCGCGCAGCTCGACCTCACCTACCACGACATCCGCCGGGACCGGGGCCTGTACTACCTGCTGGCCAACCGCGGCGCGGTGAGCCGGGTGACCTCTGACCTGGCGGTGTTCGAGGCCAAGAGCGTCCCGCCCCAGACCACCCGGGCCAAGCTGCGCGGCGAGTTCATCAAGCGCGCGCAGGAGACCCGGCGCGACTTCACGGTGGACTGGGTGCACCTCAAGCTGAACGACCAGGCGCAGCGGACCGTGCTGTGCAAGGACCCGTTCCGGGCGGTCGATGACCGGGTCGAGAAGTTGATTGCCTCGATGTGAGCGGCCGCGCTCGACGAACCGAGCACCCCGACCGGGGTGGCGCGCCGCCCAGACGCGGACGTCGCCTACCGTTGTCGGATATGGCGGCGCGTCGGCAGCAACGACTGGTCAATCTGGTCCTCTGCCTGCTCTCCACCCGGCAGTACATCACCGCCGAGCGCATCCGGGACACCGTCGAGGGCTATGAGGTGTCCGAGGACTCCACCAATCCGGACGAGGCGTTCAAGCGCAGCTTCGAACGGGACAAGGCGGAGCTGCGCGAGCTCGGCATCCCGCTGGAGACCGGCCGCAACTCCGTCTTCGACACCGAGGACGGCTACCGGATCGCCCGGCAGGACTTCGAGCTGCCGCCGATCGAGTTCACCGCCGACGAGGCAGCCGCCGTGGGCCTGGCCGGCCGGCTGTGGAGCACCGCGTCGCTGGCCACCGAGGCCCGGACCGCCCTGATCAAGCTGCGCGCGGCCGGGATCGAGATCGAGGAACCGCCGGGCGCCGATGCGCTGCCCCCGCTGCCGGGCAACGAGCCGGCGCTTCCGTACCTGATCGCGGCGGTGTCCGAACGCCGGGTGGTGCAGTTCGGCTACCGCAAGCAGTCGGCGCCCGCGCCGGAGAAGCGGACCGTGGAGCCGTGGGGTGTGCTGTCCTGGCGGGGTCGGTGGTACGTGGTCGGCCACGACCGGGGCCGGGGCGACATGCGCAGCTTCCGGCTGGACCGCATCGTGGGCGAGGTCCGGACGCTGACCGTGGCCGCCGAGACCAGCCGGCCGGACGACCTGGACATGCTGGAGCTGGTGCGCGGCGCCAACCACCAGCCCGATCAGCTGGCCAGCGTGCGGGTGGTTCCCGGCCGCGGCGGCGAGTTGCGCCGGCTGGCGCGGCAGGTCCGCAGCACCGCCGAGGGGGAGGTGCTGACCCTGGACTACCGCGACCTGGACCGGCTCGCGGGGCTGGTGGCCGGCGCCGGCGCCGATGCGGTGGCGCTGGAGCCGCCGGAGCTGGTGGCCGCGGTGATCAGGTTGCTCTCCGGCGTGACGGGTGGGGCGCTGAGCGCTCACGGTGACGGCGGGCCCGGCTCTGAACTGCCCGCGGACGCTGGGCCGACCACGGAGGCCCGGGTGACCGACGCTGGGCCGACCGCCGCTGGGCCGACCGCCGCTGGGCCGACCGCCGCTGGGCCGACCGCGGAGGCCCGGGTGACCA
>NZ_DASVSG010000096.1:0-4733 GCF_036388195.1 Jatrophihabitans sp. | reverse complement strand
CCAGCTGCCCGGTTACCTCGCGCCCGGCCCGCTGCGCAACGACGAGCTGGTCCAGGTCGAGGTGTCCGGCGACGGCCGGGTGACCCGGGTCAGGGACGAGCAACGGATCCAGATCACCGGGACCGGCGACTACTTCGTGCGCGAAGCCGGACCGGCGAGGGCTGCGGTCGCCCTGGGCGGCGACGTCCCGGTACTCAGCTTCGGCGACGTCCTCTGGCAGGGTTTCTCCCCCGGCAGCCGGCAGCTCGCGGCCCGGATGGAGCTGGACCCCGAGCTTGAGGCCAGCCACCTGCCGCTGGCGGTGAGCCTGAGCTTCGCCGCCGGCGAGCGCCGAAGCACGGTGGGCCCGGACGGGCAGCTGCGCGAGCCCGGCGTGCTGACGCTCACCCTGGACAACCTCAGCCGCCAGCAGGTCAGCCTGCCGACCGGAGCAGACGCCGCTGCACGCCAGCTGGCTCCGGCGTTGGACCGGCTGCTGGCCGAGGCCCGGGGCGCCGGCGCCGGCAGGCTGCCGACCACCCGCACCGGCATCCCGCCCGAGCTGCAGGTCACCGCGCGCGGCACCCGTCAGTCGGTGCAGCTGATGCCGCTGCGGCTTCGCGGGACGCTCCGGGTGACCGCCACCGGCGCTGCCGGGCCGGTGGACGCGGTCCGGATCGACACGTTGCTGCAGGCCAGCGCGCGGTTCTCCCTGACGGTGCGCCGGCCCGGCAAGGCAGCCCTTGAGCTGACCGCGACGCCGGCGCTGGACCCGCGCAGCCTGCTCCCGCCCCGCGGGTTGGCATCGTGGTCGGCGTGGGCCGCCTCCGGCCCACCGGCTGCCGAACGGCGTGCGGCGCTGGACGCCCTGGTGCAGGCCGCGGCGACGGGCTCGCGGGCGTCGGCCTACAGCCCCTACCTCGGGTCGCAGCTGGAGCCCCAGGGCCGCACCGTGTTCCGCTACGCGCTGGCCACCACTCGTCCGGTGGCCGCCGGGCCCGCTCGGCTGACCCCCCGGCCGGTGCCGATCGGGCTGGCCATCCTGGGCGCGCTGACGTTGCTGGGCTCCGGCGCGGTGCTGTGGCGCAGGTCCTGAGCGATTGGCAGCCCCTGCTCAGGCCGGCCCGAACAGGGCCGCGCGCACCGTCGGATCCGCCCGCACCGCGGCGGCCTCGCCGGTGGCCAGCACCCGCCCGGCGTCCAGGACGGTGATCCGGTCGGCCACCGCCGCGACCAGCCGCAGGTCGTGCTCGACGATCAGGACGGCGGCGCCGCCGTCGGCCAGTTCCCGCAGCAGCCGTTGCAGCACGCCGCGCTCGGCAGCGCTCATCCCGGCGGCCGGCTCGTCGAACAGCAGCACCGGCGCTCCGGTGGCCACCGCCCGGGCCACCTGCAGCAGCTGCCGCTCACCGGTGGTCAGCCGCGCCGGGTCGAGGTCGGCCAGGTGGCCCAGGCCGAGCGCGGTCAGGGCGCCGGCGGCGGTGGCTCGAAGCTGCGCCGTCTGCAGCCGCGAGCGCGGGGTCGCCAGCAGCTGACGCAGCACTGCCTGCGGCCAGGCGGCGCCGCCGCGAGCTGCCAGGGCGACCTGCTGCACCGGACTGAGCTCCGCGAGCACGATCGGTCGCTGGGACGTGCGCACCACCCCCGCTCGCACCCGTTCCGGCGCGGAGCGGGCGCGCAGCGGCACGCCGTCGAGCCGGACCGTCCCGGCGCCGAGGTCACCGGCCAGCACCTCGAGCAGGGTGGACTTTCCGCTGCCGTTCGGGCCGACCAGGGCGTGCACCTGCCCGCCGTGCACGGTGAGGCTGACATCGTCCAGGGCGGCAACCCCGGGGTAGGACACGCTCGCGTGGGCCAGGTCCAGGCGTACCCCCGTCTTGACCGGCCGGCTGGGCTGCTCCGTCGGAGGCGGCCATGGCCGGGCCGGCGGACCTGCGACGGAGCGCCCGCCCAGCGCCGCGATCACCGCGAGCAGCAACAGCGCGGTCAGCACCGCCCGCCACGGCGCACCGGCCAGCTCCGCCGGCCAGGGCAGGGCGAGCGGCCCGCCGGGCAGCACCGAGAGCAGCCCGACACCCAGCACCGGGCCCCACCACAGCGCCGCGCCGCCCAGCGCCCCGCCCAACCGCGTCCGACCCAGCCGCGTCCTGCCCAACCGCGTCCGACCCAGCAGCGCCCCGCCCAGCAACACCGCCATCAACAACTCCAGGGACAGCAGCGGGCTGACGTCCACGGGCGAGATCACCCCGAGCAGCACGGTGGATCCGGCGCCGGCGACCCCGCCGAGAGCGGCCGTGGCGGTGAGCACCGCGCGGCGCCGGGCCGCGACCGGAATGCCCAGCGACCTGGCCAGCTCCGGCGATTCCCGCAGGGCGGCCAGGTCCAGGCCGGCCGGACCGCGGCTGAGCCGGTACAGGGCGGCCAGCACCAGCAGGCAGGTTCCGGCAGCCAGGCCCAGGTTGATCCGGTCGGTGAGCGTCAGCCGGATGCCCAGGGTGCGCGAGAGGAGTTCGGCCGGCGCCGGGCGGGTGAGTCCCTCGGCGCCGCCGAAGACATCGGGAAAGGCGATCAGCGCCCGCTGGACCAGCCAGGCCAGCGTCCAGGTCGCCAGCGCGAAGTAGCCGGCGGCCAGGCGAGCCGTCCCCAGCGCGGTGAGACAGCCGCCCGCGGCGGCCAGCAACACCGCCAGCCCGGCCGCGATGCCCAGCGGCAGCCCGGCGCCGCCGGGGCCGAGCAGCGCCACCCCGTAGCCGCCGACCGCCAGGAACGCGCTCTGCCCGAGCATCGGCGCACCGGCGTAGCGCACCGACAGGGCCAGGCCGAGCGCCGCGACCAGCAGCCACAGCGACTGGGCCAGCCCGACGGCGCTCACCTGACGGCTGTCGAGGGCGCTCGGGCGGCCGAGGACGTTCGAGCCAGCGACAGCGCGCGGGCCGGTGGCCGTACCGCCAGGACCGCCACCAGCAGCACCAGCGGCGCCAGGTCGTAGAAGCCCGAGCCGAAGGCGTAGCCGGCCAGCGCCTGGACGGTCCCGACCGCCAGGCCACCGGCCAGCGCGCCACGCAACGAGCCGACTCCCCCGAGCACCGCGGCAGCGGCGGCGTGCAATCCCAGGACGGCCCCGTCCTCGACCGCCAGCGCGCGGCCCGGCGCCGTCAGCACGCCGGCCAGCCCGGCCAGCAGGCCGGCCACCAGGAAGGCCCCGAACACCACCCGGCGGGCAGACACGCCGCACAGCGCGGCGCCGACCGGGTCGTCGGCCACCGCCCGCAGCGACAGGCCGAACCGGGACCGGGCCAGCGCCGCGTCGACCAGCAGGCCCACGGCCAGCCCGAGCGCCAGGACGCAGACGGCGCGCACCGCAACCGTGCTGCCGCCGGGCAGCCGCAGCAACCCCCCGGGTGTCAGCGCGTCGATGCGCAACGGGTCCGGCAACGCATAGGCCTGCTGGGGAAGGAAGATCCCGAGCGCTGCGCGCAGCAGCAGCCCGGCGGCCAGGCCCCCGGCGATCCACCCGAGCGCGCTGGGCCGGCGTCCGCCGTCCAGGTTCGCCAGCACCACCGCGGCGGCGACCAGGCCGGAGAGCAGCACCCCGGCGGCCACGCTCAACAGCACCAGCGCTATCGCGGGCCAGAGGCCCAGCCGGGCGGCGGTGGGGGTGCGTCCGACGGTGGTGAGCACGGCGAGGAAGACGGCGCCGACCGCGATGTCGCCGTGGGCGAACGGCAGGATCCGGGCGGCGCCGGCGACCAGGGAGAACCCGAGCGCCACCAGCCCCAGGACGGCGCCCTGCGCGAGTCCGGCCAGCACCACCTGCAGCAGGACGCCGGAGACCATGGCGCCAAGCTACAGGCGTGAACCGAGCCACAAATAGTTCACAAATCCCACGCAGCGGTGCGCTCGCTAGTGCAGGAGCTTCCCAGGATGTCATGGCCCACCTGTAGAGATCCGGGAGCGGCTGCACGCCGCTGGGCCTGCCCGTCCGGTGATCTTTCCAACGCCGCCAAGGTCTGGCTGGTGACCGGTTACGACGATGTCCGCCAGTTGTTGACCGACCCGCAGGTCGAACCAGCAGCACAGCCAATCCGACACTCTCCACCACCTACATTTATGGTGTATTAACCCCGTACTCGACACACTGCTCTTCGACACACCGGCGGGACGGGCCGGCCGACGGGGAGACTTCGATGTGGGAGACGCTGGTGCGGCCCGCGCCGGAGCAGGCCGCATCATTCCGGGCCAGCGGCCAGTGGCGCAGCGAGACGGTCCTGCATGACCTGCAGCGCGCGGCTCAGGCCAACCCGGACAAGCCGGCTATCGTCAGCTACGCCGCCGGCCGCCCGGCCCGCACCGTCAGTTACCGGGAATACCTGCTGCTGGTGGACAGGTTCGCCGCGGCGCTGCTCGAACTCGGCGTGCAGCGCCGGGACGTGGTGGCCGTCCACCTGCCGAACTGGTGGATGCTCGGCCCGCTGTACCTGGCCTGTGCCCGTGTCGGGGCGGTCCCGGCACCCGTGATGCCCACCCTCGGCCCCCGCGAACTGGCCCACGTCCTGACCAGCAGCGGCGCGAAGGTGTGCCTCATTCCCGACAGCTACCAGGGCATGGACTACCTGTTCTGTCCTGACAGGTTGGTGACACGGCTGGCTGGTGTCGCGCCGCCGAGGGCGGTGTGGCCGCGGTGGTGATTGTAGGTGTGTAGCCAGGTCGAGAAGGCGGCGATGCGTTCTGCTTCGCTGCGGTAGGGGCGGGAG
>NZ_DASVSG010000095.1:0-13187 GCF_036388195.1 Jatrophihabitans sp. | reverse complement strand
GCCGATCCTGGCAGCCTTCGCACCGCTGACGGGGGCTCCCTCGTCAGGCTGTGGATAAGCGCTTTCTGCCTACGCCGGGCGGCTGCATAGACTGCGAATATGACTGTTCCCGCGCTGGCGATGAACAACGGCGTCGAGATCCCGCAGCTCGGCTTCGGGGTGTTCCTGGTGCCCGATACCGAAACCCAGGTGGCTGTCCGGACGGCGCTGGAGACCGGTTACCGGCACATCGACACCGCCAAGCTGTACCAGAACGAAGCCGGCGTCGGGGCCGCGATCGCGGAGTCCGGTGTCCCCCGCGACGAGCTGTTCGTGACCACCAAGGTGTGGAACTCCGAGCAGGGGTACGACTCCGCGCTCGCGTCCTTCGAGGCGTCGATGGGCCGGCTGGGTCTGGAGGTGCTGGACCTGCTGCTGATCCACTGGCCCGCGCCGGCTCTCAACCGCTACGTCGACACCTGGCGTGCCTTCGAGAAGCTGTACGCCGAGGGCCGGGTGCGCGCCATCGGGGTCTCGAACTTCTCCATCCCGCACCTGCAGCGGCTGCTCGACGAGTCGTCGGTGGTTCCGGTGATCAACCAGATCGAGCTGCATCCGCTGCTGCCCCAAGCGCAGTTGCGCGCCTTCCACGCAGAGCACGGCATCCTCACCGAGGCATGGTCGCCGCTGGCCCGCGGCGGCTCGGTGCTCACCGAGGAGGTGATCGCCGGCATCGCCGCCCGGGTCGGCAAGACCCCGGCCCAGGTGATCCTGCGCTGGCACATCGAACTGGGCAACGTGGTCATCCCGAAGTCCGTGACGCCGGCCCGGATCCAGGAGAACTTCGACATCTTCGACTTCCGCCTGACTGCCGAGGACCTCGAGGCGATCGCCGGGTTGGAGACCGGGTACCGGATCGGCCCGCATCCGGACACCTTCAGCCGCGCCTGAGACGGGTTGACGAGCATGACGACCACCGGGCCGATCGACGAGCAGCAGCTGAGGATCGTCCCTGCCAACGAGGCGTCCTGGGACGACCTGACCGCCATCTTCAGCGCTGACTACGCGGCGCGCTGCCTGTGCCAGCGCTTCACGATCCGGGGTTGGATCTGGCGCGACTCCACCGAGGAGGAGCGCACCGCGATGCTGCAGTCCCAGACCGGCTGCGGCAACCCGGACGCCCGTGCGACCAGCGGCCTGGTGGCCTACGTCGACGAGGAGCCGGCCGGCTGGGTGGCGGTCCAGCCGCGGACGGCGTACCCCAAGCTGCGCACCTCGCGGATCCCGTGGTCCGGGCGGGCCGAGGACAAGGACGACGACGGGGTCTGGGCGGTGACCTGCATGGTGGTCCGCAAGGACTACCGGGGCCGGGGCCTGACCTACCCGCTGGCCCGAGCCGCCGCCGACTTCGCCCGCGAGCGCGGCGCCCGGGCGCTGGAGGCCTATCCGATGATCACCGAGCCCGGCAGGGAGATCACCTGGGGCGAGCTGCACGTCGGCCCGCGGCAGGCATTCTCCGACGCCGGCTTCACCCAGATCAGCCATCCCACCGCTCGGCGGGTGGTCGTCCGGATCGACTTCTGAGCCGGCCGGCGTCAGGAGGCCGACAGCGCGGCGGCCACGATCTGCTGGGCCTCGTCCTGGATCCGGGCCAGGTGGTCCGGCCCGTCGAAGGACTCGGCGTAGAGCTTGTAGACGTCCTCGGTGCCCGACGGCCGGGCGGCGAACCAGCCGCGCTCGGTGGTGACCTTCAGGCCGCCGATCGCGGCGCCGTTGCCCGGCGCGGTGGTGAGCCGGTCGGTGATCGGGTCGCCGGCCAGCGTCGAGGCGCTCACCTGCGACGGCGACAGCTTGGCCAGCACCGCCTTCTGCTGCCGGCTGGCCGGCGAGTCGATCCGCGCGTAGGCCGGCTCGCCGAACCTCGCGGTCAGCTCCCGATAGTGCTCCGAGGGGGACTTGCCCGTCGTCGCCAGGATCTCCGAGGCGAGCAGGCACAGGATGAGGCCGTCCTTGTCGGTGGTCCACACGCCGCCGTCGCGTTGCAGGAACGACGCCCCGGCCGACTCCTCGCCGCCGAAGCCGACCGAGCCGTCCAGCAGGCCGGGGACGAACCACTTGAACCCGACCGGCACCTCGATCAGCTTGCGTCCGAGATCAGCGGCCACCCGGTCGATCATCGAGGAGCTGACCAGCGTCTTGCCGACCGCGGCGTCCGCGCGCCAGCCGGGCCGGTTGGCGTACAGGTAGCCGATCGCGACCGACAGGAAGTGGTTGGGGTTCATCAGCCCGCCGTCCGGGGTGACGATCCCGTGCCGGTCGGCGTCGGTGTCGTTGCCGGTGGCGATGTCATACAGCGTCGCGCCGCTGCTGTCGCGCTGCATCCGCTGGATCAGCGAGGCCATCGCCGCCGGCGAGGAGCAGTCCATCCGGATCTTGCCGTCCCAGTCCAGGGTCATGAAGCCGAACTGCGGGTCGACGTCCGGGTTCACCACGGTCAGGTCCAGCCCGTAGCGCGAGCCGATCTCGCCCCAGTAGGCCACCGACGCCCCGCCCAGCGGATCGGCGCCGATTCGGACGCCGGCCGATCGGATCGCGTCCAGGTCGAGGACGCCGGGCAGCGCCGAGACGTAGGCGTCGAGGAAGTCGAACCCCTGGACGTGCTCGGAGGCCACCGCACGCTCGTACGGGATGCGCTTGATCGTCGCCGCCCCGGCGGCCAGCAGCTCGTTGGCGCGGTCCTGGATCCACCCGGTGATGTCGGTGCCGGCCGGGCCGCCGTCCGGCGGGTTGTACTTGAAGCCGCCGTCGGCGGGCGGGTTGTGCGACGGGGTGACCACCACACCGTCGGCGCGCCCGGACGCGCGGCCGCTGGAAGCACTGTTGTAGTCCAGGATCGCGCGCGACACCGCCGGGGTGGGGGTGTAGCCGTTGCGGGAATCGACCATGAGGGCGACCTCGTGGGCGGCGAACACCTCCACCGCCGACCGCACCGCGGGCTCGGACAGCGCATGGCTGTCCGCGCCCAGGTACAGCGGGCCGTCGATGCCATGGACGGCGCGGTACTCGCAGATCGCCTGGCTGGTGGCCAGGATGTGGTCCTCGTTGAACGTGGTGTGCAGCGACGAGCCCCGATGGCCGGAGGTGCCGAAGCTGACCCGTTGCTCGGGGACCGAAACGTCCGGATGCAGCTGGTAGTAGGCCTCGACCAGGCTGCCGAGGTCGACCAGGTCTTCGGCTGCGGCCGGCTGACCGGCGCGGGAGTTGTGCGACATCGTTCGATCAAACCACTTTCTCCAGGCGGCTGAGCAGGTGCGTCCCCGGCCTGGATCGGGTAGCGTGCTCGATTAAGTTCAACCACTGAACAAATAGCAGGCAGGGACGCGCGATGACATTGACCCTCACTCCGACCAAAGCGGACCGGTTCTCCTTCGGGCTCTGGACGATCGGCTGGCAGGCCAAGGACCAGTTCGGCGACCCCACCCGCGGGCCGCTGGACGCCGTCGAGGCGGTGCACCGGCTCGACGAGCTCGGCGCCTACGGCATCACCTTCCACGACGACGACCTGATCCCGTTCGGCGCCGCGGCCGCCGATCGCGACAAGCAGCTCACCAGGTTCCGCCATGCCCTCGACGAGACCGGCATCGTGGTGCCGATGGTGACCACCAACCTGTTCACCCACCCGGTGTTCAAGGACGGCGGCTTCACCAGCAACGACCGGTCCATCCGGCGGTACGCGATCCGCAAGGTGCTGCGCAACATCGAGCTCGCGGCCGAGCTGGGCGCGGAGACGTTCGTGCTCTGGGGCGGCCGGGAGGGCAGCGAGTACGACACCGCCAAGGACGTCCAGGCCGCGCTGGACCGCTACCGCGAGGCGATGAACCTGCTCACCGAGTTCATCACCGACCGCGGCTATGGGATCCGGCTGGCCCTGGAGCCCAAGCCCAACGAGCCCCGCGGTGACATCCTGCTGCCGACCGTGGGCCACGCGCTGGCCTTCATCTCCTCCCTCGACCGCTCGGAGCTGGTCGGGGTGAACCCCGAGGTCGGCCACGAGCAGATGGCGGGGCTGAACTTCGTGCACGGCGTCTCGCAGGCGCTCTGGCACGGAAAGCTCTTCCACATCGACCTCAACGGCCAGCGCAGCATCAAGTTCGACCAGGACCTGGTGTTCGGCCACGGTGACCTGTTCAACGCCTTCGGCCTGGTCGACCTGCTGGAATTCGGCGGCCCCGGCGGCGGTCCCGCCTACACCGGTCCCCGGCACTTCGACTACAAGCCGTCCCGCACCGAGGACTACGACGGCGTCTGGGACTCCGTCCGCGCCAACATGCGCACCTACCTGCTCCTCAAGGAGCGGGCCACGGCGTTCCGGTCGGACCCGGAGGTGCTCCAGGCGCTGGCGCACGCCAAGGTCGGCGAGCTGTCGCAGCCGACCCTGAACGACGGCGAGGGCTACGCCGAGCTGCTGGTCGACCGCCAGGCCTTCGAGGACTTCGACGTCGATGCCGCCGGCGAGAAGGGCTACGGCTTCGTCCGGTTGAACCAGCTCGCGCTGGAACACCTCACCGGCGCCCGGTAAGCGATGGCCCTGGTTGCCGGGGTGGACTCCTCCACCCAGTCCTGCAAGGTGGTCATCCGCGACGCTGACACCGGGCGGCTGGTCCGGCAGGGCCGCGCCAGCCACCCCGAGGGCACCGAGGTGCATCCGGACGCCTGGTGGCAGGCGTTGCGGGCCGCCCTGGAGCAGGCCGGCGGGCTGGCCGATGTCGCCGCGCTCAGCGTCGGCGGCCAGCAGCACGGCATGGTCTGCCTGGATGCCGGCGGGAACGTGGTGCGGCCGGCGCTGCTGTGGAACGACACCCGGTCGGCTCCGGCTGCGGCCGATCTGGTTGCCGAGCTGGGCGCGGGGTACTGGGCCGAGGCGGTCGGCAGCGTGCCGGTGGCCTCGTTGACGGTGACCAAGCTGCGCTGGCTGGCCGAGCACGAACCTGACAACGCCGCCCGGACGGCCGCGGTGTGCCTGCCGCACGACTGGCTGAGCTGGAAGCTGGCCGGGGCACGCGAGCTCGCCGAGCTGGTGACCGACCGCTCGGATGCCTCCGGCACCGGCTACTTCGACGGCCGGAGCAACCGCTATCGCACCGACCTGCTGGTGCGCGGGCTCGGACACGAGGCGATGCTGCCCCGGGTCGCCGGTCCCGCCGAAGCCGCTGCCGAGGTTGCCGGGAACGCCGGCTCGCTGCTGATCGGGCCGGGCGCCGGCGACAACGCGGCCGGCGCGCTGGGCGTGCAGGTGGGGGAGAACGTGCTGGTGTCGCTGGGGACGTCCGGGGTGGCCTGTGCCCGCAGCGACATGCAGCCGGCCGACCCGAGCGGCCTGGTGGCCGGCTTCAGCGACGCGACCGGAGCCTTCCTGCCGCTGGTCTGCACCCTGAACGCCGCCCGGGTGCTCGATGCCACGGCGCGGTTGCTCGGCGTCAGCCTGGCCGAGCTCGGCGTCCTGGCGCTGGCGGCCGAGCCGGGGGCCGGCGGCGTGACGATGGTTCCCTACCTCGAGGGCGAGCGGACCCCCAACCTGCCGAACGCCACCGGCGCCGTGCACGGGCTGACCCTGGCCAACTCCCAACCGGCGAACCTGGCTCGGGCCGCGATCGAGGGCATGCTGTGCGGGCTGGCGGCCGGCCTGGACGCGCTCGTCGCCCAGGGCGTCTCGGCGCCGGGCGTGCACCTGATCGGCGGCGCAGCCCAGTCCGAGGCGGTTTGCCGGATAGCGCCGTCGGTGTTCGGGGTTGCGGTGACGGTGCCCCGGCCTGGCGAGTACGTGGCCGACGGCGCCGCCCGGCAGGCTGCCTGGGTGCTGACCGGCACGGCGCAGCCGCCGGACTGGGAGCTGACCGGCACGGCGTCCTTCGAGGCAGCCTCGACCGCTGGGCTGCGCGAGCGCTATGCCGACGCGGCGGCCAAGCACCTGAGCCGATGACGGCGCCGGGGGCTCCCGCCGGCCAGCAGACCGTCCGGCGGCACAACCTCAGCCTGATCACCACGGCGCTGGCCGCCGCGCCCAGTTCGCGCGCCGAGCTCGCCCAGCGCACCGGGCTGACCAAGGCCACCGTGTCGAGCCTGGTGGACGACCTGATCACCCGCGCGATCGTGGTCGAGGGCGAGCCGGCCAACGGCGGAGTCGGCCGGCCGGCCCGTCCGGTCCGGCTCGATCCGGACGGCCCGGTGGCCCTGGGCGTGGAGATCAACGTCGACTACACCGCTGCCTGCGTGCTGGACCTGACCGGTGAGCTGCGCTGCTACCAGCGCCACGTCGTGGAGAACCGGGCCAACGGGGCGGCCGAGGTGATCGAGCAGGCGGCAGCGGTCGCGCGCGCGGTGCTGGCTGAGGCCGGCCAGCCGCTGCTCGGCGCGGGCCTGGCGCTGCCCGGGGTGGTCGCCGACGACGGCACGTTGCTGCGCGCCCCGAACCTGCCGGGCCTGGCCGGCGCCCGGCCCGGGATGCAGCTGGCCGATGCGCTCGGCGCGCCGGTGCTGGTGGTCGACAACGAGGCGAACCTGGGTGCGCTGGCCAGCCTGCGGGCCGATCCGGCGGCGGGCCCGGACTTCGTCTACGTCTCCGGTGAGATCGGGGTGGGCGCCGGCCTGGTGGTGGCCGGGAAGCTGTTCCGGGGCGCCAGTGGCTTCGCCGGGGAACTCGGCCACGTGGTGGTCACCCAGGACGGACCGGACTGCGGCTGCGGCGGCCGGGGCTGCGTGGAGCAGTACGCGGGGCAGGACGTGCTGCTGCGCACGGCGGGGCAACCGGATCTGGAACGGCTGGAGGCCGCGGTGACCGCCCGGGACCCGGCGGCGCTGATCGCGGTCGCGCAGGCCGGCAGCGCGCTGGGGGTGGGGCTGGCCTCGCTGCTCAACGTGATCGACCTGCCGAAGGTGGTGCTCGGCGGGATGTATGCCCGGCTGTTCGCCGCGATCACCCCTCCGTTGACGATCCAGCTGAACCGGCGGGTGCTGGCGCCGCGCCGTCCCGGCCGGCTGAGCCGGTCCCCGCTGGGCGGTGATGCCGCCGTGCGTGGAGCCGCCGGCGCGGTGCTGGACCGGGCGCTGAGCGATCCGGCGGGTGTCGACTGGCCGGCGATCGTCTGACGAGCTGGTGTCCGGCGAGCGCAGGCGCGCAACGAGCGCTGGTGTCCAGCGAGTGCCAGGTGCGCTACCAGCGCAGGTGTCAGCGGGTCGGCCGGGAGTTCAGGTTCCAGTACCCCTTGGCGTACACCTCGGACCGGCTCAGGCCGAACCGGGCGAGCTCGTCGCGCACTGTCACGATCGCCCGGGACTCGCCGAGCAGGTAGGCATAGCCGGGGCCGGCGCCGGGGCGGACGTGCTCCAGCCCGCCGAGCAGCAGCTCGGGCGTCCCGGCCGGCCGGCCGTCGCGGGTCAGCCAGCGAACCTTCGCGTTGGGCGGCAGCGGATAGCGCTCGGAGCCATCCTCGATCTCGGCCAGCACCAGCAGGTCGCGGCCGGCAGCCTCGGCCAGCGCGCCGATCGCGGGCAGCCCGGACTCGTCGGTGAGCGCCAGCAGCCAGCCGGCCGGCGGCAGCGGCAACTCCCCGCGCGGGCCGAAGAAGCTCACCGGGTGGCCCGGCTCCAGCGACTGCGCCCAGCTCGATCCGGGTCCATGGCCGTGCAGCACCGCATCGACGACCAGCTGCTCGCCGGCGCTGGAACGCACGGTGTAGCGCCGGCGCACCTCGCGGCCGTCCGGGCCGGTCAGCACCACCGCGATGTCACAGGCCAGCGGCCAGTCCCGGCCGGCGATCTCCGGCGCGGTCAGGACGATCCGGCGCATCCGGGGTGACAACGTCCGCACGTCGGCCACGGTGGTCAGGAATTGACCGGTGCGGGTGATGCGTTGAACCTCAGGCATGGTGTGCCCAGGATGCCACTGCGGTGGTGCGGCAGACTCAGGTGGCAGGCGCCGCCCGGGTGGCGCACCGCGTTCGAACCCTTACATCGCCCTACAGAGGAGTGTCATGCCCACCGAACTGACCAAGGTCAACTACGTCACCGCCGCTACCGCCACCGGCGCCGGCCGCGCCGGCCACGTCACCAGCGCCGACGGCCTGATCGACTTCGACCTTGGCAAGCCCGGCAGCACGACGGAGCCGACGGTGAACCCCGAGACCCTGTTCGCCGCCGGTTACGCCGCGTGCTTCCAGGGCGCGCTGGCCAACCGCGCCAAGACCAAGGGAGTGGACACCTCGGACTCCAAGGTGACCGCGCACGTCTCCTTCGGCCCGTCCGAGGACGGCGGCTTCGGCCTGGCCGTCGAGCTCGAGGTCGAGATTCCGGGCGTGGACCCGGCCCAGGCGCAGGAGCTGCTCGAGCTCGCTCATCAGTTCTGCCCGTACTCCAAGGCCACCCGCGACAACATCGTGGTGACGCTCACCGCGGTCTGAGCGGGCTGCGTCTGCTCGATCCCATCCGGCGGGACCCCGCGTGCTGCAGAATGGACGTCATGGCCATCAGCGTGTTCGACCTCTTCTCGGTCGGGATCGGACCGTCGTCCTCGCACACCGTCGGGCCGATGCGTGCTGCCCGCACCTTCGTGCTCGGGTTGGAGGCTGACGGCCTGCTCGAGAAGGTCGGCCGGGTCCGGGTCGAGCTGTTCGGCTCCCTCGGCGCCACCGGCCGCGGGCACGGCTCCGATCGCGCGGTGGTGCTCGGGCTGGAGGGCGAGACCCCGGAGGACGTCGACACCAGCACCGTGCTGGACCGGGTCGCCGAGATCCGCCGGGCCGAGACGGTGCGGCTGCTGGGCAAGCATCCGGTCCAGCTGACCGCTGCGGACCTGGTGCTGCACCGGCGCTCCACGCTGCCCTTCCATCCCAACGGGATGCGGTTCACCGCCTTCGCGGCCGGGGACCCGGCTCAGGGCGAGCTGTCCGAGGGCCCGCAGTCGCCGTTGCGCGAGCGGACCTACTACTCGGTCGGCGGCGGCTTCGTGGTGGACGAGGACGCCACCGGTGCCGACCGGATCAAGCCCGACGACACCGTGCTGCCGTACCCGTTCACCACCGCGGCCGAGCTGTGCGCCCATGCCGAGGCCAGCGGGCTGCCGATCTCGCAGGTGATGCTGGCCAACGAGTGCGTCCGGCGTCCGGAGTCGGAGGTGCGCGCGGAGCTGCTCAGGATCTGGCAGGTGATGCAGGACTGCGTCACCGTCGGGTGTGCGCAGGGCGGGATCCTTCCGGGCGGGCTGAAGGTCCGCCGACGGGCGCCTGAGCTGTACCGGACGCTGTCGACAGACTCGTGGTCCACCGATCCGCTGCGGGTGATGGACTGGGTCAACCTGTTCGCCCTGGCCGTGAACGAGGAGAACGCCGCCGGTGGCCGGGTGGTCACCGCGCCCACCAACGGGGCGGCCGGCATCATCCCGGCCGTCCTGCTCTACTACCGCCGCTTCGTGCCGGGCGCCTCCGACGACGGGGTGGTCCGGTTCCTGCTGACCGCCGGGGCGATCGGCGTGCTCTACAAGGAGAACGCCTCGATCTCCGGCGCCGAGGTGGGCTGCCAGGGCGAGGTCGGCTCGGCCTGCTCGATGGCCGCCGGCGCGCTGTGCGAGGTGCTCGGCGGCACCCCGGCGCAGGCCGAGAACGCCGCCGAGATCGGCATGGAGCACAACCTCGGCCTGACCTGTGACCCGATCGGCGGCCTGGTTCAGGTGCCCTGCATCGAGCGCAACGCGATGGCGGCGGTCAAGGCCATCAACGCCGCCCGGATCGCCCTGCAGGGCGACGGCTCGCACATCGTCAGCCTGGACAAGGTGATCCGGACGATGCGCCAGACCGGCGCTGACATGCAGGCCAAGTACAAGGAGACCTCGCGCGGCGGCCTGGCGGTCAACATCATCGAGTGCTGATCTAGTAGTCCCACTCGTCGAAGGCCAGTTGGGCATCGATCCGGACGGTGTCGATGGCGCCGACGGTCACCGGATCAGCGGTTTCCACGCTGGGCTGGTTGTCGTAGCACTCCGAGCGGTAGGTACCGAACCCGGATGCCGGCCCTTGGGCGTTGTTGGCGTTGAAGCAGACCAGGTAACTGCCGGCATCCAATCCACTCAACGTGTAACGGCCCGTGTCATCGGTGTAGACGGGCCTGACGCGGGTGCCGCCCGGCGTCACTGCCCACACCACCACCCAGGCGAGCCCCGACGAGGTGCTGTCGGTGACGGCGCCGGTGATGGTGGCGCCGGGTTCGAGGCTGTCGTTCACCGTGGTCAGCTGGCCTTCGGCCACCGTTACCAGGGTTCCGGTGGTGGCGCCGTTCGGCTGGCTGTCGTAGCAGCCTCGCCGGTAGTTGCCATTGGTGAAGGTCGTGTCGTAGCAGACGGTGTACTGGCCGGCGCCCAAGCCCGCCAGTTCCCAGTAGCCGTTCTCATCGGTGATGGTGCTGTCGACCTCCGCACCGGACGGGTCGAACACCTTCGTCCAGACGCTGGGCACCGGGCTGCCGTCCGATCCGGATACCGAACCCCCGATCGCGCCGGCAACCCGAAGGCTGATGTTGTGCGTCGTCGTCTGGCCGGCGGTCACCTCGAAGCCGGGACCGCTCTCCGGGCACTCCCGGGCGTAGCCGTACGGGGCGCTCGGGGAGGTGTGCCAGGTCTCGGTCACGCAGAAGGTGTAGGCGCCAGGGACGATCCCGATGATGCGGTAGACGCCCTGCGCGTCGGTGGCGCCCAGGCCCCCCTGGCTCTGGCCGCTACTGGGCATCAAGTACATGTCCAGGCCGGGCATCGGGTTCCCCACTGGATCGGTCACCTTGCCGGTGACCGCTCCGCCCACCGCCAGGGTGGCGTTGATACCTGTCGTGGTATGCCCGAGGCTGACCGGGACCGCGGTGCCGCCGCCGCTCCACGGCACCTGGTTGTCGTAGCACTCGTCGACGTAGCCGGCGCTGGATGCTCCGGTGGCCCGGCCGGCAGAGAAGCAGACGTAGTAGTTGCCGGCGGGCAGACTCGGGTACGTGTAGCTGCCGTCAGCCGCGCTCGTCACCTCACTCGCGTGTTGCAGAGCGACTTCGATGATGTAGACGTGGACGTTGCCGATGCCGGCGCCGGACGGGTCGGTGAATCGTCCGCTGAATGCCCCGGCCACCGGGAGGTAGTCCCGGATGCCGGTGGTCATCTTGCCGGCCCGGACGGTGATCGGGGTTCCGCCGCTGCCGTCCAGGAGGAACGGCTGCTGGCGGTAGCACCCGGACAGGTAGCCGGTGGGGGAGGGGCCGTGCGTCGACGGGGTCGTCTCGTAGCACACGGTGTAGGTTCCGGGCGCGAGGTTGGTGATCCGCCAGCTACCGTCCGAGCCGGGGGTGGTCGACCCGGCATAGGCGCCGTTCAGCCGGACGATGACCCACGTCTCGGCGATCGGACCGCCCTGCTTGTCGGTCAGGACGCCTTTGACGCCGGTCTGGTCATTGATCGTCAAGGTAAGAGCGGTCAGCGTGCTGGGCGAGCTCAGGTTCTGCTGCCGGTCGGAGGCGTAGACCGCGTAGCTGTACGTCGTGCCACTGTCGAGCTTGCGGTCGGTGAACTCGGTCGCGTGCGAGCCGAGGACCGCCACCAGGGTGCCGTCCGAGCCCGACAGCGGCGGCTGGTCGCCGACCGCCCGCCGGATCAGCACGTGTGCCAGGTCGGCATTCTCAGGATTGCGCCACTCCAGGGAGATGGAATGCAACGTGTTGCCGGACACGGTGAGCCCGGTGACCGGGCCGGGCGCCGTGGTGTCCGTGGGCGGGGCCCGATGGGCGGTCTGGGCCGTGGGAGCAGCTGTGGGCGTCGCGTAGCTCTGGCCGGCCAGCGCGGTGGAGAGCAGCGCGCACGCGGCGAGGATGGACAGCAGGAGTCGCTTCATGACTGGACCTTTTCCGTTGAATCGGTTGGTTCGTCGTCACTCGGCTGGGCTGTCACTCGGCTGCCGCCGCGTCAGCGAGCACATACGTTGTCACAATGGACACCGTCCCGGCTTGGCGTACCACGCTCATTCGTGGTGCTACCTCTAGAGACGCCTGGCCGGGGCAATGGTTGCATTCAGCCCGGCTGAGGCGTAGGGCTGGCGGGTTGAGCCGCTTGGCCGGGTCCTGCCGCGTAAGACGGGCTGGGCAGGATCGCGGCGAGCGTTGCGATGGCGATGGCAATTGCGAAGTTCGACCGGCGCATGAAACGAACGGTCATATTAGGTTCTTAGATTGTCACAATGTGGCCCTACGAGGATGACCATTTAGAGCAATTTCAGATCGGTGCCTATTCGACACACCATGTGTTTCTCGGGTAGCCCGCACCGCTGCGCATCCGCAGTAAGCAGCCCGGGACAGCAGAAGGCCGCCTGACCTCTGCTGGGTCAGACGGCCCTGTGCCGTAAGTTGTTGCAGTGCCGGGACTTAGCGCATCGCGAGCCGCTGAGCCCCTGAGCAGGTGAGGTATTAGGCCGGTGCGTCGGCGAGTTCGGCGTCGATGCCGCCCCGTACCTCGCCGGCGGTGGTGGCGACCGGGTTGGCGGTGCTGGCGTCCGGTTGGTTGTCGTAGCACTCGGACAGGTAGCCGGTGCCGTTCGCGCCGCCTTCGGGGTAGGTCTGGAAGCACACCACCACGGCGCTCGCCGGCAGACCGGTGACCCGGTAGCGGCCGGTGTTGTCGGTGATGCCAGAACGGCCGAGGTAGGAGCCGTCGACGCCATAGATGTAGACGGAGACGTCCCAGATGCCGTTGCCGGCCGAGTCGGTGACCCGGCCGGTGATGGCGGCGCCGACGGCGAGCTCGGCGTCCACCCCGGCGCTGACCTGGCCGGCGGTGGTGTTGACCGGGTTGGCGGTGCTTGCCTCCGGCTGGTCGTCGTAGCACTCGGACTGGAATCCGGTGCCGTCGGCGCTGCCTTCTTCGCCGGGGTAGAAGCACACCACCACAGCGGTCGCCGGCAGACCGGTGACCCGGTAGCGGCCGAGGTCGTCAGTAGTGCCGACGGGGCTGAGGTACGAGCCACCAACACCAGAGGTCTGGACGAAAACGTTCGGGATGCCGTTGCCGGCCGAGTCGGTGACCCGGCCGGTGATCTTGGCTCCGACGGTGAGTTCGGCGTCGATGCCAGCGGTCACGGCCCCGGCGGCTACGTGCACCGGAGTGCTGGGAGAGCTGACGCTCTGGTCGTCATAGC
>NZ_DASVSG010000094.1:0-5739 GCF_036388195.1 Jatrophihabitans sp. | reverse complement strand
CCCCCTGCTGGGCCGCCGGGGCGGCATGCGCGCCGTTGGTGTAGTTGGCGGTGCTGGCCTGCGGGGCGGGCGTGGCAGCGGCCGGGATGAAGCCGCCGGTGGCCCGCTGCCGGGGCGCGACCTGCGGCAGCGGCACCGTCTGCAGCACCCGGGACACTGCCTGCGCGGCCGACACGCCGTCGGCGATCGCGGCGGAGGACAGCACCAGGCGGTGGGCCAGCACGTCCGGCGCGATGTCCAGGATGTCGTTGGGCAGCACGTAGTCGCGGCCGCGCAGCAGGGCCAGCGCCCGGCCGGCCGCGATCAGCCCCAGGCTGGCCCGGGGGCTCGCGCCGTAGGCCACCCAGCCGGCGACGTCGGCCATGCCGAACTCGGCCGGCTGCCGGGTGGCGATCACCAGCCGGACCACGTAGTCGACCACGGCGTGGTGCACGAAGACCCGGCCGGCCCGCTGCTGCAGCTCGATCAGGTCCGCGGTGCTGATCACCGCCTGCGCGACCGGCGGCTCGACCCCCATCCGGTAGACGATCTCACGCTCCTCGGCAGGCGAGGGATAGTCCACCGTGATCTTCATCAGGAACCGGTCGCGCTGGGCCTCGGGCAGCGGGTAGACACCCTCGCTCTCGATCGGGTTCTGGGTGGCCAGCACCAGGAAAGGGTCGGGCAGCGGGTAGCGCTTGCCGCCCAGGGACACCTGCCGCTCGGCCATCACCTCCAGCAGCGCCGACTGCACCTTGGCCGGCGCCCGGTTGATCTCGTCGGCCAGCACGAAGTTGGCGAACACCGGGCCCAGCTCGGTGTCGAACTTCTCCGAGCCCGGCCGGTAGATCCGGGTTCCGACGATGTCGGAGGGCACCAGGTCCGGGGTGAACTGCAGCCTCGCGAACGTGCCGCTGACGGTGCGGGCCAGCGTCTCGACCGCGAGGGTCTTGGCGACGCCGGGCACCCCTTCGAGCAGGCAGTGCCCGCGGGCGAGCAGGCTGACCATCAACCGCTCGACCATCCGCTCCTGGCCGACGATCACCCGCTTGACCTCGAACATCGCCCGTTCGAGCGCCGTGGCGTCCGCGGCCGGTGTGGGGGTCGAAGCCCGCTCGGTCATGTGTCTCCTCGCACTGGTTCTTCTTCGGTGTGCCCGCACGATTCCTGAGGTGTAGCCGCTCCCGGCGCCACTTGGTCAGACCTTGTGCGGCTGCTACCGGCAACGGTAACCGAGCAAGCTGTGTCCGGCCTCAGCCGCCGATCGCCGACATCGGCCGCTCGGGCTGCCGGAATCCCGGCGCGTTGATGCCGTGCCCGGCCGGTTTGGCGCGCACCGCCTCCCGGATCAGCTCGGCCAGCTGCTGGTCGGTGGCGCCCTGGCGCAGCGCGGCACGCAGGTCGGTCTCGGCGTGCCCGAACAGGCAGGTGCGCAGCTGGCCGTCGGCGGTGAGCCGGAGCCGGTCGCAGTCGCGGCAGAACGGCCGGCTGACCGAGGCGATGATGCCGACCCGGTGGCTGCCCTGCGGCACGGGCGCCCAGTCCGCCCGGCCCGGTCCGTCGAGCACCTCGAACTCCTCGGCCGGGGCGTGGCCGCGCTGCCCGGCCGGGCGCAGCTGGAAGGACTCCCCCAGCACCGCCAGCACCTCGTCGGCGGTCACCATGCCGGCCATCGTCCACAGGTGGTCGGCGTCCAGCGGCATGTGCTCGATGAAGCGCAGCTGATAACCGGCCTGCAGCGCCCAGGTCAACAGCTGTGGCGCCTCGGACAGGTTCTGCTCGCGCATCAGCACCGCGTTGACCTTGATCGGGTTCAGGCCCGCCTGCTGGGCGGCCGCGAGCCCGGCCAGCACGTCGTCCAGCCGGTCCCGCCGGGTGAGGGTGTGGAACTTCTGCCGGTCCAGGGTGTCGAGGGAGACGTTGACCCGGTCCAGACCGGACCGGGCCAGCTCCTCGGCCTTGTCGGCGAGCGAGATCGCATTCGTGGTCAGCGACAGCTCCGGACGGGGCCGCAGCGCGGCCAGCCGTCGCACCAGGCCGGCTACCCCGGCGCGGACCAGCGGCTCGCCGCCGGTCAGCCGGATCGTCCGCACACCCAGGCCCAGGAACACCGTGGCCAGCCGGACGATCTCGTCATCGGAGAGCACCGCCTGGGCGGGCAGCCAGGCCAGCCCCTCGGCGGGCATGCAGTAGGTGCAGCGCAGCGAGCACTTGTCGGTCAGCGAGATGCGCAGGTCCTCGGCCTGCCGCCCGAACGTGTCGAGCAGCACCGCGCCGGACGCGGGCTCGGTCGCCGGACTCATCTCACCAGCCGGACTCATCTCACCAGCCTAGACGCTGCCGGGGCGCATCGGTCAGGTCAGCGGCCGGGTCGCTCCGATGTAGCCGTAGGACATGTGGTCCAAGGGGGTCACCTTCACCACGTCGCCGGACTGCGGCGCCTGCACGACGTTGCCGCCGCCGATGTAGAGCGCGACGTGGTGGATGGCGCCGATGCCGCCGTCGGACCAGAACAGCAGGTCACCGGGCATCAACTGGCCCAGGGATGGGTGGAAGGAGCCGGAGTAGTACTGCGAGGCCGCGAAGTGGTCCATGTAGATGCCCTGCGGCGCCCAGGCGTACATGGTCAGGCCGGAGCAGTCGAAGCCGAACACCTGGCTGTCGTGCGCGCCCGCGGTGCCGGGTGAGTCCACGCCCCAGGTCGCGCCGTTGTAGTCGCCGCCGGCCCAGGCGTACGGGGTGCCCAGCCGGCTCAGCGCCCGGTTCGCCGCGGCCCGGCCCTTGCTGGCCGTCCAGCCGCCGGACGAGGGCTGGGGGGTGTAACCGCCACCGCCGCTGTCGGTGCTGCCGCCGTTGTTGCTGCCTCCGCTATTGCCCCCGCTGCTGCTACCGCCGCTGTTGTTGCCGCCGCTGCCGCCGTTGTTGTTGCTGCCGCCGCTGTTCTCCTGCTGCTGCTGTTGCCGACGCTTCCGCTCGGCCTCCCGGCGGGCCTCCCTGCGAGCCTCCTCACGGGCCTGCTCACGGGCCTGCTCGCGAGCCTGGGCGGCCGCCGCCTCTGCCCGGGCTCGGGCCAGCGCGGCCTGCCGGGCCCGCTCGGCGGCGATCCGGGCCTGCTCCCGCTGATAGGCGAGGAACGTGGCCCGCTGGCCGTTCAGGGTCGCCAGCTGGGTCTGGGCGGCGACCAGCTGGCGCTGGAAGCCGGCCTCCTGGATCCGCAGCTGGGAGGCCTGGGCCTGCTGGTTGGCGTAGGCCTGCTGGGCGGCGCGCTGGGCCGCGGCGGCCTCGGCGGTCAGCTGCTGCTGCAGCGCCACCAGCGCCTTGGCCTTGGCCTCGGCATTGGACTTGGTCACGGTGGCCCGGTCCAGGCTGCTCATGACGTCCAGCCGCCGGGACGAGACGTAGTTGCGGTAGTCCCCGCTCTGCAGCAGGGCGCTCGGGTCGGTCGCACTCAGCAGGCCCACCGTGGCCGAGCCGAGGGTCGAGGAGACGTAGCTGTCGTGCACGTACTGGGTCAGGTTGGCCCGGGCGGTATCGATGCCCTTCTGCGCCGAGGCCACCTCGATCTGGGCCTGGCCGGCCTGCGCCTTGGCCTTCTTGAGCTTGAACAGGGCGAAGGCGAACCGCTGCTCGGCCAGCTCCACCCGGGCGCTGAGCGAGCGCAGCTGGGCCTGGGCCTGCACGATCTGCCCGGACAGCACCCCGACGGTGTTGGCCAGCGACGCCTTGGCGACCCGGGCCGCGTCCAGCTGGGCGTCGGAGGGGTTGGGCGGTCGGGGGGCGGCCTGCGCAGGCTCGCCGGCGCACAGCAGCGACGCGGTCACCGCGGTCGCGCAGAGCAGCGCTCGCAGCGTCCGGCCCCGGGTCGTCCCGCTGCCAGGCGCCGCGCCGGCACGGCGAAGGGCCGGCTGCGGACCAGCTTTTCTGACCACCGGGACCCCTCTGCTCGTCAATGCCATCGCCACAGACTGCCAGTTACGTCACACAAGCGCCACTGGTCACGTCAGCCCCACTGGTTTCAGCGCAGGACGCACGGACGCCAGCGGAACCCGGCTGGGCCCCACCCGGGAGTTCCTATCGGCCTACCGATGGGAGGCCTTAGCCGCCGATGCGGAAGAATCGAGACAGCAAGGATGTAGCGGCCGAGAATCGGATCGAGGGAGAACATCGTGCCTGCAGGTCAGGGGAACAGCTTCGACGCCAAGGACGTGCTCCGGGCCGGCGACACCGAGTACACCTACTTCCGGCTGGACCGGGTGCCGGGCTCGGAGCGGCTGCCCTACAGCCTGAAGGTGTTGCTGGAGAACCTGCTGCGCACCGAGGACGGCATCAACATCACCGCCGAGCAGATCCAGGCGGTCGCCGGCTGGAACCCGAAGGCCGAGCCGTCCACCGAGATCCAGTTCACCCCCGCCCGGGTGGTGATGCAGGACTTCACCGGCGTCCCGGCGGTGGTGGACCTGGCCACCATGCGCGAGGCGGTCGCCGAGCTCGGCGGCGATCCGGCCCGGATCAACCCGCTGGCCCCGGCCGAGCTCGTCATCGACCACTCGGTGATCGCCGACCTGTTCGGCGGCCCGGACGCCTTCGCCGGCAACGTCGACCTGGAGTACCAGCGCAACTTCGAGCGCTACCAGTTCCTGCGCTGGGGCCAGAGCGCGTTCGACGAGTTCAAGGTGGTGCCGCCCGGCACCGGGATCGTGCACCAGGTCAACATCGAGCACCTGTCCCGGGTGGTGTTCGGCCGCTCTGTCAAGACAGCCGACGGTGAGCTGCTCATGGCCTACCCCGACACCGTGGTCGGCACCGACTCGCACACCACCATGATCAACGGGCTGGGGATCGTCGGCTGGGGCGTCGGCGGCATCGAGGCCGAGGCGGCGATGCTCGGCCAGCCGGTGTCCATGCTGATCCCGCGCGTGGTCGGCTTCAAGCTGACCGGCGAGCTGCCCGAGGCAGCCACCGCCACCGACCTGGTGCTGACCATCACCGAGATGCTCCGCGAGCACGGCGTGGTCGGCAAGTTCGTGGAGTTCTACGGCGACGGGGTGGCAGCGGTGCCCCTGGCCAACCGGGCCACCATCGGCAACATGAGCCCCGAGTACGGCTCCACCATCGCGGTGTTCCCGATCGACGAGGAGACCCTCACCTACCTGGAGCTGACCGGCCGCAGCGCCGAGCAGATCGCGCTGGTGCGGGCCTACGCCCAGGCCCAGGGCCTCTGGCACGACCCGGCCACCGAGGCCGAGTACTCCGAGTACCTCGAGCTGGACCTCGGCACCGTGGTGCCCTCGATCGCCGGGCCGAAGCGGCCGCAGGACCGGGTCTCGCTCACCGAGGCCAAGAGCTCGTTCCGGAACGCGCTGCGCGCCTATGTCGACGATCCGATCGATCCCATCGCCGCCGGCCACGCCGGGCAGGACGAGGCCTCGATGGAGTCCTTCCCGGCCAGCGACCCGCCGAGCCAGGCGGCCGGCAGCACCGAGCCGGCCCCCGGCCAGCTGGAGCCTGCCGCGGCGCCAGGGGCCGGCCGGCCCAGCTCGCCCACCCGGGTGACGCTCGCCGACGGCGTCGAGTTCGAGATCGACCACGGCGCGGTCACCATCGCCGCGATCACCTCCTGCACCAACACCTCCAACCCGTCGGTGATGATCGGCGCCGCGCTGCTGGCCAAGAAGGCCGTCGAGAAGGGGTTGACCCGCAAGCCCTGGGTGAAGACGACGCTCGCGCCCGGCTCCAAGGTGGTCACCGACTACTACGACC
>NZ_DASVSG010000093.1:0-8457 GCF_036388195.1 Jatrophihabitans sp. | reverse complement strand
GCGCGGTGGCTGGCCGAGCACGGCGTGCGCGAGCTGGTCCTCGTCAGCGAGAACTCCACCTCCTACGGCAAGGACCTGGGCGACCTGCGGGCGCTGGAGACGCTGTTGCCGCAATTGGCTGCGATCGAGGGGATCGAGTGGGTGCGGGTCTCCTACCTGCAGCCCGCGGAGCTGCGGCCCTCGCTGCTGCAGGCGATCGCCGGCACGCCCGGGGTGCTGCCGTACTTCGACCTGTCCTTCCAGCACGCCGCCCCGCAGGTGCTGCGCCGGATGAAGCGGTTCGGCTCGACCGAGTCCTTTCTCGACCTGCTCTGCCGCGCCCGGGCGCTGGCGCCGCAGGCCGGCGCCCGGAGCAACGTCATCGTCGGCTTCCCCGGCGAGACCGAGGACGACCTGGCCGAGCTGGAACGCTTCCTGACCCTGGCCCGGCTCGATGTGGTCGGGGTGTTCGGATACTCCGACGAGGACGGCACCGAGGCCGAGCAGTTCGACGGCAAGCTCGATCCTCAAGCGATCGCCGCCCGGGTCGAGCGGGTGTCGTCGCTGGTGAACGAGCTGATCGACCAGCGCGCCGAGGACCGGCTGGGGGAGCGCGTCGAGGTGCTGATCGAGGCGGCCGAGGACGGCGAGCTGACCGGCCGGGCCGCCCACCAGGCGCCGGAGACCGATGGCGCGGTGCGGCTGACCGGTGAGCTGGTCGGGCTGCGTCCGGGGTTGCTGGTGCAGGCGGTGGTCACCGGCAACGACGGCGCGGACCTGATCGCCGACGTGGTTCCCGGTTCGGCGCGATGACCGGTATCGAGCCGCGTATCGACCCGCTCGCCGAGCCGGTGACGACGGTGTCGGCGTGGAACATCGCCAACGGGCTGACCATGCTGCGGCTGGTGCTGGTGCCGTTCTTCGCCGTCGCCCTGTTCCACGGCAGCGGGCATGCGCCGGGGTGGCGGGTGACGGCCTGGGCGATCTTCGCGGTGGCCAGCCTGACCGACCGGATCGACGGCGAGATCGCGCGCAAGCGCGGCCTGGTCACCGAGTTCGGCAAGCTGGCCGACCCCATCGCGGACAAGGCGCTGATCGGCACCGCGCTGGTTGGGCTGTCGATGCTGGGTGATCTGGCCTGGTGGGTGACGGTGGTGATCCTGGTCCGCGAGGTCGGCGTGACGCTGCTGCGGTTCTGGGTGATCCGGCACGGTGTGATGGCGGCCAGCCGCGGGGGCAAGGTCAAGACGCTGTTGCAGGGAGTGGCGATCGGCCTGCTGGTGCTGCCGCTGTCCGGCGCGCTGCACGCCGCGGCCACCGCGGTGATGACGGCCGCCGTGGCGCTGACCGTCGTGACCGGCGTGGACTACGTGGCCCGGGCGCTGCGGTTGCGCCGGGTGGTGCGGGCGTGACCGATCCATCCGACGCTGACCGGGAGTCGGAGTTGGCCGGCCGGGAGCCAGACGCTGACCTGGATTCCGAGCCAGCCGACCGGGAGTCGGAGCTGGCCGGCCGGTTGGAGCAGGTGCACCGGATGCTGGCCGCGCAGGAGCAGACGGTGGCGGTGGCCGAATCGGTGACCGGCGGCCTGCTCGCGGCGGCGTTGACCAGCACCGCCGGGGCCAGCGCCACCTTCCGTGGCGGCCTGGTGGTCTACGCCACCGACCTCAAGGCCCGGCTGGCCGGGGTGTCGGAGAGCCTGCTGGCCGAGCAGGGCGCAGTCGCCCCCCAGGTCGCGCTGGAGCTGGCCCGCGGCGTGCGGGAGCGGCTGTCGGCCAGCTGGGGTGTCGGGGTGACCGGGGTCGCAGGACCGGAGCCCCAGGACGGCAAGCCGGTCGGCACGGTGTTCCTGAGCGTGGTGGGCCCCGGTCCGGACGCCGGTATCGAATCGGTCTCGGAGCTGAATCTGCACGGTGACCGGAACATGATCCGGGTGCAGATCGTTGAACAAGCAGTGGCACTTCTCGCCGGAGCGGTTTCCCACGTCAACCGAGCACTGTGACGCCGCGGCTGGAATAGTTCGCTGTCAGCAAATAAGTTGGTGGGCTCGGCGCTGGAACTGGCGACCGGACTAGCATTGGATTACAGAAGATCGCCCGTCGGCCGATGGGGATTCAGGCAGACGATGTGATCGTGGACGAGGGGGTATCGCGAGATGGCAGTTCTCCGCCATGTGGTCGGCGAGACCCTGCGTGCGGTCCGCCTGCGCCAGCGCCGCACCCTCCGTGAGGTGTCCGCCGCGGCGCGGGTCAGCCTGGGCTACCTGTCCGAGATCGAGCGGGGCCACAAGGAGCCGTCCTCGGAGCTGCTTGCCGCGATCTGTGAGGCGTTGGACATTCCGCTGTCCGAGGTGTTCCTGCTGGTCTCGGACACCTTGCGTCGCCAGGAGACGACTGCCGAGCGCGCCATGGTGCTCGGAGCTCGGCGTGGCTCCCCGGTGCTGACGCCGGCCCCGTCCCGTGGCGCCGAAGGACCGCAGGTCCGGACGCTGCCGAACGTCGCCGCCTGACCTGCCCCTGACTGCCTGTCGCCGTTTCCGGCGCTGAGCCCGGTTGCGGGCGGGTAACTCTCATCCCACGGTCGAGACAATGGGCGTGTCGGGTGGGTGGCTAGGCGATGCCTCCCCGTCTGCCGCCTAACTTCGGGGTATGAGCACGCACAGTTCGCCCCGACGTCCCGACCCGCTGTTCGACTTCGTGCTTCGATCCACCACGTCCAGCCCGGTGCCCCGCGCGGAGCCGCGGGCCAGCTTCGCCAGCCCTGCGGCAGCTGGCGCCGCGGCTCGCCCTGCCGTGCCGTCCGAGGCCCGGCCCGCCGTGCCGTCCAGCGGTTCAGCCGTGCCGTCCAGCGGTTCAGCCCTGCCGGCCGAGGCCTCGGCCGTTCCGTCCAGGGTGGGGGAGTCGGCTCGTCCGGCTGCTCCGTCCGGCGGTCCAGCTGCTCCGTCCGGCGGCGCGGTGACTTCGTCCGGCGGCGCGCCAGCTTCGTCCGGCGGCTCGGCAACTCGACCGGGGGACTCGGCCTCTCCAGCCGGCGGCGTCCGCTCCCAGCCGGCTACAAGCGGCTCCAAGCGGGCCAGCACGCCCGCCGCGACGGCAGCGGCCCGGATGGCGGGCCCGATGGCTCGCAGCCGCGCCGCCATCCTCGACGGCGCGCGGGCTGCCGTCGAGGCGAACGGAACCAAGATCACGATGGCGCAGGTGGCCGCCCGGGGCGGGGTTGCCAAGGCCACGCTGTACAACCACTTCCGGGCCCGCGAGGACGTCCTGGCCGCCCTGCTGCTGGACGAGATCGACCGGCTGGTGTCGGCGGTGGCCCACCTGGAGCTGTCCCAAGCGCTGATCACCGCCGCGGTGGCCGTGTCGGAGCACCCGTTGCTCGAGGCGCTCGGCGGCCAGGACACCACCACGCTGGCGGTGCTGGCGCGGGTGGACGTACGCACTCCCGGCTGGGCTCGGGTGGCCCAGGCCGTCGAGCACCTGCTGCGGCGAGCTGGCCGGGCAGGCACTCCGACCGTGCTGCGCTGGCTCTCGTCGTTCGTCATCGCACCGGCGGAGGAGATCGACATCGCAGCCGACGTGGCGATCCTGCTCTCGGGCCTGCCGCCTGCCCGATAGCGGCTGCAGCCGGACCGCTTTGGACCGCGCCCTCGACCATGATGCAGACTGGACCAGGACGGATGTCTCCAACGCTTACCGGAAGGTCGTAGCAGCGATGGCGAACGGCTTAGTCAAGGCCTGGCGTTACATCTCAGCCTGGTTCGGCGCCAAGGTGGACGAGAATGCGGACCCGGAGATCCAGATCCGGCAGGCGATCGAGGATGCTCAGCGACAGCACGTCGGACTGAACAACCAGGCTGCGCGCGTCATCGGCACCCAGCATCAACTGGAGCTCCAGCTCGACCGCCAGCTCGGCGAGATCGAAGACCTTCAGGCGCAGGCGCGGCAGGCTCTCGTGCTGGCCGATCAGGCGCGTGCCGCCGGCGATGAGGCCAAGGCGACCCAATTCGAAGAGACCGCCGGGATGCTGGCCAATCAGCTGGTGACCGCCGAGGCTGCCGCTGCCAATCTCAAGCAGCTGCATGACCAGTCCATGGTCGCCGCTCAGCAGGCCCGCCAGGCGGTGCAGGACAACGCGATGTCGCTGCAGGAGAAGATGGCCCAACGCAGCAAGCTGCTCGGCCAGCTGGAGCAGGCGAAGATGCAGGAGCAGGTGTCGGCAGCGCTGAACCAGATGGGCCAGCTGGCCGCTCCGGGCAATACCCCGTCGCTGGACGAGGTGCGCGACAAGATCGAACGCCGCTACGCCAACGCGCTCGGCCAGGCGGATCTGGCGACCAATTCGGTGCAGGGCCGGATGCTGGAGGTCCGCAGGGCGACCACGAACATGGCCGGACAGGCCCGGCTGGCCGAGATCCGCGCCTCGCTCGGCTCCGGCACCGGTGGTGGCGCTGGCGCCGCGGCCCTGACCGACAGCGCGCCGCAGGCGCTGGAGAAGGGCCAGCCGCCGTTGACCGCGGACCAGACCGTGACCGAGCGGGCCGAGACCGAGCGGTAGGCCCACGGTTTCATCGGCCGTTCTGGCCGCTCGCGTGACACGCGGTTGGCCGTGCCCCGGCTTTCCGGCCGCTAGTCCGGCGCCACCGCCTGGCAGGACGGGCAGTAGAAGGTGATCCGCTCCGTCGCCGGGTCGTCGCCCTGCTCGCATTGCAGCACCCGGGTGCCGCACCGCCGGCAGCCCTTGCCGGCTCGGCCGTAGACCCAGTACTGCTGGCCGGGCTGGCGCCACCCGGTGGTGCTCCGGCTGTGGTCGCGAAGGTTGCCGCGCAGCAGACGGGCCGAGTCGTCGATCACCGCGCCGAGGTCCGGCACCTCGGCCACCGGCAGGAACGGGCTGAGCCTGTTCAGGAACAGCACTTCACTCTTGTAGACGTTGCCGATCCCGGCGGCCAGCCGCTGGTCGAGCAGCGCCTCCCCGATGGGCCTGGACGGTTGCCCGGTGAACCTGCGCAGCGCCTCGTCGCGGTCGAAGTCCGGCGCCAGCAGATCCGGGCCCAGGTGCCCGACCACCTGGTGCTCGGCGGCGGTGGCGACCAGCTTGAGGTCGTGCACGCGCACCCCTGTCGCCAGCCACTCGGCGTTGCCGACCAGCGCCCGGATCTCGAAGTCGCGGCCGCGTGGCCGTGCCGTGGCCGGGCCGACCAGCCAACTGCCGTCCATCCGGAGATGGCTGTGCAGGGTCTGCCCGGTGGAGAACCTCATCAGGATGTGCTTGCCGCGCGGCACCACCTCGGTGACGGTGGCGCCGGTCAGATCCGCCAGCGCCAGGGCGGAGGTGCGCAGGTCGAACCGGGTCACCGGCCGCCCGGCCAGGGCCGCATGCAGCCGCTGGCAGGCGATGTAGATGGTGTCGCCCTCGGGCACCTAGCTCACGCCCGCAATCGCAGGCCGCGGGGCGAGGGCCGGAAGCCGGCCTGTTCCAGGGCATGGCCCAGCGCCGAGGCCACGATCGGGTCGCCGTCGGCCGATTCGACGTGCAGCTTGCCCAGCGAGCCGGCCCGGGCGCTGACCGCCAGCGCCGCGGCCGCGGCCTGCAGCAGGCTCCCCTGCGTGGTGAAGGACAGCAGCGTCTTGCCGCCCCGCTCGACATACAGCACGCATTCGCCGTCCACCAGCACCACCAGGGCGCCGGCCTTGCGTGCGGGCTGGTGACCGCGCTTGCCGGCCTCCAGGTCCGGCAGGTGCACCCGGCCCGGCCAGTTCAGGGCCGCTCCGTACGGGTTCGCCGGGTCGGTGGCTGCCAGCACCAGCGCCTCGGACTGGGCTGACTCGCCCCGCTCATAGGCGGTCGTCAAGCTGCGCAGCCGGTCGATCGCGCCGGTGAGCCCGAACTGGGCGGCGCCCAAGCCCTCGACGAAGTAGCCGCGCCGGTACCGGCCGGCATCCTCGCCCTGCCGGAGCACCGGATAGACCGCCGAGAACCCGCCGGTCACCCCTTCGGCGGCCACCTCGCCGCGGGTCAGGATGCCGTAGCGGTCCAGCAGCACCTCGGTGCGCAGCAGCGCCCGGTGGGCATCGTCCGGACTGCGGTCGGGCAGCCGGGACCAGCGCCCGGGAAGGCTGGCCACCGGTTGCCGTCCGGCCGCCGCCAGCGCGGCTCCGGCCAGGTTGAAACGGCCGTACCTGGCTCGGGGAGCGGCCGGGCGCCGGGCATGCGCGGTACGGCCGCCACCGAGCCGGGCGCGCACCGGCGCCAGCGTGTCGTTGGTGAGCAGTCCTGCGAACGCCAGGTCCCAGATCGCGCGGATCAGGTCAGCCTCGGACACCCCCGCGGTATCGGGGCGCTCCGGGGCGCCGGCCAGCCCAGCGGCGCCGGCCGGTTCAGCGGAACCGGCCAGCTCAGCGCGGACCCGGTCGCCGATCGCCCGCACGAACAGCGCCTGCTCACCGTCCAGCGCGGCCAGGACGGCCTTGTGCACCGGAGTCAGCTCGATGTCGGCGACCGGGGGCAGCAGCTCCCCGGCTGCCGACGCCGGGATCAGCGTCAGCCAGCCGTCGTTGCCGGCCAGCGCCCCGGCTCCGCACCACAGCACTTCGCCGGAGCTGGTGAGCTCGTCCAGCAGCGACGGCGAGTAGTCCGACAGCCGGGCCGGCAGCACGAGGCTCTCCAACGCGCTGGCCGGCACCGCGACCCCGGCCAGCTGTTCGATCACCCGGGCCAGGCCCTCGATGCCCCGGCCACGACGGCCGCCACCGACGCCCTGCCACTCCGGCAGGAACCGGGCCAGCACCGCTTGCGGAGCCGGCTCCACCTCCTTGCGCAGCGCGGCCAGCGACCGCCGCCGGATGGTGCGCAGCATGGCGGCGCCGCAGTACTCGCGCCCGGTCCGGCCCGGTGTGAACTCGCCGGCCACCACCTGCCCGGTGGCGACCAGCCGCTCCAGCCCGGCCTGGACGACGGCCGTGCCCAGGCCCAACCGGGCCGCCGGTTCGGCGATCACGAACGGGCCGTGCGTCCGGGCATACCGGGACAGCAGGTCCCCGAGCGGGTCGGCGACCAGTTCGGTGAAGGCCTCGGGGATCCCGACCGGCAGCGCCACGCCGAGAGCGTCACGCACCCTGCCGGAGTCCTCGATCGTCAGCCAGCGCAGCTCGCCGGCGATCCGGACGGTGATCACCCGGCGGGTGGATCGCAGCTGTTCCAGGTCGGCTTCGGTGGCGCCACGGGCGAGTGCCTCGGCGGTGCTGAGGTCACCGACCTCCCGCAGCAGGTCATGGGTCTGGTCCGGGCCGCGCACCTGGCGTTGCTCGCTGAGCCGCTGCGCGTCGGCGATCGATTCGGCGATGGCGTTCTCGTCGAGCAGGTCGCGCAGGTCCGGCGAGCCCATCAGCTCGGCCAGCAGCGAGGTGTCCAGGGTCAGCGCCTGGGCCCGGCGCTCGGCCAGCGGCGCGTCGGTGTCGTAGAGGAACATGCCCACGTAGCTGAACAGCAGGGACTGCGAGAACGGCGAGGGGCTGGCGGTCTCGACCTCGACCAGCCGGATCTCCCGGCTGTTCAGCTGGCGCATCAGCTCGGTCAGCCCCGGCAGGTCATAGACGTCCTGCAGGCATTCGCGCATGGCTTCCAGCACGACCGGGAACTGCCCGTAGTCCCGGGCCACCTGCATCAGGGCATTGGCCCGCTGGCGTTGCTGCCACAGCGGCGCGCGCCGGCGCGGGTCCCGTTTGGGAAGCAGCAGCGAGCGGGCCGCGCACTCGCGGAACCGGGAGGCGAACAGCGCGGAATTGGTCACCTCGCCGGTGACCAGCCCGCCGACCTCCGCGGGGTCGAAGACCGCGATGTCGGTGCCGGGGGCCTCGGCGGTGGTGTCGGGCAGCCGGAGCACGATGCCGTCGTCGGAGTGCATCGACTGCACGTCCAGGCCGTGCCGTTCGCGCAGCGCGGCCGAGATCGCCAGCGCCCACGGCGCGTTGACCGGGGCGCCGAACGGGGAATGGATGACCAGCCGCCAGTCACCGAGCTCGTCGCGGAACCGCTCCACGACGATCGTCCGGTCGGTGGGCAGGTGGCCGGTGGCCGCTCGCTGTTCGGTGAGGTAGCCGACCAGGTTGGCCGCGGCCCACTCGTCCAGGCCGGCGGTGCGGGCGCGCTGGAGCGCCTCGGGCTGGGCGGCGCTGCCGAGCTCGCGCACGAACGCGCCCAGCGCCCGGCCCAGCTCGACCGGCCGGCCCAGCGAATCGCCCTTCCAGAACGGCATCTTGCCCGCCTGCCCGGGCGCGGGGCTGACCAGGACCCGATCGTGGGTGATGTCCTCGATCCGCCAGGACGAGGACCCGAGCAGGAACACCTCACCGACCCGGGACTCGTAGACCATCTCCTCGTCGAGCTCTCCGACCCTGCTCGCCTTGTCGCCGACGAGGAAGACCCCGAACAGGCCCCGGTCGGGGATCGTCCCCCCGCTGGTGACCGCCAGCCGCTGGG
>NZ_DASVSG010000092.1:0-8980 GCF_036388195.1 Jatrophihabitans sp. | reverse complement strand
ACCAGTGCGGCACCCGGGTGTCGAACTCGGCCACCTCGCCCGCGCCGAGCACCAGGTCGTGCTCGCCCAGGATGAGGCGCATCCGCCCGGACAGGACGTAGAGCCACTCATGGCCCTCGTGCGCCTTGGGCTGTGGCTCGGTCTTGCTCGGCGGGACGACGATCTTCCACGCCTGCAGGCCGCCGGGCTGGCGGGTCAGCGGCAGGACGGTGCGGCCGTGGACCCGTCTCGGCTTGAGCCGGATCCGTGGGTCGCCCACCTCCGGCGCTCCCACCAGGTCGTCCAGGGGCACCCGGTAGGCCTGCGCGAGCGGGAGCAGCAGCTCCAGGCTGGCGCGCCGCTGGCCGGTCTCCAGCCGCGACAGGGTGCTCTTGGAGATGCCGGTCGCCTCCGCCAGAGCCGTCAGGGTCACCCCGCGCTGGGTGCGCAGCTGCTTCAACCGCGCGCCGACCCGGTCGAGGGCGGCCGCGATCGCCGCGCTGGGGTCGGAGCCGGCCGCCATCGCTGCTGTGGGGTCGGGGCCGGCCGCTGTCGTGTCGGGCACCGGCTCATTCCACCTCCGATTCCCAGAAATAGCAACGATAGTTGTCAGACCGGGAACCGCTGCCGCAGTCTCGGGAACATGAGCGAATACGACGTAGTGATCATCGGCGGCGGAGCCGCCGGACTGTCAGCGGCGCTGGTGCTGGCCCGGGCCCGTCGCCGGGTGCTCGTGGTCGACGGCGGCGCGCCCCGCAACGCCCCCGCCGCGCACCTGCACGGGTACCTCTCCCGGGACGGCCTGCCGCCCGGCGAGCTGCTGGCCGCCGGGCGGAACGAGGTGCGGAGCTATGGCGCCACGATCTGTGACGGCGTGGTCCGGGAGCTGGTCCGGTGCTCCCGGTCCGGGTTCGCGGTGCTGCTGTCCGACGGCCGGCGGGTGTCGGCGCGGCGGCTGCTGGTGGCGACGGGGCTGCGCGACGAGTTGCCGGACATCCCGGGGCTGCGCGAGCGCTGGGGTCGCGACGTGCTGCACTGCCCGTACTGCCATGGCTACGAGGTGCGCGATCAGCAGCTCGGCGTCCTCGGTGGCGGGCCGGAGGCCGTCCGCTACGTCCAGCTCGTGCGGCAGTGGGCGCAGGACGTGGTGTTCTTCGCCCCGGCCGGAACCCTGACCAACGCCGAGCGGTCCCAGCTGGTGGCCAGGGCCATCGGGATCGTCGAAGGCGGCGTCCAGCAGGTCCTGATCCGCGACGACCGGTTGTGCGGTGTGGAGCTGGACGACGGCCGGATCATCCGGCGGGACGCCCTGTTCGTGCCGCCGCGGTTCGTGCCGAACAACGATCTCCTGGCCGGTCTCGGCTGCGCGGTCGACGAGAACGGCTGGGTGGCCACCGGCGCCCACGGCCAGGCCAGCGTCCCCGGGGTGTGGGTGGCAGGCAACGTCGCCAATCCGCGCGCCCAGCTCATCACCGCCGCCGGCGAGGGCTCCGCTGCCGCCATGGCCATCAACGCCGACCTGGTCGAGGAGGACGTCCGGGACGCCGTCCGCGACTTCAACCAGGGCTTCGTGGCCTGACGGCCCCGGGTCTTGTCCCGTCCCCACATCCCGAAGGAGCTCCCCATGTCCGAACCCACGGCCCCGCGGATCGCGCCGCCCAGCAAGCACCAGCTGGCGCTGATGATCTGGATCTGCGTCTTCCCGACCCTGACCGCCCTCAACCTGGCGCTGGACGGCTGGCTGTCGACGATGTCGGCGGTCCTGCGCACCTTCGTCCTGGCCACCATCGCGGTGCCGATCGTCATCTATGGCCTGATGCCGCACCTGCACCGGTTGCGCGCAAGGGTGCTGAGCCGGTCCGCTCGCAGCTGATGCACGGAAAACGACAGAGCCCCCGGCCCGCGGCTGCGCGGGTCAGGGGCTCGATCGCGTGGGGTGAGCGACGGGACTCGAACCCGCGACATCCGCGACCACAACGCGGCGCTCTACCAGCTGAGCTACGCCCACCATCGCTGTGCCGGGCGCGGCGGCGTCCGGCACAGCCCGATCAGTCTAGCGGCTGGCCGCCCTTCGGCACGACCGGGTCGGACCCGTCCCCGGCGTCGGCCGCATGCCCAGAACCGGGTGGGGTGGCGGCCTCGGGCACGGCGTCGCCGACCGCGCTGGCAGCCCCGGCCGCCAGGCTGGGACCGGCGGCCGAGCCTGCCCCAGCCGCGGCGCCCAGCGTGGCAGCGGCTGCGGCGATGGTGGTCTCCCCGCCGGTCTCGACACCTGCCAGCGCCGCGCCTGCGGCTGCGGCATCGGCCGCCGGCCCGGCGCCGACTCCGGCACCGAGGACGGCCGCGGCTGCGGTAGCGACCTCCTCGCTCGTCGGCCCGGGCGGCGGCACGAAGATCGTCGCCCGGTAGTAACGCAGCTCCTGGACGCTCTCGTGGATGTCGGCCAGCGCCCGGTGCGCCAGGCCCTTGGCGGGCTGGCCGAAGTACACCCGGCGGTACCAGCGCCTGGCGAGCTCCTTGATCGAGGAGACGTCGATCATCCGGTAGTGCAGGTAGGCATCGAGCTCGGGCATGTCCCGGATGATGAAGCCGCGGTCGGTGGCGATCGAGTTGCCGCACAGCGGCGCGGTCCGGGGCTCGGGGACGAACCGTTTGACGTAGTCGAGCACCTGCTGCTCGGCCTGGCCGAGGGTCACCGTGGAGTTGCGGACCAACTCGGTGAGCCCGGAGGTCTCATGCATCTGCTGGACGAACGGGACCATCGTCTCCAGCACGTCGTCGGCACATCCGATGACGATGTCGAGGCCGTCATCGAGCACGTTCAGCTCGGAGTCGGTCACCAGCACCGCGATCTCGATCAGCGCGTCCCGGCTGAGCTCCAGCCCGGTCATCTCGCAGTCGATCCAGACCAGCTTGTCGTCTTTGGCTTCTCTTTCGGTCACGACGCCGAAGCGTAGAGCAGAATCGGGCATCGCGAGCGGCCAGCGAGGCAGCGCGACCAGGAGGTGCAGGCGGATGAGCCGGAAGCTGTTGACCGCAGAGGAGCTGCAGGACGGCTTGCGCGGGCTGGACCCCGGCTGGTCGCAGGCTGGAAACGCCCTGGTCCGGACGGTCGAATTCGACTCGTTCCTGACCGCCGTGCGCTTCATCGGCGAGCTGGCTCCGGTCGCCGAACGGCTGGATCACCACCCGGATCTGCGGCTGTCCTGGCGGACGGTGGAGGTGAGCCTGTCGACGCATTCCGCGGGCGGTCTCACCGAATTGGACCTGCGGCTGGCCCGCGAGCTGGATGCGATCATCGATCAACTGAGGTAAAAGCACGCATCGTTATCGCTTACCTTGCATTCATTCTCTTCTTCAACGGGCCTATACGATGGCCAGAATGGGCATTTCGCTTTACGTGTTGACGATGCTCTATACCTTCTATCAATTGCTGACTTCACAGGCTTCCAGCAGGTACGAGAAGTTGCGGGCGAAGGTAGAGCTCAATAGGACGCCTGGGGCGGTTTCTCCACTCGACTGACCGGGAGCTGACCCTTCGGGAACGCCGCGACCCGGAGCGCGGTCAGGTATGCGCCCTCGGCAGGGTTCGAACCTGCGACAGCCCGCTTAGAAGGCGGGAGCTCTATCCGCTGAGCTACGAGGGCTTGCGCAGCCATGCTAGCGGCAGGCGCCCTTCATCGAACCGGTCCGATCAGCCCATCCTTGGCCGCTGCCGGGTGGTTGGGATCCTGCCAGATTTGGCAGAAATAGCGCCGACCGCTGGGATCCTGCCACTTCGGGGAGCATGATCAGCGGATGGCTTTGCGAAAGATCGTCGTGCTGATCTATCCGGGCATGCACCCGTTCGAGTTCGGGGTGACGTGCGAGGCGTTCGGGATGGACCGCTCCGACGACGGGCTGCCGGTCTATGACTTCGTCGTGGCATCGGAGACCGAGCAGCCGGTGCCGACCTTGAACGGCTTCACCATCACGACCGGTCACCGCTTCGACGAGGCCCTCGATGCCGACCTGGTGATCGTGTCCGCCGGCGCCAGGGGCGGAACCCCCGCCGCGGTTCCTGCCACGCTGGCCGCGGCCCATGCCAACGGAGCGGCAGTCATGGGCCTGTGCAGCGGCGCCTTCCCGCTCGGCGAGGCCGGCCTGCTGGACGGCCGCCGGTGCACCACGCACTGGCGCGATGCCGCGGCGCTCGCCGCCCGCTTCCCCGCTGCCGAGGTCGACCCGAACGCCCTCTACGTCCTTGACGGGCGGGTCTACACCTCGGCGGGCACCGCGGCCGGCTTGGATCTGTGCCTGCACATCATGCGCGCCGAGCACGGCGCCGAGGCGGCCAACGTGGTGGCCCGCCGGATGGTGATGCCCGCGCACCGAGCCGGCGGCCAGGCGCAGTACATCGAGGCGCCGCTGCCGCCGGCCGGCTCCGACGGGTTATCCGAGCTGATGGACGAGCTGCTCGCCGAACTGCCCGCCGGGCACACCGTCAACTCCATGGCGGCCCGGGTCAACATGAGCCCGCGAACCTTCGCGCGCCGCTTCGCCGAGGCCACCGGCACCACTCCGCACGCGTGGCTGCTGCGCCAGCGGGTGCTGCTTGCCCGGCGCCAGCTCGAAGCCGGCCATGAGCCGATCGAGCTGATCGCGCGCCGGTCCGGCTTCGGAACCGCCGCGCTGCTGCGCCATCACTTCCAGCGCCACACCGGGGTCGCGCCGACTGCCTACCGCAGATCGTTCTCCGCGGCCGGTCCGCCGGTCTGAGCGGGCTGTCCTTCAGCGGCGGTCCTTTCGGCGGCGGTCTTTCGGCGGCGGTCCTTTCGGCGGCGGTCTTTCGGCGGTTCCCGCTTTCCCTTGTTCGCCGTCCACAGCGCGCGGCGGTATCCACATTCGGCCTCGGGGCCCGCCGGCGAGCCGACCTGCGCGATTGAGTGAGACCGACCCGAACGGGGCGCCGGGCTTGGCCCGGATCTATCAGAGGGAGCTCACCGTGTACGGAACCAACATCACCATCGTCGGCAATGTGGTCGACGAGGTCGCCAACCGGCCCACCGCCTCCGGCCTGTCCCGGGTGGCCTTCCGGGTGGCCAGCACCCAGCGCCGCAAGGACCGCGACACCGGCCAGTGGGTGGACGGCCACAAGTTCTTCGTCAACGTGGTCTTCTGGCGCGAGTTCGCCGAGAACGTCGCCGCCTCGCTGAAGAAGGGGGATCCGGTGGTGGTGAGCGGCCGGATCTTCTCCCGGCAGTATGTCAAGGACGAGGCGAACCACATCGCCTACGAGATCGAGCCGGAGTCCATCGGGCATGACCTGGCCCGGGGCACCGCGGAGTTCAAGAAGCGCAAGAACGGCTTCTCCGGATCGGTCGAGCTCGATGCCGACGGCATGCCCATCCGGGCGGAGGACCAGGGGTACGAGCTCATCGACGGCCTCGATTCGGTGGAGGACGAGCAGGCCCCCTCCCCGGAGCTGGCGGCCATCGGCTGACCTCGCGGCCCGCCGGCGCCCACCCTCGCCGTGGCCGAACTCGGCGCGGGCCGCATCCCGGCCGACCGGCGGTGGGGGTGGACGTCAGCGGTTTTGGTGGATGGGACACTGGAGCCAACCGAACGGCTCGACTCGACAGCGGCAGGGACAACCAGTGGCTCAGTACATCTACTCCATGCACAAGGTGCGCAAGGCACACGGCGACAAGGTCATCCTCGACGATGTCACCCTCGCCTTCCTGCCCGGCGCCAAGATCGGCGTGGTAGGCCCGAACGGCGCGGGCAAGTCCACTGTCCTCAGGATCATGGCCGGCCTGGACCAGGCGTCCAACGGCGACGCCGTGATCGCTCCCGGCGCCTCGGTGGGCCTGCTGCAGCAGGAGCCGCCGCTGGATGAGACCAAGACGGTCCGGGAGAACGTCGAAGCCGCGGTGGCCGAGATGCGCGGCTACCTCGCGCGCTTCGAAGAGGTCTCCGCAGCGATGGGCGAGCCCGACGCCGACTTCGACTCGCTGCTCGCCGAGCAGGGCGAGCTGATGGAGAAGATCGAGCACGGCGAGGGCTGGGAGCTCGACTCCCGGATCGAACAGGCGATGGACGCGCTGCGCTGCCCGCCCGGTGAGGAGGAGGTCACCCACCTGTCCGGAGGCGAACGTCGCCGGGTAGCGCTGTGCAAGCTGCTGCTGGAGCAGCCCGACCTGCTGTTGCTCGACGAGCCCACCAACCACCTCGACGCCGAGAGCGTGCAGTGGCTGGAGCAGCACCTGGCCAAATACCCGGGCACCATCCTGGCCGTCACCCACGACCGGTACTTCCTGGACAACGTCGCCCAATGGATCCTGGAGCTCGACCGCGGCCGGGCGCATCCCTACGAGGGCAACTACTCCACCTACCTGGAGAAGAAGTCCGAACGGCTCAAGATCGAGGGCAAGAAGGACGCCAAGCTGCAGCGACGGCTCACCGAGGAGCTGGAGTGGGTGCGCCAGAACGCCAAGGGCCGGCAGGCCAAGTCCAAGGCCCGCCTGCAGCGCTATGAGGAGATGGCCGCCGAGGCGGAGAAGACTCGCAAGCTCGACTTCGAGGAGATCCAGATCCCGCCGGGTCCCCGGCTGGGCAACGTGGTGGTCGAGGTGAGCAACCTCGACAAGGGCTTCGACGGCCGGGTGCTGGTCAAGGACCTGTCGTTCTCGCTGCCTCGCGGTGGCATCGTCGGGGTGATCGGCCCGAACGGCGTCGGCAAGACCACCCTGTTCAAGACGATCGTCGGGTTGGAGAAGCCCGACTCCGGCGAGGTCCGGGTCGGCGAGACGGTCAAGGTCAGCTATGTCGACCAGAACCGGGGCGGGATCGAGGCGACCAAGAACGTCTGGCAGGTGGTCTCCGACGGCCTGGACTACATCAAGGTCGGCCAGGTCGAGATGCCCAGCCGCGCCTATGTCTCGGCATTCGGCTTCAAGGGTCCCGATCAGCAGAAGCCGGCCGGGGTGCTGTCCGGCGGTGAGCGCAACCGGCTGAACCTGGCGCTGACCCTGAAGGAGGGCGGCAACCTGCTGCTGCTCGACGAGCCCACCAACGACCTCGACGTGGAGACGCTCGGGTCGCTGGAGAACGCGTTGCTGGAGTTCCCGGGCTGCGCCGTCGTGATCAGCCACGACCGGTGGTTCCTGGACCGGATCACCACCCACATCCTGGCGTGGGAGGGCAACGACTCCAACCCGGCCCAGTGGTACTGGTTCGAGGGCAACTTCGAGTCCTATGAGAAGAACAAGGTGGAGCGGTTGGGCGCTGATGCCGCGCGGCCGCACGCCGTCACCTATCGCAAGCTGACTCGCGACTGAGCCGGCGATGAGCGAGCGACGGTAGGGGCGCTGCATCCGGTGGCACGCTTCATTGCTCGCTGCGCGATGCGGTGGTCGGACATGGACGCCTACGGCCATGTCAACAACACCGCCTACCTGGCCTACCTCGAGCAGGCCCGGGTGTCGATGTTCTTCGACCGCTACGACTCCTCCTTCGCCGGCGGCACCCTGGTCACCCATCACGAGATCACCTACCTGCGCCCGGTGGTCTACCACCCTGAGCCGTTGCGGTTGGAGCTGTGGGTGGAGCGGATCCGGGGCGCGTCCTTCGATGTCCGCTATGACGTCTACGACGGGCAGACCCTGGCTGCCAAGGCGGTCACCACGCTGGTGACCTTCGACTTCACCACCGATCGGCCGCGCCGGCTGACGGCGGATGAGAAGGCCATCCTGAACAGCTACCTCGACGAGCCGGCTGATCAGGGGACTGCTGCTCAGGGCCCGGCGGCGGGCCGGGGCGAGGCGACCGCTGCTCAGGGCCAGGCGGCCGGCCCGGTGGGACAGGAGTGACCCGGTGCTGAGCACCCTGGCCTCGCCCACCCACCTGGCCGACTTCGTGCCGCTGGCCCAGCGCGCGGTCTCCATTGACGCGGCCTCGATGATCCGGTTCCGGGCCGCGGAGCAGCGGATCGCGGGCTTCGTCCGGCTGCCCTATGACGTGCTGGCCGGCAGGACGCTGGCCACTGACACGGCCGAATCGGAGCCGGCCGCGTCCTTCGACATCACCGTCGCCGCGGCGGACTTCCTGCGGTGGGTGGACGGGTCCGGTCCTGCGCCGGCCGGCAAGGACGCGCACTGGCTGAGCGCGTTGCCACCCCGGCGGGGCTGGCGGCGGATCGAGGTGGTGCCGGACCGGGTGATCCGCGACCTGGTGCGTTCCGGGGCCGAACTCGCGGCCGGGGCCACCAGCCGGCAGAGCCAGGAGTCGCTACTGGCCTCGGTGGTGCTGACCGCCACCGGGGACGGCTCGGCGGATCCGGTCCAGATCCGGCTGGGGGCGCTGACCGCCCTCACCAGGATGGGGTTCCTCCCCCGGGACTCCCAGGTGGGCATCGATGCCGGTCCGGGCTGGGTCCGGCTCGCCGCCGCGTACGGCTCCACCTACGTCACCGACGGCAACCCCCTCGGCCTGCTGTCGCTGTAGCGGCCGCCGCGAGCGGTAACCGGCGCCCGCAGGGCTGTCGGTGTCGCCGGCGCCGCGAACGGTAGCCGGCACCCCGCGGGGCTGTCGCTGGAGCGGCCGCCGCCGAGCGCCCCGTGTCGAGCCATGCGACGATGGCCGTGGACTAGTACTGTCCGCTTCACAGTCATCCGCGCCGGTTCTTCACGTGCGCCCGGTTCCACCTACTACCCCACGGGACGGATCATCATGCGCACATTCCTGTCGAGCGCCCTCGCTGCCTGCGCCGCGATGCTGGTGCTGGCGCCCGCCACCACCGCGAACGCCGGGCCGGCGCCCCGCCTCAAGATCGCGCACAGCACCAGCGCGTTCTACCAGTACGACGGGAGCGTCTCCGGCACCGGTCCGGCGTTCGACGCCGTGCGAGTGAGCACCCAACTGCGCGGCTGCCCGGCAGGTGACTACGTGCTCTTCATGGACCTCGTCCAGGACGGCGTCAGCTACCCGGTGGCGTCCACGGCTCTCGGCGTCGGCGAGTTCA
>NZ_DASVSG010000091.1:0-8896 GCF_036388195.1 Jatrophihabitans sp. | reverse complement strand
GCCGGTCGATCAGGTCGTCGGTCTCGGCGAACCGGTAGCCCCGCACGCCCACCGGGATGCGCACCCGGTCGAGGTCGGCCCGGACCATCCGCCGGTCGGCCGGCAGCTCGAAGGGCCGGTTGTCCCGTTGCGGGGTCAGCGACAGGCCACCCGGCAGCAGCGCCACCATGCCGTAGAACAGCAGCGCCGCCACCACCAGGGCCAGCAGCAGGTAGCCGAGCAGCAACATGGGCACGATCCTGGCACGCCGGGCCGACAACCGTCGACAGGGCCTGCCCGCGCCGTCCGGTCAGATCAGCGCGAAGGCCGCCTCCACGCAGTCCACCCGGCGCAGCTGCTGCCAGGCCGCCGTCCGGACGAAACCGCGCTCGATCAGGGACTCGACGAACTGCCAGAGCGGGGCGTAGAAGCCGTCCGGGTCCAGCACGATCACCGGCTTGGGGTGCATGCCCAGCGAACCGGCGGTCCACACCTCGAAGAACTCCTCCAGGGTCCCGATGCCGCCGGGCAGCACCAGGAACGCATCGGCATGGGCGTCCATCACCGCCTTGCGCTCGCGCATGGTCTCCACCACCACCAGCCGGTCGGAGTCGGTGTCGGCCACCTCGTAGTCCACCAGGTGCCGCGGGATCACCCCGAGCGTGCGAGCGCCGTGCGCCCGCGCGGCGGCAGCCACCTCCCCCATCATCGAGACCCGGCCGCCGCCGGAGACGAGCTGGTGGCCGCCGTCGCCGATCCGGGCGCCGACCTCGGCGGCCAGCTTCAGGTAGGACTCCTCGATGCCGGGCGAGGACGCGCAGAAGACGCAGATCGAGGCCATCGGGCTAGCGGGGGCTACTGGGCATCGCCGGCCCCGGCCGATTCGGACTCGGCATGCGCGGCGTTCTCGTTGAGCTCCTGCGCCGACCGGTGCGCATCGGCGTTGACGATCAGAGACACCGCCTCCTCGACGTCGGAGGTGACCCGGATCAGCTCCAGGTCCGCCGCCCCGATCTTCGCCTCCGGCAGCACCGTGTCGCGGATCCAGTCCAGCAGCCCCGACCAGTACCGCTCGCCGAACAGGATCACCGGGAACCGGGTGACCTTGCGGGTCTGCACCAGGGTCAGTGCCTCGAACAGCTCGTCCAGGGTGCCGAACCCGCCGGGCAGGATCACGAACGCCTGGGCGTACTTGACGAACATCGTCTTGCGGGCGAAGAAGTACCGGAAGTTCAGCCCGATGTCGACCCAGTCGTTGAGCCGCTGCTCGAAGGGCAGCTCGATGCCCAGGCCGACCGAGGTGCCGCCGGCTTCGGAGGCGCCCCGGTTGGCGGCCTCCATGGCGCCCGGGCCGCCACCGGTGATCACCGCGTAGCCGGCCCTGGCCAGCGCCGCGCCCAGCTGCCGGGCCTGCTGGTATTCCGGGTGCTCGGCGCCGGTGCGGGCCGAACCGAACACCGAGACCGCCGGCCCTAGCTCGGCAAGCAGGCCGAACCCCTCGACGAACTCCGACTGGATGCGCAGCACCCGCCACGGATCGGTGTGCAGCCAGTCGGTCGGGCCGCCGGAGTCCAGCAGCCGCTGGTCGGTGGTAGCGGCGTCGGGCTCGACCTGGCCGCGCCGGAACCTCACCGGCCCGCGGTGCCGCTCGGCCGGCAGCTTGCCGTCAGGACGTCCGTTGGTCATCTCGACACCCTAGTTCGTCCCGGCCTCGCGACGTTGCCCCAGGAAGCCGGCCAGCAACCGCTCGCAGCGCTCCAGCTGCGCCAGCTCCACCGATTCATCGGCCCGGTGCGCCAGGTCCGGGTCACCGGGGCTGAAGTTCAGAGCGGGGATGCCGAGCGCGCTGAACCGGGCCACGTCGGTCCAGCCGAGCTTCGCGGCGACCTCGCCACCGAGCGCGGCAACGGCTCGCTGGGCCAGCGGCCGGTCCAGCCCCGGACGCGCCGCCGGCGCCGAATCCAGGACGGCCAGCTCGACCCCGTCGAACACCGAGCGCAGGTGCGCCTCGGCCTCGGCCTCGGACCGGTCCGGCGCGAACCGGTAGTTGACGGTGATCAGGCAGCGGTCGGGGATCACGTTGCCGGCCACCCCGCCCTCGATGAACACCGCGTTCAGCCCCTCCCGGTAGGTCAGCCCCTCGACCTCCACCTCCCGGGCGCGGTAGTCGGCCAGCCGCTGCAGCACCGGCGCCGCAAGGTGGATGGCATTGCTGCCGAGCCAGCCCCGGGCGCTGTGGGCGCGGGTTCCGGCGATGCTCAGCTGGGCGCGCATGGTGCCCTGGCAGCCACCTTCGACGGCGCCGTTCGTCGGCTCCAGCAGGATCGCCAGGTCGGCCCGCAGCAGCTCCGGGTGCTCGGCGGCGACCCGGTTCAGGCCGTTGCGCGCCGCCTCCACCTCCTCGCAGTCGTAGAACAGCCAGGTCAGGTCGACAGCGGGCTCCAGCGCCCCGGAACCGACCAGCTCCAGCATCCGCAGCTGCAGCGCCACCCCGGACTTCATGTCCGACGCGCCGCAGCCGTGCAGCCGGCCGTCGGCGACCCGGGACGGCAGGTTGCCCGCGATCGGCACCGTGTCCAGGTGCCCGGCCAGCACCACCCGCTCCGGGCGTCCCAGCTCGGTGCGGGCGATCACCACGTTGCCCAGCCGTCGCACCGACAGCGAGCCGTGCCGGCGGGCGGCGGCCTCCACCGCGTCGGTGATCCGGGCCTCATCGCCGGAGACCGACTCGATGTCGACCAGGTCGGCGGTGAGCTGCGCCGCCGAGCGGCTCAGCTGCAGGACGGCGGGCCCGGACGGCTGGGCGGCGGTTGTGGTCACGGCCAGCAGGTTAGTCCGCGCCTGTCCGGACTGGGATGGTTAGGGTGTCGGCGTGACCACCAGCGCAGACAGCCAGCCCAGCACTCACGCCCACGGCTTCGGCGTGGCCAGCATCGCCGAGGACGGCTCCGTCCTGGACGTCTACTACCCCAGCCCCGCCCTCGGGCGTCCCGGCCCGGACGCCACCGCCCCGGACGAGCTGTCGGCGCTGGCCGGTGTCGACGAGCTGCGCGGGGTGCGCACCGAGGTGCTGTCCAGGGAGCTGGAGCTGGCCGCCGAGCCGGTCGACGCCGCGGATGTCTACCTGCGCCTGCACCTGCTCTCGCACCGGCTGGTCGTGCCGCACGGCCTGAACCTCACCGGGGTCTTCGGGCTGCTGACCAACGTGGTGTGGACCAACCACGGGCCGTGCGCGGTCGCCGGCTTCGACCAGGTGCGGACCAGGCTGCGCTCCCGGGGCCCGGTCACCGTCTACGGCGTCGACAAGTTCCCGCGGATGGTGGACTACGTGGTGCCCACCGGAGTGCGGATCGCCGACGCCGACCGGGTGCGCCTGGGCGCTCACCTGGCCGCGGGCACCACCGTGATGCACGAGGGCTTCGTCAACTACAACGCGGGCACGCTCGGCGCCTCGATGGTCGAGGGCCGGATCTCGGCCGGGGTGGTGGTCGGCGACGGCTCGGACGTCGGCGGCGGCGCCTCGATCATGGGAACCCTGTCCGGAGGCGGCAAGGAGGTGATCTCGGTGGGCCGGCGCTGCCTGATCGGCGCGAACGCCGGCATCGGGATCTCGCTGGGCGATGACTGCGTGGTGGCCGCCGGAACGTACGTCACAGCGGGCTCCAAGGTGGTGCTGCCGGATGGAACCGTTCGCAAGGCCGCGGAGTTCTCTGGGCAGTCCGGGCTGCAGTTCTGGCAGAACTCGGTGACCGGCGCGCTGGAGATCCGGCAGCGCACCGGCACGGGTATCACGTTGAACACCGCTCTGCACGCCAACTAGCCGGGTATCAGGATCGGACGGGCAGGGCGAGTGTCAGGTCGAGCACAGCGCGGTACCACCGCCCTGGTGGTCGTGGTGGTCGTCGTGGGCGCCCTTGCCTTCGGCGCCCGGACGCTCTGGCGGGCTGCCCAGTCGGTGGTCAGGCCGGCTGGCTGCGACTTCGGCAGCTACACCCTGCAGCTGGACCAGGCGCAGGTCGCTTCTGTGATCGTCGGGATGGTGCTCAAGCGCGAGCTACCCGAACGGGCAGCGGTGCTGACCATCGGGGCCGCCCTGCAGGAGTCCAAGCTGCGCAACATCCCACCCGGCCAGGGTGACCGGGACTCGGTGGGCATCCTGCAGCAGCGGCCCTCCCAGGGCTGGGGCACAGCCGACCAGATCGCCGACGTGCACTACGCGACCGGCAAGTTCCTGGACGCGGTCGTGCGGGTGCCGAACTGGCAGGAGGACTCGCTGGCCACCGTGGTGCAGACCGTGCAGTTCTCCGCCGACGGCTCGGCCTACGCCCGGCACGAGGCCCAGGCGCAGGCGATCACGGACGCGCTGTACGGCCAGACCCCGGCCGGGGTGACCTGCCGGTTCGACAAGCCCGACCGCTCGGCCACCCCCGCCGTGGTGACGGCTGCGCTGACCCGCGACCTGCCGGTCGCCAAGCCGACGGTGGCCGGGAAGACCGTGACGGTGCCCGACGCCGGCTGGGCGACCGCGGCGTGGCTGGTCTGCAACGCCGATCGGCTGGGCATCGAGACGGTGCGCCACGACGGCAAGCGCTGGAGCTACTCCGGCGGCTGGAAGGACGACGGCGCCGCCAGCAGCTCAGCCGTGGCAGCCACGCTGCACTGAGGCCGCCGGCTCAGCGGAGCTCGTCCTAGTGCTCGCCGGCCTGCGGGGGCAGGGCCATGATGAAGGCCGGGTCGGCCTCGGTCTTGCCCACCTTGGACGCGCCCCCGGGCGAGCCCAGCTCGTCGAAGAAGTCGACGTTGGCCTGGGTGTACTCCCGCCACTTCTCCGGCACGTCGTCCTCGTAGAAGATCGCCTCGACCGGGCACACCGGCTCGCACGCGCCGCAGTCCACGCACTCGTCCGGATGGATGTAGAGCATCCGCCCGCCCTCATAGATGCAGTCGACCGGGCACTCCTCGATACATGCCTTGTCCAGCACATCGACGCAGGGTTCGGCGATCACGTAGGTCACTGGAAGGTCCTCCCGGTACGGGTTGGTGCTGTCGCAGGGGGTACATCATCACGTCGCTGCATAGTATGCCGGTCATGCTGTCTGCAAGGCTCGTGGGGCGGCGGGTGGTTGTACGTTATCGGCGCCAGGACGGGTCTGTCCCGCCGTTGTCCGACGTCGTCGGCGAGCTGGCCTGCCTCACGGCCACCACGGCCGTCGTGGCCGGTGCGCACGGCCCGGTCACCATCGACCGGGCCGCGATCGTGGCCGCGCGGGTGGTCGCCCCGCACCGACGCCAGATCCTGGAGCTGGAACGGGTGGCCCGCCGTGGCTGGCGGGCGGCCGAGGTGGTCGACCTGGACGGCTGGCAGCTGCACGCCGACCAGGGCTGGACCGGCCGGGCGAATTCGGTGCTGCCGCTGGTCACCCCGCGCCGGCCGCTGCCGGAGCTGCTGGCCGAGGCGGGCCGGTTCTACGCCGAGCGCGGGCTGCCGTTGCAGGTCCAGCTGCCGCTGCCGGCTCGTGGGCTGCTCGATGCCGAGCTGGCCGGCCGCTGCTGGACGCTGGAACGGCCCACCATCATGCTGACGGCGCCGATCGATGCCGCGTCCGGGCCCGGCTCCGGCCCGGGTGAGCCGGTGGAGCTGGCAGCGACGCCGTCAGCGGCCTGGCTGGCCGGTTACCACTACCGCGGCGGTTCGCTGCCCGAGCACGCGGTGCGGCTGCTCACCCGCCATGACCGGGTCAGCTTCGCCTCGCTCAGCCGGGACGGCTCGCTGGCCGGCATCGCCCGGGGCGCGGTGGACGAGGGCTGGCTGGGTGTGACCGCTGTCGAGGTCGCCCCGGAGCACCGCCGCTGCGGGGTGGCCAGCACGCTGATGCGGGCGCTGGCGGAGTGGGGGCGCCAGCAGGGAGCGACCGCCTGCTACCTGCAGGTCGACGAGGGCAACTCCGGGGCCTTGGCGCTCTACCAGCAGCTGGGATTCATCGAGCACCATCGCTACCACTACCGGATCGCGCCAGCCGCGATCTGAGCCACCGGCCGGTCCAGGGCCCCGGGCGGCTGGCCCGCCAGAGGGTGACCATACCGGCCAGGGTGCCGAAGCCGAGCAGCGAGTAGGAGATGTAGGCCGTATCACCGGCCGGCAGCAGCACATCGCCCTCGGGGGTGGCGCTGGCCAGCAGGAAGGTGGTCACCAGCCAGCCGGCCACCGGCGGCACCGCCGAGAGCACCGTGTCGGTCAGGCCGCGCGAGATGGCCGGCAGGGCCACATTGCTGAGCACCGCCAGCACGGGGGCCAGCGGGATCAGCGTCTGTCCGATCCGGCTGGGCACCAGCAGCACCTCGATCACCGCGCTCAGCGCTCCGGCGGCGGCGAACAGCAGGTAGCCCAGGACCAGCACACCGGCATGGGGGCGGACGGCCGGCCCACCGGCCCGGGGGGAGGCTGCCGGCCCGCCGGCCCGGGCTGCCGGCCCGCCGGGTCCCTGCCGACTCATCCGGCGCCCGTCGAAGTGCCGGCGCCCGTCGAACTGCCGGCGCCCGTCGAACTGCCGGCGCCCGTCGAACGGCCGGCGCCCGTCGAACGGCCGGCGAGCCGATCCTCGGCGATCCCGCCGAACAGATCGGTCTCACGGCCCTCAGCGTCGCGCTCGCCGCCGGGGCTGCCGAGGACCAGCCGGAAGTACTCGGTGCCCGTCGACTGCTGGCCCAGGTAGTTCGACAGCGCGAAGAACGAGCCTGCCACCGTGACCTGGGTGCGGTGGGCGGCCAGCGCCCGCAGCTTGGCGCCGGCGTGCTCCTCGGCCACGACCGCCGCGGTCACCAGCTCGTCAGCGCACCCGAACGGCAGGTCGTCCACCGAGCCGACGCCGGCGAACGGGGTGTCCGCCGCCTGCAACGCCTGCAGACCGGCCGCCAGCACCGAGCGGGGGGTCGCCGTCCAGTACAGCTTCGAGATCTGCCAACCGGCGCCGGCGGCGGCAAAGCCCGGGTCGGCGGCCGCGGCGAAGGCGGCGGTGGCGACCCGGTGGGCCATGATGTGATCCGGATGGCCGTAGCCACCGATTTCGTCGTAGCTGACCAGCACCTGCGGGCGCACCTCGCGGATCACCTCGACCAGGGCGGTCACCGCGGCCTGGAACACCGCGGGCTCGGAGCTGGCGCGCCAGAACGCGCGCGGCTTGGCGTTGGCCGGGTGCCCCATCATCCCGCTGTCGCGAAAGCGGCCGGCGCCGCCGAGGAACCGGTGGTCGGTGACGCCCAGCTCCGCCATCGCAGCGGCGAGCTCGGCGATCCGCCAGCCGCCCAGCTGGTCGGCGTGATCGACGGCGAGCAGGGCCAGCTCGGGCGCCAGCACCTCGCCCTCCTCACCGAGGGTGCAGGTCACCAGGGTGACGTGCGCCCCGGCCGCGGCGTAGGAGGCCATGGTGGCGCCGGTGCCGATGGTCTCGTCGTCGGGATGGGCGTGCACCAGCAGCAGCCGCCGAGCGGGCAGCGGGCTGCCGTGTCCGGGCGGGAGGTCTGGGGTCACCACTGCCAACCTAGTCGCGACGCACGGGCCGATTCCAGCGTCCGGCCCGCGCGCTGGGTGGTCAGAGCGCGGTGGCTCCGGCGCCACGGCCGTCGGCAGAAGCGCCGGGGGCGTCTTGGACGCCGGTGATCCCGGCGTCCTCACCGGAGGCGATATCGGCCCGCGCCTCCGGGAAGTGGCAGGCCACGAACTGCATGGGCGCCTTGGCATCCAGGGCCGGCACCTCCGAGCGGCAGCGTTCCCGGTCGCTCTCCGACAGCACCGAGCGGTACTTCGGGCAGCGGGTGTGGAACACGCAGCCGGACGGTGGGTTGATCGGGCTGGGCAGGTCGCCGACCAGCAGGATCCGCTCGCGGCGGCCCTCCTTGCGCGGGTCCGGCACCGGCACCGCGGACATCAGCGAGTGCGTGTACGGGTGCATCGGGGTGGCGTACAGGGTGTCGCGGGGCGCCAGCTCCATGACCTTGCCCAGGTACATCACCGCGACCCGGTCGGCGATGTGGCGGACCACCGACAGGTCGTGCGCCACGAAGAGGTAGGCCAGCCCCAGCCGGACCTTGAGCTCCTCCAGCAGGTTGAGCACACCGGCCTGGATCGACACGTCGAGGGCCGAGACCGGCTCGTCGAGCACCAGCAGCTTCGGCTCCAGCGCCAGCGCGCGGGCGATGCCGATCCGCTGCCGCTGGCCGCCGGAGAAGTCCGCCGGGTACCGGTTGGCGTGCTCCGGGGCCAGCCCCACCAGCTGCAGCAGCTCGCTGACCCGCGCCTTGCGCTCCCGCTCGCCGACCCCGAAGGCGCGCAGCGGCTCGTCGATGATGTCGCCGACGGGCAGCCGCGGGTCCAGCGAGGACAGCGGGTCCTGGAAGACCACCTGGATGTCCCGGCGCAGCGCCTTGCGCTCCTTGCGCCCCAGGCCGCCGACGTCCTTGCCGTGCACGGTGATCGAGCCCTCGGTCGGCGACGTGCCGCACCACCGACAGGTCGTGGGCGACGAACAGGTAGGACAGGCCGAGGCGGACCTTGAGGTCCTCCAGCAGGTTCAGCACGCCGGCCTGGATCGAGACGTCCAGCGCCGACACCGGCTCGTCGAGCACCAGCACCTTCGGTTCGAGCGCCAGGGCCCGCGCGATCCCGATGCGCTGCCGCTGCCCGCCCGAGAACTCGTGCGGATACCTCACCGAGTGCTCCGGCCGCAGCCCCACCACGCGCAGCAACTCGGCGACGCGGTCGTTCGCCTTCTGCCCGGTCGCGATCTTGTGGATCGACAGCACCTCGCGGATCGTGTCGCCGATCGTCATCCGCGGGTTCAGCGACGAGAAGGGGTCCTGGAAGATGATCTGCACCTTGCGGCGCATCCGGCGGAGCTCCGCCTTCTCCATCTTGAAGATG
>NZ_DASVSG010000090.1:0-61660 GCF_036388195.1 Jatrophihabitans sp. | reverse complement strand
GTCAAGGATCCGTCCAAGAGCGCCGCGCAGTCCTGGCTCAAGGACAAGGGCATCACCTTCCCCGTGGTCTACGACGAGGCAGCCCGGACCGCCATCCAGCTCGGGGACGTGCCGATGGCCGCCCTGCCCTCGACCGTGGTGATCGACAAGCAGGGCAGGGTCGCGGCGGTCTACGTCGGCTCGGTGCTGCCGAAGGACCTCACTCCGGCGCTCGACGAGCTGACCGAAGAGGCCTGAGCGGTGGGCAAGGCCGTGCTCGCCAGCGGGTTCAGCAGCACCGTCACCGACGGCGCGCTGATCCCGGCCGCGGGCGTGGCGATGCTGGTCGGCGTGCTCGGCTTCCTGTCACCGTGCGTGCTGCCGCTGGTGCCGGGCTACCTCTCCTACGTCGCGGGCCTGGCCGGCGACAACCTCGGCGACAACCTCGGCAACAGCGCCGGTGAGAGCGCCGGCGCGGTGCGGACCGCCCGCCGGCAGCGCCGGATGGTCGGCGGGGCGCTGCTGTTCGTGCTGGGCTTCACCGCGGTGTTCGTCGCCACCGGGGCGCTGTTCGGCACCCTCGGCTCCACCATCAACGTGCACCGGCTGCTGCTGGAACGGATCTTCGGCGTCGTCACGATCGGGATGGGCCTGGTGTTCCTGGGCAGGTTCCGGTTCCTGCAGCGGGAGGTGAAGCTGCACCGGCTGCCGCAAGCCGGCCTGCTCGGCGCCCCGCTGCTGGGGCTCACCTTCGGGCTGGCCTGGACGCCGTGCCTGACCCCGACCTTCGGCGCCGTGTACGCCCTGGCCGCCACCGAGGGCACGGCCGCCCGCGGCGCGCTGCTGTCGGCGGCGTACTGCCTGGGGCTGGGCGTGCCCTTCCTGCTGGTCGCGGCCGGCCTCGGCTGGGTCAGCGGCGCGCTGGCCGTCGTGCGCCGGCACGCCCGGCTGGTCAGCCAGATCGGCGGCGCCGTGCTGATCGTGATGGGGGTGCTGCTGCTCAGCGGGGTCTGGGATCACTGGATGAACTACCTGCGGCTGCAGTTCGCCGGCGTCGGCGTCGGATCAGGGCTGTAGATGACCACCCCGCTGCGGCTGCCGCGTCCGGTTCGCCAGCTCTGGCGGCGGCTGGTGTCGATGCGGACCGCGCTGGTGCTGCTGTTCCTGCTGGCGCTGGCCTCGGTGCCCGGCTCGCTGCTGCCGCAACGACCGCTCAACCCGCCGAAGGTGCAGCAGTACCTGGCCACCCATGGCGCCTGGGGCCGGTTCCTGGACCGGATCGGCGCCTTCGACGTCTTCGGCTCGATCTGGTTCTCGGCGGTCTACCTGCTGCTGTTCGCCTCGCTGATCGGCTGCCTGATTCCCCGGATCGCTGTCTACGCCCGGGCCCTGCGCGCCCGGCCGCTCAAGGCTCCCCGCCACCTGGACCGGCTTGCCGAGAACGCCACGCTGAGCACCGGCCTCGATGCCGACGAGGCCGCAGCCCGGATCACCCGCTCGCTGCGGCCGCGCTGGCGCACGGCAGTCCGCACCGAGGAGAGCGGCGCGGTGGCCGTCTCGGCCGAGAAGGGCTACAGCCGGGAGGCCGGCAACCTGCTGTTCCACGTCTCGCTGCTGGCCGCCCTGGTCCTGATCGCCGCCGGCCGGTCGCTCAGCTACGAGGGCTCGATCGTCACCACCGAGGGCTCGGGCTTCTGCAACCGCCCCATCTCCTACGACTCCTTCTCCGCCGGACGCTTGGCCGGGTCCGGCACGCTGGCCGACTTCTGCATCGACCGGCTCGACAAGTTCACCGCCAGCTACCGCGAGGACGGCACGCCGGCCCAGTTCAAGGCCGACATCACCTACTCCGAGGACCTGGCCGCCGAGCCCCGGCGCGGGGTCATCACGGTCAACCATCCGCTGCGGCTCAAGGGCGACCGGGTCTACCTGCTCAACCACGGCTTCTCGCCGACCGTGACCATCACCCGGCCGGGCCGCACCCCGGTCACCGACACCCAGGCGTTCCTGCCCCAGGACGAGGTGCTGACCAGCGAAGGCGCCTTCAAGCTGCCGGGCCGGGACGCCACCGAGGACGACGACCTCGGATTGAGCGCCGTCTTCGCGCCCACTCCGGTCATCAGCGGCGGCGTCGTCAGCTCGCTCGCGCCGCAGGCCACCAACCCGGTGCTGGCCGTGCTCGCCTACACCGGCGAGCTGAACCCGGGGGGCAAACCGCAGTCGGTCTACTCCCTCGACCAGAAGCAGATCGCTGCCGGCAAGCTCAAGCAGGTGGGCGCGAAGAACCTGGCGGTCGGGCAGTCGCTGACGCTGCCGGACGGCACCGTGATCCGCTTCGACGGCTACCGCCAATGGGCCAACCTGCAGGTCTCGCACGACCCGGCCCAGACCGGGTTGCTGATCGCGTCGATCCTGATGGTGGCAGGCCTGCTGGGCTCGCTGGCAGTCCGCCGGCGCCGGCTGTGGGTGCGCATTGCCGCACCGGACGCCTCGGCTCGTAGGGTGGTATCGGCAGGCGGTTTGGCTCGCAACGACGGCGGGAACTTCAGCACCGAGTTCCAGGCGATCGTCACGGAGCTGGCGGCGGTTCTGGACGCCGGCCCGCCGCCTGCCACGGTGGCGCCATCATCGGCGGCTGCCGAGAAGATCGGCGCGGGAAAGGACTGAGATGGCCCTCGACGGCCTGGCTTCGTTGTCCGAATCACTGTGGACGGCGGCCACCGGCACCTACATGCTCGCCGTGGTGGCCTACACCGGCGAGTACGCCTTCGGCAAGAACGGCCGGATCGCCCAGACCAGCGCCGTCCAGAGCGGCTCCGTCTCAAGCGGCGCCGTCTCAAGCGGCGCTGTCCGGCGGCCGGCGCTGGTCGGCGGCAGCGATTCGGCCAGCGATTCGGCCAGCGATTCGGCCAGCGAGCCGGCCAGCGAGCCCGCCAGCGGGTTGAGCCCGGCGCCCGATCAGCCCCGCTACGGCGCCGGCTCGGTCGAGTCCGGTGGCCCGGCCGGCCGGCGCTGGGGTCGCGCGGCGGTCGGGCTGACGGTGCTGGCAGCGGCGTTCCACCTGGCCTGTGTCACCCTCCGGGGCATCGCGGTGGACCGGGTGCCGTGGGGCAACATGTACGAGTTCACCCTGGTGGTGGGCCTGATGGCGACGGTGGCCTGGCTTGCCACCCTGGTCAAGATGCCGCAGCTGCGCTACCTCGGCCTGTTCGTGATGATGCCGGTGCTGCTGGTGATGTTCCTGGCCGGCACGCTCTACACCAAGGCGTCCAAGCTGGTGCCGGCGCTGCAGTCGTACTGGCTGGCCATCCATGTCTCCGCGGTCGCGGTCGCCGAGGGGATCCTGCTGACCTCGGCGGCGATCACCGCGATGTACCTGGTGCGGTCCCGCTTCGAGCGGCACGCCGCGGCCGGGACGGCTCCGGCCCGGCTAGCCGCGCTGGGCTCCCGGCTGCCGGCGGCCGGGACGCTGGACAAGGCCGCCTACCGGACGGTGGCGTTCGCGTTCCCGATCTACACCGCGGGGGTCATCTTCGGCGCCATCTGGGCCGAGGCGGCCTGGGGCCGGTACTGGGGCTGGGACCCGAAGGAGACCTGGGCCTTCATCGCCTGGGTCGTCTACGCCATGTACCTGCATGCCCGCGCGACGGCCGGCTGGAAGGGCAACCGGGCGGCCTACATCAACCTGCTCGGCTTCGGGGCCATGACGTTCAACTTCTTCGTCGTCAACATCGTCATCTCCGGCCTGCACTCCTACGCCGGGTTGACCTAGCTCCGGGTTGACCTAGCTCCGGGTTGGGCTAGCGCGGGTTGGGGCTAGTCGGCACGGTTGAGCCTGCGCCGCCGGGTTGAGTTAGCGGCAACCGCTCAGGGCCCCTTGATGTTGCGCAGGAAGTCCGGATCGTCGTCGGGGCCGACCGGCCCGCTGCGGGGTGGCTGGGTCTTGCTGCCGCGGGCGGCCAGCTGCCCGCCGCGGGGCCGGCCGAAGATCACCCAGGCCAGCGCGCCGAACTCCAGGAACACCAGGATCACCACCACCCACCCCCACCGGGGCAGGTTGCGCACCCGCTTGTCGTCGCAGGTCAGCGAATCGAAGATCGCCCAGAGCCAGAACACCACACTGACGAGGAAGAAGAGGCCACCCAGCTTGAGGAGCATGTCAACCAGCTTAGGTCGTTCGCGGCCTGACGGCGCCGGATTAGGCAGGCAGGGATACTGACACGGTGGCGTACACCGATCTGGCTGACCTGGTCCGTGCCCTGGAACGCTCCGGCGAGCTGGTCCGGGTCAAGGCGCCGGTCGATCCAGATCTAGAAGTCACCGGCATCGTGCAAAGGGTCGTGCGCGACCGTGGCCCGGCGCTGCTGTTCGAGAACCCCACCCGGGGCAGGATGCCGCTGCTGATGAACCTGTTCGGCACCACCTCGCGAATGTGCCGAGCGCTCGGGGTCTCCGACCTCGACGAGATCGGCGACCGGATCGCCGGCCTGCTCAAACCGGAGCTGCCCCAGGGATTCGGAGGATTCCGGGAGGCGCTGGGCAAGGCCGCCCAGCTGCGCAACGCCCCGCCGCGGCACGGCAAGCGAGCCCGCTGCCAGGAGGTCGTGCTGCGCGGCGAGGACGTCGACCTCGACCTGCTGCCCGGGGTCAGGTCCTGGCCCGGGGACGGCGGGGTGTTCCTCAACCTCGGCCTGACCCACACCAAGCATCCCGAGACCGGCGCCCGCAACTTGGGCATGTACCGGCTGCAGCAGCAGGATCGCCGGACGGTGAGCCTGCACTGGCAGATCCACAAGGACTCCACCTCGCACGCCGCCATCGCCGAGCGCCGGGGCGACCGGCTGCCGGTGGCGATCGCGTTCGGCTGCCCGCCGGCGGTCACCTACGCCGCGTCCGCGCCGCTGCCCGCCGACATCGACGAGTACCTGTTCGCCGGGTTCCTGCAGCGGGAACGGGTGGAGCTGGTGGACTGCCTGACGGTGCCGCTGCAGGTGCCGGCCAACGCGCAGGTGGTCCTGGAGGGCTGGGTCGAACCGGGCGCCCGGCTGCCCGAGGGCCCGTTCGGCGACCACACCGGCTTCTACACGCCGGTCGAGCCGTTTCCCTACATGCACGTGGACGTGATGACCACCCGGGAGAAGCCGATCTACCAGTCCATCGTGGTCGGCCGTCCGCCGCAGGAGGACGGGCCGCTGGGCAAGGCGACTGAGCGGATCTTCCGGCCGCTGATCAGGCTGACCATTCCCGAGATCGTGGACTACGACCTGCCCGAGGCCGGGGTGTTCCACAACTGCGCCATCGTCTCGATCCACAAGCGGTTCCCCAAGCACGCGCACAAGGTGATGAACGCGATCTGGGGCGCCGGCCTGCTGTCGCTGTCGAAGCTGATCGTGGTGGTCGACGCCGATTGTGACGTGCACGACTACAACGAGGTCGCCTGGCGCGCGTTCGGCAACGTCGACTACGCCCACGACGTGGTGCACATGACCGGGCCGGTGGACCACCTGGACCACTCGTCCTACGAGCAGTTCTACGGCGGCAAGCTGGGCATCGACGCCACCGCCAAGCTGCCGACCGAGGGTTACCGGCGAGAGGGCGGCTGGCCCGAGGCCTGCGTGCTGGACCAGTCGACGGTGGAGCTGGTCCAGCGCCGCTGGCGCGAGTACGGGATCAGCTGACTCTGCCGTAGCCGCACCTCGCCTCGCGGCGGCTGGCAGACTCAAGGGCGTGTCAGCCGCCCCCCTCACCAAGGTGCGACCCGGCAGGACCCGGGCGTTCCTGCGGCTGGTGATGATCGAGCACTCGGTGTTCGCGCTGCCGTTCGCGCTGATCGCCGCCTTCACGGCGATGTGGGACGAGTCGCGCTCGGTGCACTGGTGGCAGCTGCTGCTGATCGTCGTCGCGATGGTGTCGGCCCGGACGGTGGCGATGGCCGGCAACCGGATCCTGGACCGCGGCTTCGACGCCCTGAACCCCCGTACCGCGCAGCGTGAGCTGGTCACCGGTGCGCTGTCGGTGGCGGTGGCCTGGCGTGGCTTCGCCGTCGCGCTGGTGATCTTCCTGGCCTGCGCGGCCGCGCTGGGCCCGCTGCCGCTGCTGCTGTCGCCGGTCGCGGTCGGGCTGCTGATCCTCTACTCCTACGGCAAGCGGTTCACCGACTTTCCGCAGGTCCTGCTGGCGCTGGCTCAGGCGGTGGCGCCGATCGGGGCCTGGATGGGCGTGACCGGCGGCTTCGCGTGGCCGGCCACCGCGCTGGGGCTCGCGGTCGGCACCTGGATCGGCGGCTTCGACCTGATCTACTCCTGCCAGGACGCCGAGATCGACCGGGTGATCGGCTCCCGGTCGTTCCCGGCCCGGTTCGGCGTCGCGGCCGCGCTGCGCTGGTCGAGCATCACCCATGTGGTGACCGTCGCCTGCTACGCCTGGTTCGGCCTGGCCGCGGGGCTGGGCTGGCTGTGGTGGCTGGGCCTGGCGATCACCGCCGCGGTGCTGGTCTACGAGCACCTGATCGTCCGGGCCGATGACCTGTCCCGGGTGAACCGGGCGTTCTTCACCGCCAACGGCTTCGTCGGCATCCAGCTGTTCGTCTTCGCCCTGGCTGACCTGATCGTGCAGGGCCTGCGGCCATGAGTGAGCATCGCAGCGAGGAACGAGCGAGGAGCGGAGCGATTGACGGCGTGACCGGGCGGGTGCCCTGGATCATCGGGGTGTCCGGGGCGTCGGGAACCCCGTACGCCAAGGCGGTGATCAGGGCGCTGTTGCAGGCCGGGCACCCGGTGGACCTCATCGTGTCCCGGGCGGCCCGGCTGACCATCCTGGACGAGACCGGCATCGCCTTCCGGGACAACCACTGGGCCGAGGACGCCGCGTCCTGGCTCGGCTTGGACGCCGCCGGTGAGGCAGGCGGCGACCTGCGGTACTGGACGGCGACCGATCTGAGCGCCGGCCCGGCCAGCGGGTCGTACCCGGCGCGGGGCATGGCAGTCGTGCCGGCCTCCACCGCGGCGGTCGCCGGGATCGCGCTGGGGCTGTCGAAGGACCTGCTGCAGCGAGCCGCCGACGTCACCCTCAAGGAGCGCCGGCCGCTGGTGGTGGTGCCGCGGGAGACGCCCTACACCCGGGCCACCCTCACCCACCTGATCGAGCTGTACGACGCGGGCGCGGTGGTGCTGCCGGCCAGCCCGGCCTTCTACGCCGGCGCCGGATCGGTCCAGCAACTCGTCGATTTCGTGGCCGCCAAGGTGCTCGACGTGCTCGGGGTCCCGCACTCGCTGATCACCCGGTGGACCGGGGAGCTCGGCGCCGGCCGGGCGGCTGAACCAGCCGGAGCGGCGGCCGAACCAGCCGGAGCGGCGGCCGAACCCGGCGTGGCAGCGGCCGAACCAGGCGTGGCGGCCCAATCCGGCCCGGCGGCCACGACGGCCTGACAGACTCCAGCCATGGACGCCGTTGACCGCGCGATTCTGGATGCCCTGCGGGCCAACGCCCGCGCGACCTACGCCGAGCTGGCCCGCGAGGTCGGCCTGTCGGCGCCGGCCGTGCATGAGCGGGTCAACAAGCTCGAGGCCCAGAACGTGATCACCGGCTACCACGCGGCGGTGGCGCCCGAATCGCTCGGCTACTCGATGAGCGCGCTGGTCGGGATCTTCCTGTCCGACACGGCCGATGAGGACCTGGTGGCCGACGAGCTCGCGGCGCTGGCCGCGGTCGAGGACTGCTGGTTCGTCGCGGGCGAGGAGTCCTTCGTGGTGAAGGTCCGGGTGCCCGACGTCGGTGGGCTCGAGATCGCCATCCGGGCGCTGTCCAAGATCCGGGGGGTGGCCCGGACCCGGTCCACGGTGGTGCTGTCCACCAGGTTCGAGGGACGGGTCCAGGCGGCGGGGCATCCGCAGCCCGGTAGCTGATCGATCCCAGCCGGCGCGCCGAATAGGCCGACCACGACGGCCTGCGGGTACTACATTGATGTCGATTTCATAACATGCCCACCGCAGCCGGGCATGGTGTCGCGCTCGTCCAGTCACGAGGTCGGGGAGGAGACCGGATTGCCTGGCGCCGGTTACCCGCGCGAGTCGGCAGGCGCCGCCGTCGCGGCCCGTCCTCGCAGCAGTTTCCTGGATGTCTACGTGTTGTCGGTGTCCGGCGTGCGCGTCGAGCGGGCAGACGTGTCGGTGCTGGATGACCGCGAGCGGCAGCGGGCGGCGAAGTTCGTCCGGGACCGCGACCGGCACAGCTACCTGGCCGCGCACATCGCGCTGCGCTACGTCCTCGGCCGGCAGCTCGGCCTGCCGCCGGGCGAGGTGACGTTCCTGCGGCAGTCCTGCCCGAACTGCAGCGCGCCGCACGGCCGGCCCGCGCTGGCGGGGACCGAGCAGCCGGTGCAGTTCTCGCTGTCCCACGGCGGGGATCTGGTGCTGGTCGGCGTGGCCGCGGCGCCGGTCGGGGTCGATGTCGAGGAGGTGCCCGACGCGCAGGTCGCGGCGGACCTCAGCGCCCGCCTGCACCCGGCCGAGCAGCGCGAGATCGCCGCGGCGGGACGTCCCGAGGTGGCCTTCGCCAGGGTGTGGACGCGCAAGGAGGCCTACCTGAAGGGGATCGGCACCGGCCTGTCCCGGGGCCTGGGCACCGACTACCTGGGCGCTGCCGGGCTGGCGCCGTTGCCGGACGGCTGGAACGTGCTGGACGTGCCGGTCCCTGCCGGGTACGCCGGCGCGGTCGCGGTGGCGGGCCCGACATCCGACGCCCGGGTGCTGGACCTGCCCCCGGCGGTCATCGAGGGAGACGCCGCCGCCTTCGACTGACCGGCCTTCGACTGACCCGCCGGCTGACCCGACTGACCCGCTGGACCGGAACCCGACCGGCTTACGCCGGAGATTCGACCGGCAGGCCGTAACGCGTCGCTGCCTCAGCCATCCGACGGTCATAGGTCACCAAGACCTGCAGCTCGGGCAACTCTGCCGCCGAGGCGATGTGCAGGGCGTCCAGGGTGCGGACCTCCGGAGGTGGCAACTCACCGGCCAACGCCAGCGCCGCCGGGGTCAGGGCCAGCCGGTCGATCCGGCCGAGCAGCACGGTGGCCGCTCCCAGTGCCTGCTGGCTGACCCGGGCGGCCAGCCTGCGCAATTCCACGACGCCGACGGAGTTGGTCACCAGCCGGGCATCCTGCTGGGAGATCCAGTCGCGCAGGGCAGGCGTCTCGGCCTCGGCGATCAGCAGCTTGGCCAGGGCGGAGGTGTCGGCGTAGATCACCGGTCCTCGCGCAGGCCGGCGAGCAGCTCATCGGTGGTGGGCGCGCCGGGCGGCGGCTGGACCGGTTCGACGTCGAGCACGTTCCCGCGTCCGGGCTGCAGCTCGCCGCTGGCGATCAGGTCGGCGCGGCCGTGCCGCTGACCGTCGAGCGGAGCCAGCTGCGCGACCGGATGGCCGTGGTTGGTGATCTGGATCGTCACACCCTTGGCAACCCGGTCCAGCAGCGCGCTGGCGTTCTGGCGCAGCTCACGAACGCCTACCTGCTTGTCCTTCTCCGTCATGTAGCACAGAGTAGCACAATCTCAGGCGCGGGCGCGACGTGCGGCCATCTGCTCGGCGACCGCCTGCCCGCTCGCGCCGCCGGCAGCTGCCAGGGCGGCGCGCACGCCCTCCCGGTCGGCCACCGATCGGTTCTGGCTGAGCTTGGCCTTGGCCTCGATCCGCTCGATCACCAGCTCCACGCCGACGATCGCGCGCAGCTGCCCTTCCATGTAGTCGACAGGCCCGTCCGTCATCGCCCACGGCTCGGGCTGGGCCTGCTCGTGCCGGGCGGTCAGCCGGCTGACCAGCGACCGCAGCCACTCCACGTCGTCATGCACCACGAGCTGCCCGTACACGTGCGCGGTGACGTAGTTCCAGGTCGGCACCACCCGGCCGTGTTCTGCCTTGCTGGCATACCAGGACGGCGACACGTAGGCATCCGGGCCGTGCGCGATCACCAGGGACGTACCGCTGGCTGCGGCCCGCCAGTGCGGGTTGTTGCGGGCGACATGGCCCTGCAGCGTGCCGGCCTGCGGGTCGAAGAGCATCGGCAGGAAGGTCGCCGTCAGGCCGTCCGGGGTGGTGCTGACCAGGTCCACCGCGGTGATGGCCGACAGCAGCTCGGCCACCTCGTCCGGTGACATCGCGAAGTGCGCGGGGACGTACATGTGACCAGCATGGCAGCTGGTTTCGCGCAGCGGGAACAGCGCCGGAACGTAGGCTGAGCCCATGGCATGGAACGCGGTCCGCAAGGCCGAACTGACCGAGAAGATCGCCGCGGGCGAGCGGCTGACCCGCTCCGATGGCGAGGATCTCTACGACTGCGATGACCTGGCCTGGCTCGGCGCCCAGGCGCACGCGGTGCGGACCGCCAAGAACGGCGACGCGGTGTACTTCAACGTCAACCGCCACCTCAACCTGACCAACGTCTGCCGGGCCTCCTGCGCCTACTGCTCCTTCGAGCGCAAGCCCGGCGCCAAGGACGCCTACACCATGCGGGTCGAGGAGGCCGTCGAGCTGGCGCTGGCCATGAAGGACGACGGCCTCACCGAGCTGCACATCGTCAACGGCCTGCACCCGACCCTGCCGTGGAAGTACTACCCGCGGGTGCTGCGGGAGCTCAAGGCGGTGCTTCCCGGGGTCGCGCTCAAGGCGTTCACGGCCACCGAGGTGCACTACTTCGAGGAGATCTCCGGGCTGCCGGCCAGCGACATCCTGGACGAGCTGATCGACGCCGGGCTGGAGTCGCTCACCGGCGGCGGCGCCGAGATCTTCGACTGGGAGGTCCGCAAGCAGATCGTCGACCACGACACCCACTGGGAGGACTGGTCGCGGATCCACCGGCTGGCCCACTCCAAGGGGCTCAGGACGCCGGCCACCATGCTGTACGGCCACATCGAGGAGCCCCGGCACCGGGTCGACCACGTGCTGCGGCTGCGCGAGCTGCAGGACGAGACCGGTGGCTTTCAGGTCTTCATCCCGCTGCGGTTCCACAACGACAACAACCGGCTCTCACACCTCCGGATGGCCCAGCCCGCCGATGTGCTCAAGACCTTCGCGGTGTCCCGGCTGATGCTGGACAACTTTCCGCACGTCAAGGTGTTCTGGGTGATGCACGGCCTGTCCACCTCGCAGCTGGCCCTGAACTACGGCGCCGACGACATGGACGGCTCGGTCGTCGAGTACAAGATCACCCACGACGCGGACGGCTTCGGCACGCCGGACAAGCTGACACGGGAGAACCTGCTGGAGCTGATCCGCGACGCCGGCTTCCAGCCGAAGGAGCGCAACACCCGCTACGAGGTGATCCGCGAGTACGAGCCGCCGGTCCCGCTGGCGCAGCGTCGCGCCGAACCGCAAGCAGTCTGGGCCTGACGATGACGCAGTCCGGACCTGAGGATCGCAGCGAGCGCGGAACACCGTCCCCGGGAGCGCCGGTTTCTGGTGCGCCGTCCCCTGGGCAGATGCTGGGCGCGATGTGGCTCTACACCGTGCTGCGGTTCGCCCTCTTCCTGGCGCTGTGGGGGCTGCTCTGGGTTGCCCGGGTGCCGGGGCTGCTGGCCGGGATGATCGCGGTGGTGCTGTCGATCCCGCTGTCCTACATCCTGCTGCGCAAGCAGCGTGCCCGGCTGGCGGCCAACCTCGAAGCCAGGGTGACGGCCCGGCAGTCACAACGGCACACCCTCGCCGTCCAGCTCGAAGGCGAGCCCGAGGAGGAGCAGGGCACCGGGCGGGCAGCCCAGCAGTAGGACGACGCGGGCAGCCCAGCAGTAGGACGACGCGGGTCAGCCCAGCAACGCGCGGATCTCGCCGACGGCCTGCCGGTTGCCCGCCAGGTGCCAGCGATGCCCGCGATGATGCACCACCTCGGTGACCCCGCCGGCGGCTCGCACCAGCGCGGCCCCGGGCAGCCAGTCCCAGTCCAGGGTGTCCAGCTGCGCCCAGACCCCCAGCCGGCCGCCGGCCACCGCCGCGAGCTCCAGCGATCCCGAGCCCAGCATCCGGACCGTCGCCGCGCCGCGCATAACGGCGAGCAGCGGCTCGCGGGCGCCGTCGTCGGGCAGCGTCGCCGGGTGCAGGTAACTGGCCAGCGACAATCGCGCCAGCGGGACGTCGGGCAGTTGCCGAACCGGCACGCCGTTGCAGCTGGTCGGCTGGTCCACCCCACCGAGCCACAGCTCGTCGGCGGACGGGTGATAGACCGCGCCCAGCACCGGCTCGCCAGCTCCGCACGCCGGGGCCAGCGCGAGCGCCGAACACCAGTACGGCAACCCGGACAGGAAGTTGTAGGTGCCGTCGACCGGGTCGATGTACCAGGTCCGGCCGCCGACGGCCGGCTGGTTGGCGCCCTCCTCGCCGACCAGGCCGTCATCGGGGCGCGCGGACCGCAGCGCCGCCACGATCAGCTCCTCGGCGGCATGGTCTGCGTCGGAGACGACGTCGGACACCGAGCTCTTGTGGTGGGTGTCCAGGCCCTCGCGCAACATCCAGGCCGCCAACCGACCGGCCTGCCGTACCAGTTCGCCGGCCAGCCGCAGGTCGTCGGTCACGCTCGCGAGCCTAGCCGGATCGGCCCCCCGGCCAGTTATCCCCGGGTAACCTCAGAGGGTGACGGAACTGCCCAATGCCAGGCCGCGGGTCGGCCATATCCAGTTCCTGAACTGCCTGCCGATCTACTGGGGCCTGGTGCGCTCGGGCGCCCTGCTCGACCTGGAGCTCACCAAGGACACCCCCGACAACCTCAATCAGCTGCTGGTCGAGGGCGCGCTCGACATCGGGCCGATCTCGCTGGTGGAGTACCTGCGGCATGCCGATGACCTGCTGTTGCTGCCCGACATCGCGGTCGGCTCCGACGGCCCGGTGCTGTCGGTGGACCTGGTGTCGCAGCGTCCGCTGGCCGAGCTCGGCGGCCGGCCGGTCGCGCTGGGCTCGACGTCGCGGACCTCGGTGTTGCTGGCCCAGCTGTGGCTGCGCGAGGTGCACCGGGTGGAGCCGGAGTACTTCAGCTGCCCACCGGACCTGACGGCGATGATGCTCGAGGCCGACGCCGCGGTGGTGATCGGCGACGTGGCGCTGCGGGCGACGTACGAGGGCGCGAGCAAGGGCCTGGACGTGCACGACCTGGGGGAAGCCTGGCGATCGTGGACCGGCCTGCCGATGGTCTTCGCGGTGTGGGCGGTCCGCCGGGACTTCGCCGCCGAGCACCCCGGCCTGGTCAAGGACGTGCATGCCGCCTTCGTCAGCAGCCGGGACGAGGCCTTGGCGCATGTGGAGGAGGTGGCGTCCCAGGCCGCTCGGTGGGAGGTCTTCGACGCCCCGACGCTGGCCAACTACTTCCGGACGCTCGACTTCTCCCTCGCTGACCGCCAGCTGGCCGGCTTGACGGAGTTCGCGCGGCGCGTCGCGGCGGTCGGCGCCGTCGCCGGCCCGGTGACACCGGAGTTCGCGCAGGTCTAGCCCCTTGGCACAGGGCAACGGGGGTACCACGGGCGAGAGTGACGGAGTTTCGTGCGCGGGCAGGCGAAACTCCGCCACCCTCATGAGGGTGGAGCAAGACGGGACTAGCTCCGCATCCCCCAGCCTGGTTTGTCCCGAAGGTCTAACTTGCCGTGAACTTAGCGTAGTGCTCTGACCACGATTCGGTAGCCATTCTCACATAAATCCCTCACGGGTCACTCCGAGGCAACGCAAACCCCGGGACCCCGCCCTGAACCTGGCGGCTGCTTCAATGAAAGGCGGGCGCACGAGGGGTGGGCAACCCCCCGAACGCGACAGCACCACCGGCGCACGGTCGAACTCGAAAGGCCACTCGTGACAGAACCCACCATGGACGCGGAGCTGGCGGAGTGGCTGGCCAGCACGCCCGTCGAGGCGCCCGAGGAAGCCACCATCGAAGAGTCCCGGGAGGTCGCGGGCAGGGCTCACCTGCTGGCCCAGCAGAAGATGAACCCGGCGCTGATCCCGGCCTCGGAGACCGATCAGGAGATCGACAGCCCGCATGGCCCGCTGCCCATCCGGGTGCTGCGTCCGGCCGGGACCGAGGCCAAGCCGACGGTGGTCTACTTCCACGGCGGCGGCTGGATCTCCGGCACCATCGACACCCACCTCGGCCACGCCCGCCGGATCTGCACCCAGGCCGACATGGTGGTGGTGTCGGTCGGGTACCGGCTGGCGCCCGAGCATCCGTTCCCGGCCGCGTTCGAGGACGCCCTGCTGGCCACCGAGTGGATCGCCCAGCGGACCGCCGAGTTCGGTGGGGACGACGGCACGCTGGTCCTGGCCGGTGACAGCGCCGGCGGCCAGCTGGCCGCGTCGGTGGCGATCGCCCGGCGGGATGCCGGCCAGCCGGTCTCGGCGCAGCTGCTGCTCTACCCGGTGACCGATGTCGCCGGCCGGTACTCCGATCCGCAGATCAACGCCCATTACATGTCGCGGCGCACCACCGGCAGCAACTACGGCCTGACGTTGCAGGGCATGGTGAACTTCGCGACCAACTACGTCGACGAGGAGTCCTCCTACGACTGGCGGGTCTCGCCGATGCGCGCGCCGGACCTCAGCGGTGTCGCGCCGGCCGTGATCCATACCGCCACGCTGGACCTGCTGCGCACCGAGGGGAACTTCTATGGCGACGCGCTGCGCAAGGCCGGCGTCCGGGTGATCAGCCGTGAGTGGCCCACCCTGAACCACTCGTACTTCGGCTTCGGCGGGGTGTCGGCGGTGGCCGACAGCGCCGCGGCCCAGGCGGCGGAGGACCTGCGCAACCTGCTGGCCGGCGGCTCCGATTAGCGGGCGGACCTCCGCCGCCCCTGGCTCGTGCCACACACTAGCCCGGTGACCAGCGCAGCCGAGCTCCGCGCCGCCTACCACCAGCAGGTCCGGGGCGTGCTGCCCGCCAGGCGGCCCGAGAGCATGCGGGTGGATCGGGACGGCCCGCTGCTGCGGGTGACCGGGGGCAAGCATTACGGCTGGGTCGACTACCGCGACCTGGCGGGACTGACCGGCCAGGCGCTGGACGAGCTGATCGAGCGGACCTGCCGGTTCTACGCCAGCCACGGCGAGACCTTCGAGTGGAAGACCCATTCCTACGATGAGCCGGCCGACCTGCCCGACCGGCTCCTGGCCGCCGGGTTCGTGGCCGGTGAGGTCGAGACCGTGGTGATCGGCCCGGCCGAGCAGCTGACCGAGGAGCCTGAGCTGCCCGCGGAAGTCCGCATCCGCCGGGTCAGCGACCAGGTGGACTTCGATCGCATCGGGGCGCTGCAGACCGAGATCTGGAACGAGGACTGGCACTGGCTGGCCGGCGACCTCGCCGACCGGCAGGCCGCGGACCCCGACGACCTCGCCATCTTCGTGGCCGAGGCGGACTCGCGGCTGGTCAGCGCGGCCTGGCTGGTGCGCAGCCCCGGCACCGACTTCGCCACCCTGTGGGGCGGCGCGACCCTGGCGGAATGGCGTGGCAAGGGCATCTACCGGGCGCTGGTGGCGCGGCGGGCCCAGTACGCCGTCCAGGTGGGCAACCGGTACCTGCAGGTCGACGCCTCCGCCGACAGCGCCCCGATCCTGCAACGGCTGGGCTTCACCGCGGTCGCCACCACCACGCCCTACCTGTGGACGCCGCCCGGCCGTCCGACTGCCTGAGCAGGCCACGCCGCCGCCGGACCAGCCGTCTATCTGAGCAGGCCACGCCGCCGCCGGACCAGCCATCTATCTGAGCAGGCCACGCCGCCGCCCGGCCGTCCGTCTACCCTGAGCGGGTGACCCTGCGCGCTGACCCTGTCGAGATCGCGAACCTGCTGCAGCATGCCGCTGACGGTGGCCGGATTTCTCCGGAGCAGGCGCTGCTGCTCTACACCGAGGCTCCGCTGCACGCGCTCGGCGAGGCCGCCGACACCGTCCGCCGGCGGCGCTATCCCGACAACGTCGCGACCTACATCATCGACCGCAACATCAACTACACCAACGTCTGCCTGACCGCGTGCAAGTTCTGCGCGTTCTACCGCGCGCCCGGGCACCGCGAGGGCTGGACCCACACGGACGAGGAGATCCTGCGCCGTTGCGCCGAGGCGGTGGAGCTGGGCGCCACCCAGATCATGTTGCAGGGCGGGCACTCCCCGGAGCTGGGCATCGAGTTCTACGAGCGGATCTTCGCCGCCATCAAGGGTGAGCACCCGTCGCTGACCCTGCACTCGCTCGGCGCGTCCGAGGTGGTGCACATCGGCAGGGTCTCCGGGCTGGAGCACGCCGAGGTGATCACCCGGTTGCACGCCGCCGGGCTGGACTCCTTCGCCGGCGCCGGCGCGGAGATCCTGGTCCGCCGGCCGCGTACGGCGATCGCGCCGCTGAAGGAGTCCGGGGAGGTGTGGCTGGAGGTCATGGAGACCGCGCATCGGCTCGGGGTGGAGTCCACCGCCACCTTCATGATGGGCACCGGGGAGACCAACGCCGAGCGGATCGAGCACCTGCGGATGGTGCGCGACGTGCAGGACCGCACCGGCGGCTTCCGCTCGTTCATCCCGTGGACGTACCAGCCCGAGAACAACCACCTCAAGGGACGCACCCAGGCGACGTCGCTGGAATACCTGCGGATGATCGCGCTGGCCCGGCTGTTCTTCGACAACGTCAACCACCTGCAGGGCTCGTGGCTGACCACCGGCAAGGACATCGGCCAGCTGACCCTGCACTACGGGGCCGACGACCTCGGCTCGGTGATGCTGGAGGAGAACGTGGTGTCCTCGGCCGGGGCCAGGCACCGGTCCAACCGCACCGAGCTGATCGAGCTGATCCGCTCGGCCGGCCGGATCCCGGCGCAGCGCGACACCCTCTACCGGCACCTGGTGGTGCACGCCGACCCGGCCGATGACCCGGTGGACGACCGGGTGCACTCGCACTTCGCGTCCACCGCGCTGACGCTGCTGCCGACGGCCGGCGCCCCCGTCAGCTGAGCCGACCCTCGCCGCCGGTCGACGGCCGGTCGCGGCGGGGGCTGGGGTATCGGTGACAATGGAAGCCTCATGACGCGCGCAACGCTGGACAAGGAACCTCACGACGTCGCCAGGATGTTCGACGGGGTGGCCAAACGCTACGACCTGACCAATACGGTGCTGTCCTTCGCCCAGGACCGGCGCTGGCGCCGCGCCACCCGGGATGCGCTGGCCCTGCGGCCGGGGGAGCGGGTGCTCGACGTGGCCGCCGGCACCGGCGTCTCCACCGCCGAGCTGGCCCGCTCAGGCGCCCAGGCGGTGGCCAGCGACTTCTCGCTCGGCATGCTGCGAGCCGGCGTCCGGCGGGCCGGCCGACGCCAGCTCCCGTTCGTGGCCGCCGACGCGCTGCGGCTGCCGTTCGCCGACGAGGCCTTCGACGCGGTCACCATCTCCTTCGGCCTGCGCAACATCGCCGACGTGTCCGGCGCGCTGACCGAGTTCGCCCGGGTCACCAAGCCGGGCGGCCGGCTGGTGGTCGCCGAGTTCTCCACCCCGGTGATCCCGGGGTTCCGCCAGCTCTACCTGAACTACCTGATGCGGGCGCTGCCCTGGGTGGCCAGGAAGGTGTCCAGCAACCCCGAGGCCTACGTCTACCTCGCCGAGTCGATCCGCAGCTGGCCGGACCAGCAGCAGCTGGCCTGGACGATCGCCGCGGCGGGCTGGCAGGAGGTGCACTACCGCAACCTGACCGGCGGGGTGGTGGCGCTGCACTGGGCTCGTCGCCCGAACTGACCCATTCCTCGTCGCCCGAACGGCCACCGGGCGGGTTTGACTTAGTTGCACGTTGCAGCTAATTTAGATGTGTGCAACAAACATCTAATTGCCCGGCCACCCCGCACGCAGGCGCACACACCCCCGATCCCATCTCCACGGTGGAGCGGGAATTCGGCACCCTGATGATGCACATGACCCGGTACAAGCATCAGATCAACGGCAACCGGATCGACCGGATGGCCCTGATGGTGCTGGGCACCCTGGCCCACTGCGGCCCGTCCCGGCTCACCACCGTCGCCGAGCGGACCGGCCTGGACCCCTCCACCGTCTCGCGTCAGGTCGCGGACCTGGAGAAGGCGGGCCTGCTGGCCCGCGACACCGACCCGGAGGACCGCCGCGCCATCCTCCTCGAAGCCACCACCGAGGGCCAGCAGCTGCTGGACCGGCTGTCCCGCGGCCGCCGCCGGCGGGTCGAGCGGCTGCTGTCGGACTGGCAGCCCGAGGACATCGTCACCTTCGGCAGGCTGCTGGCGCAGCTCAACGAGGCCACCGAGAAGTACGGCGATCAGAACGCATTCGAACTGGAACAGGAACTCAATAATGGCTGAACCCCGCGTCGCCGAACTCGACAGCTCCGGCCGCCTCACCCACCGGCAGATCATGCTGATCCTCTCCGGGCTGCTGCTGGGCATGTTCCTCGCGGCCCTGGACCAGACCATCGTCTCGGCCGCGATGCGCACCATCGCCGACCGGCTCAACGGCCAGACCAACCAGGCCTGGGCGACCACCGCCTACCTGGTCACCTCGACGGTGTCCACCCCGCTGTACGGCAAGTTGAGCGACATGTACGGCCGCAAGAGGTTCTACCTGTTCGCCATCTCGATCTTCCTGGTCGGCTCGATGCTCAGCGGCATGGCCAACTCGATGGAGGGGCTGGCCGCCTTCCGCGCCGTCCAGGGCCTGGGCGCCGGTGGCCTGATGGCGCTGGCCTTCGCGATCATCGCCGACATCCTCCCGCCGCGCGAGCGGGCCCGCTACCAGGGCTACTTCATGGCGGTCTTCGGGATCTCCTCGGTCGCTGGCCCGGTGCTCGGCGGCCTGCTGGCCGGCCAGGACCGGCTGCTCGGCTTCGACGGCTGGCGGTGGGTGTTCTACGTCAACCTGCCGATCGGCATCATCGCGCTCGCGGTGGTCAGCCGGTACCTCAACATCCCGCACGTGCGCACCGAGCACAAGATCGACTACCTCGGCGCCGCCAGCCTGGTGCTGGGCGTGACCTCGCTGCTGCTGGTCGCCGAGCAGGGCCGCACCTGGGGCTGGGGCTCCGGCCAGGCGATGGCGTACTACGTCATCGGCGCGGCGCTGCTGGTGGCATTCGTGGTGATCGAGCGCCGGGTCGGCGACGAGGCGATCCTGCCGCTGAAGATGTTCCGCTCGCCGGTCTTCAACGTGGCGTCGCTGATGAACTTCATCCTGGGCATGGGCATGTTCGGCGGCATCATCTGCCTGCCGCTGTACATGCAGATCGTCAAGGGCTTCAGCCCCACCGAGTCCGGGCTGTCGCTGCTGCCGATGATGGTCGGGATCATGTCGGTCTCGATGGCCAGCGGCATCATCACGTCCCGGACCGGCCGGTACAAGATCTTCCCGATCATCGGCACCGGGCTGCTGCTCGTGGCGCTGCTGGGCCTGTCCCGGATCAGCGCCGAGACCAGCTACCTGGAGCTCGCGCCGCTGATGATGCTGCTGGGCGCGGGCCTCGGCGCTTGCATGCAGACCCTGGTGCTGGCCACCCAGAACGCGGTGCCGGCCTCGCAGGTGGGAGTGGCCACCGCCTCGGCGGCCTTCTTCCGGTCGATGGGCGGCACGTTCGGAACCGCGATCTTCCTGACCATCTTCTTCTCCGGCGCCGCCCGGCACGTCGGCGACAACGTCGGGGCCGCCGCGCAGACGCCGCAGTTCCAGGAGGCCCTGCGCGACCCGGCCAACGGCGTGATCGCCCGGGCGCTGCGGGCGATCTCCGGCGGCTCGACCGACCAGCTCAACGACACCAGCTTCCTCAACAGCGGCGCCCGGGTGCTGCGCGAGCCGTTCCTGACCGGCTTCGCCCAGGCGATGGACACGGTGTTCCTGGTCGCGGCGTTCGTGGTGCTGCCGGCGTTCCTGCTGAGCTTCTTCCTCAAGGAAGTGAAGCTGCGGATGGAGTCCGGGCTGGAGGCCCAGGCCGCCGAGCGCGCTGCCGCGGCCGCGGCGGTGGCCGGCAACCCCGCTCCGCAGGTCGACGAGCGGACCGCAGCCCAGCTCGGGACCGGAACCGGAAACGACCGGCCCGGCGCGCAAACCGACTCCCGCCCCGCGGCGCCACTCGGGACGGGAACCGGAAACGACCGGCCCGCGGCGCAGCTCGGCGCGGGCGACGGCGGGGGCCGCTGACCGGCAGGGCCCGGACGTGCGAACGCCGGCCTGGTCACTGGGGTGACGGGCCGGCGTTCGGCTGCCTTGGAGGGGTCAGTACCGCATCTATCGGCGGCTGAGCGCCCAGCTTGAGGGCATCGGCCGGGGCAATCCCACCGCTGTCAGTGCACCGCGTCGGGGTTCTCGGCCAGCCGCGCGCGGCTGGCGTCGATCTCGGCCTCGGCCTCCGCCCGGCCCACCCAGGACGCGCCCTCGACGCTCTTGCCCGGCTCCAGGTCCTTGTAGACCTCGAAGAAGTGCTGGATCTCCAGCCGGTCGAACTCGCCGAGGTGGTGGATGTCGCGCAGGTGCTCCAGCCGGGGATCGTTGGCAGGCACGCACAGCACCTTGTCGTCGCCGCCCTTCTCATCGGTCATCCGGAACATGCCGATGGCCCGGCACAGCACCAGCACCCCGGGAAACAGCGGGTCGCCCTGCAGCAGCACCAGCGCGTCCAGCGGGTCGCCGTCCTCGCCGAGGGTGTTCTCGATGTAGCCGTAGTCGGCGGGGTACTGGGTGGAGGTGAACAGCGTCCGGTCCAGCCGGATGCGGCCGGTCGCGTGGTCCACCTCATACTTGTTGCGGCTGCCCTTCGGGATCTCGATCAGCACGTCGAACTCTTGCATTGCGGGCCCCTTTCACGGGCGTTCCGGCTGCTGCGGAACGCGCCGCCTTCGCTCGCGCGACGGATGCCTTTATTGTGGCCTACCGTGGCACGCCCAAGAACGACGCCGGCCAGGCTGGTGCTGCTGGTCCTGGCGCTGTTGTTGGCTGTCACCGGCTACCTCGGCGTCGGCGCGGGACGGCAGTTCCTGGCCGATCGGGCCTTCACCCCGATCCGGGTTCCGGCGCCCACCGCCGCGCCGCCCGGAGTGGCCTCGCTGCTGTCGTCGGCGTCTGGCCCGCCGGCTGCCGCCGCCGCCCGTCCGGACGCCCCGGCTCCGACGCCGGCCGGCGTCGCCGCGGCGCTGGCCGACGAGCTGACCGACCCGGAGCTCGGCCCGTCGGTGGCCGGCCAGGTCTTCGACGCCGGCACCGGGACGCTGCTGTTCGACCAGCGGTCCGCCGAGCAGGTGGCCCCGGCCTCGACCGCCAAGCTGCTGACCGCCGCCGCGGTGCTGGCCGTGCGCCAGCCCACCGACCGGTTCAGCACCCGGGTGGTGGCAGGCGACCAGCCCGGTGTGGTGGTGCTGGTCGGCGGCGGTGACCCGACGCTGTCGGCGGCCGGACCCGGCAAGCCCACCCGGTACGCCGAAGCGGCCCGGATCACCGACCTGGCGGCCAGGGTGCGGGCCAGCCTGGCCGGAGCCCGGGTCGATCAGGTGCTCGTGGACGACTCCGCCTTCACCGGCCCGGCCACCGCGCCGGGCTGGGGCACCGAGGACACCCCGTCCGCCTACGCGAGCCTGATCACGGCCACCATGGTCGACGCCGGCCGGGACGCCCCGGACGACGAGATCCGGTCGGCGGAGCCGGATCTGGCAGCCGGCAATGCCCTGGCCGCCGCGCTCGGCGGGGCTGCGGTCAGCCGGGGCAGCGCGCCGGCCGGCGCCAAGGTGCTGGGGCAGATCCGCTCCGCCCCGGTCAGCGTCCTCGTCGAGCAGATGATGCGGGCCTCGGACAACGTGATCGCCGAGGTGCTGGCCCGGCAGGTCGCGATCGCCACCTCCCGGCCGGCCAGCTTCGAGGGCGCGGCCGCCGCGGTCAGCGCCACCCTGGCCTCGGCCGGCATCAAGATCGGCGACGGGATGGTCGACGGCAGCGGCCTGTCGGTGCTGGACCGGATCCCGGCGGCGGCGCTGTCGGCCACCCTGCTGGCGGCGGTGAACGGCAAGCAGAGCCGGCTGCGGCCGCTGCTGAGCGGGCTGTCGATCGCCGGCTGGGACGGCACCCTGCTGGACGAGCACCGGTTCAGCGGGCCGGCGGCCATCGCGGCCGGCTCCGTCCGGGCCAAGACCGGCACCCTGACCGGGGTCTCCGGGATGGCCGGCCTGCTCACCGACGCCGACGGCCGGCTGCTGGTGTTCAGCTTCGTCGCCGACCAGGCGCCGGCCGCCTTCGACAGCTCCAGCCGCGGCGCGGTCGACAACCTGGTCGCGGCCCTGGTCCGGTGCGGTTGCCGCTGATACCGCGCCGGTACCGTGAGGACCATGACGTCCTTGGTCGATTGGTCGGTTGCCGAACGCAGCGCTCGGGCCCTGGCGCCCCAGCCGCCGGAGGTCACCGCCGGCCAGGCGCAGGCCACCGTGCGGGAGCTCCGGGAGGCCACCGAGCGGGCGGCCGCCCAGGTCGCCGAGCTGACCCGGCTGACCGAGCCCGCGGTCACCTCGGCCACCGTGGTGGTGGACCGGCCGGGCTGGATCACGGCCAACGTGGCCAGCATGTCCGCGGTGATGGACCCGCTCACCGAGAAGCTGATCGCCGACAAGCGCCCGGGCAAGCTGGCCACCGCCGTCGGCGGCCGGGTGACCGGGGCCCAGGCAGGGGCGGTGCTGGCCTTCCTGTCGGGCAAGGTGCTCGGCCAGTACGAGTTCTTCTCGGCGCACAACGGCCAGCTGCTGCTGGTGGCGCCGAACATCGTCGCGGTCGAGCGGGCGCTGAAGGTCGACCCCAGCGACTTCCGGCTGTGGGTCTGCCTGCACGAGGTGACCCACCGGGTGCAGTTCACCGCCGTGCCGTGGATGCGCGAGCACATGCTGACCGAGATCCACGCGCTGACCGACGCCCTGGACCTCGATCCCGAGGCGCTCGGCGAGCGGGTCAAGAGCCTGGTCTCCGAGCTGGCGAAGGCGGCCCGCGGCGGCGGGAACGGCAACGGCCTGCTGACCGCGCTGGCCTCACCGGAGACCCGCGAGGTGATGGACCGGGTCACCGGCTTCATGTCGCTGGTCGAGGGCCACGCCGAGTACGTCATGAACGCCGTGCCGCCCTCGGTGATCCCGTCCCAGGGCGATATCGAGCGCAAGTTCGCCGCCCGCCGCCGCCGGGGCGCCAATCCGCTGGACCGGTTGCTGCGCAGCCTGCTCGGCATGGACGCCAAGACCCGCCAGTACACCCAGGGCTCGCAGTTCGTCCGGTCGGTGGTGGATCAGATCGGCCTGGACGGCTTCAACGCGGTCTGGACGTCGAAGGACACGCTGCCCACCAAGGCCGAGATAGCCGTCCCGGCGGACTGGGTGAAACGGGTGCACGGCTAGCGATGGGGCCGCATCCGGCGGTGGCCGCCGTCCGGCTCGCGGTACGCCGGGCGCTGGCCGGCCATCCGGTGGCCACGCCCGCCTTCGTGGCCTGCTCCGGTGGTGCGGACTCCCTCGCCCTGGCGGCCGCGCTGGCCTTCGACAGCGCCCACTCGGGACGTCCGGCCGGGTTGGTGTGCATCGATCACGGCCTGCAGCCGGGCTCGGCCGAGCAGACCGGCCGGGTCGGCGCGCTCGGCTACGAGCTCGGGCTGGACCCGGTGCACGTGTTGCGGGTCGAGGTCGGCCGGGCCGGCGGTCCGGAGGGCGCCGCCCGGACCGCCCGGTACGCCGCGCTGCGGCCGTTCCTCGACCAGGGGCTGGTGCTGCTCGGGCACACCGCCGATGACCAGGCCGAAACCGTCCTGCTGGGGTTGGGACGGGGCTCGGGCCCGCGCTCGATCGCCGGCATGCGCCCGGAGCAGGACGGTTACCTGCGGCCGCTGCTGGTGCTGCGGCGCTCGCAGACCGAGGCCGCCTGCCGGGCGCTCGGCCTGCCGGTCTGGCATGACCCGCACAACGCCGATTTCCGGTTCCGGCGCACCCGCTTGCGCAAGGAGGTGCTGCCGCTGCTGGAGGACGTGCTCGCCGGCGGGGTGACCGAGGCGCTGGCGCGCACCGCGGAGCAGCTGCAGGCAGACCTCGACACCCTGGACCAGCTGGCCGATCTCGCCCTGGCGGCAGCCGCCGTCCCGGCCGGTGGCCTGAGCGTCGAGCTGCTCGGCAGGCACCCGGACGGCATCCTGAGCCGGGTGCTCAAGTCCTGGGCCGAACGCGCCGGCGCCGGGCCGCTGACCGCCGGGCACGTGCTCGAGCTGTGGCGGCTGGTGCGGGACTGGCGGGGCCAGGGGCCGATCGACCTGCCGGGCGGTTACGGGGCGCGACGGGCGTCTGGCACGCTATGGCTCATCGCGCCGGGTACGGCGCCCGCCGAGTCCCACCCCCGCTGAATCCGTTCCTGCTGAGTCCATCCCCCTGAGTCCATCTCTGGGTTCCATGCCCCCTGAGTCCATCGAGGAGTGAGAGTGTCCGTCCTGGACGACGACATCGAGGCCGTGGTGGTCTCCGCCGAGGACATCCGGGCCAAGATCACCGAGCTGGCCCGGCAGATCGACGCCGACTACGCCGACCGCGAGCCGTTGCTGGTCGGCGTGCTCAAGGGCGCGGTGATGTTCATGTCCGACCTGGCGCGCGGGCTCAGCCGGCCCTCGACCATGGAGTTCATGGCCTGCAGCTCCTACGGCTCGTCCACCACCTCCTCGGGGGTGGTCCGGATCCTGAAGGACCTCGACCGCGACGTCACCGGCCGCGACATCCTGATCGTCGAGGACATCATCGACTCGGGCCTGACCTTGTCCTGGCTGCTGAAGAACCTGCAGGCCCGCAACCCCGCCTCGGTGGAGGTGGTGGCGCTGCTGCGCAAGCCGGACGCGGCCAAGGTGCCGGTTCCGGTGCGTTATGTCGGTTTCGACATCCCGAACGAGTTCGTCGTCGGGTACGGCTTGGACTACGCCGAGCGCTACCGCGACCTGCCCTACATCGGACGCCTCAAGCCTTCCATCTACGGCGGGTGACGGAGTCGCCCGCTCCGGAGATCATGTCTTGCGCTACGGCGGGTGATGGAGTCGCCCGCTCCGGAGATCATGTCTTTGCGCTACGGCGGGTGACGGAGTCGCCCGCTCCGGAGATCATGTCTTTGCGCTGCGGCGGCTAGCAAAGCTGCCGGCGAAGCCACGGCAGGCCGAAGGGTGCTGATAGGCCTAGCTCACATATTGTGGTAGTGGAGGAACTCCCTCGCTCCGCGCAGCGTTCGATTACTGCAGGCCCAAATACCTGCGTGTACCGTCCGAACCAGCATTTCCCGGCCCTTGATCAGGAGGACTCGCCCGGTTGTCAATGAACCGGGCGGACGCAAAATGGATCGTAAGCGCCTCGCTCGCTCACCGATACTGTGGATCGCTGTCGCAGTCATCCTGCTCTTCGCCCTGCCGCAGATGCTGTCCGGCGGAAGCTCGTACAAGTCCGTCAAGACCTCCGAAGCGCTCGCCCAGATCTCCTCGGGCAACGTCAAGACGGCGACGATCCACGACAAAGAACAGACCATCGACCTGGATCTGAAGTCGCCCTTCGACGGCAAGACCAAGATCAACGCGTCCTACCCCAGCGACGCGAGCCTGACCATCTTCAACGAGGTGCGCGCCAAGGTGGGCGAGGAGGGCCTGGCCACCAAGATCAGCAAGCAGAACGCGCTCGTCAGCATCCTGCTGTCGCTGCTGCCGATCCTGCTGATCGCCTTCGTGCTCTTCTTCGTGATGTCCAACCTGCAGGGCGGCGGCTCGAAGGTGATGAGCTTCGGCCGCAGCAAGGCCAAGCTGGTCAGCAAGGACACCCCGAAGACCACCTTCGCCGATGTCGCCGGCGCCGACGAGGCGATCGAGGAACTGGAAGAGATCAAGGACTTCCTGTCCAACCCGGCCCGCTACCAGGCGATCGGGGCGAAGATCCCGAAGGGCGTGCTGCTCTACGGCCCGCCCGGAACCGGCAAGACGCTGCTGGCCCGCGCGGTGGCCGGTGAGGCCGGCGTGCCGTTCTACTCCATCTCCGGCTCCGACTTCGTCGAGATGTTCGTCGGCGTCGGCGCCTCCCGGGTGCGTGACCTGTTCGAGCAGGCCAAGTCCAACGCGCCGGCAATCGTGTTCGTCGACGAGATCGACGCCGTCGGCCGGCACCGCGGCGCCGGCATGGGCGGCGGCCACGACGAGCGCGAGCAGACCCTCAACCAGCTGCTGGTCGAGATGGACGGCTTCGACGTCAAGGGCACCGTGATCCTGATCGCGGCCACCAACCGTCCGGACATCCTGGACCCCGCGCTGCTGCGCCCGGGCCGCTTCGACCGCCAGATCGCGGTCGCGCCGCCCGACGTGCTCGGCCGCAAGGCGGTGCTCGAGGTGCACGCCAAGGGCAAGCCGTTCGCCCCGGACGTCGACCTCGACACCATCGCCCGGCGCACCCCGGGCTTCACCGGCGCCGACCTCGCCAACGTCATCAACGAGGCCGCGCTGCTCACCGCCCGCCAGAACGGCCGGCTGATCACCACCGAGGCGCTGGAAGAGGCCATCGACCGGGTCATCGCCGGGCCGGAGCGCAAGACCCGCGCGATGAGCGACAAGGAGAAGCGGGTCACCGCCTACCACGAGGGCGGCCATGCGCTGGCCGCCTGGGCGATGCCCAACCTCGACCCGGTGCACAAGGTCACGATCCTGCCGCGTGGCCGCTCGCTCGGCCACACCCTGGTGCTGCCGCTGGAGGACCGCTACACCCAGACCCGGGCCGAAATCCTGGACCAGCTGGTCTACGCCCTCGGTGGCCGGGCCGCTGAGGAGCTGGTGTTCCACGAGCCCACCACCGGCGCGTCCAACGACATCGAGAAGGCCACCGCGCTGGCCCGCTCGATGGTCACCGAGTACGGCATGAGCGCCAAGCTCGGCGCGGTGAAGTACGGCACGTCCGACGCCGAGCCGTTCATGGGCCGCGACTACGGCCACCAACGGGACTACTCCGAGGAGATCGCCGCCTGGATCGATGAGGAGGTCCGGGCCCTGATCGAGGCCGCGCACGACGAGGCGTGGGAGATCCTGGTGCAGTACCGCGACGTCCTGGACCAGCTGGTGCTGGAGCTGGCCGAGCGGGAGACGCTGAACAAGGAGGACCTCGAGCGGATCCTGGCCCCGGTGCACAAGCGGCCGCCGCACAGCGCCTTCGCCGGCTTCGGCAAGCGGACCCCGTCCGACCGCCCGCCGATCGACATCCCCTCGACCACCCGGTCCAACGGCTCGTCCAACGGCCTGGCCAAGCACGGAGCGCCCCAGGTCGAGCCGCAGCCGGCCGGCGGCTACCCGAGCGGCGCTTACCCGCAGCCCCAGGAGGCCGTCGCCGACCCCCGCCCGCAGTCGGTCAACTACCCGCCGGCGCCGGGCTACCCGCAGTCACCGGGCTACCCGCCGCCGCAGAGCTACCCGCCGCTGGATGCCGGTTACCCGTCCTCGGGCGCCTCGGCATACCCGCCCTCAGGCGCCTCGGCGTCCTCGGACAACGGCTCGGGCAACGGCTCCCGGCACGGGTCGGACGACCAGGACACCCAGCAGCTGCCCACCGTCGATCCCGGGCAGTCCAGCCGCTCTCACTGGCCCTTCGGGCAGGGCGATGATCACCGCTGAGCCGTCCGGCCGGTTCGCTGGATGACCCAGGTCGATCTGGCTCGGGCTGAGGCCGCCGTTCGCGAGTTGCTGCTGGCCATCGGGGAGGATCCGGACCGGGAAGGCCTGCGTGACACCCCCGCCAGGGTGGCGCGCTCCTACAGCGAGATCTTCGCCGGGCTGCACGTCGACCCCGACGAGGTGCTGCACGCCGCGTTCGACGAGAACCACGACGAGCTGGTGCTGGTCAAGCAGATCCCGCTGTACTCCATCTGCGAGCATCACCTGGTGCCCTGGCACGGGACCGCGGCGGTCGGCTACGTCCCGGGCGTGGACGGCCGGCTGACCGGGCTGTCCAAGCTGGCCCGGCTGGTGGACCTCTACGCCAAGCGCCCGCAGGTGCAGGAACGGCTGACCGCCCAGGTGGCCGACGCCGTGATGCGCAAGCTGGAGCCGCGCGGCGTGATCGTGGTGGTGGAGGCCGAGCACCTGTGCATGGCGATGCGCGGCGTCCGCAAACCCGGCACCCGCACCGTGACCTCGGCCGTCCGGGGGATCTTCAAGAGCGACCTGCGCACCCGGGCCGAGGCGATGAGCCTCATTCTCGGGCGATGACCCATCCGTCCGGCCTGCCGGTACGCACCGACCGGCTGATCGTGATGGGCGTGCTGAACGTGACCCCGGACTCGTTCTCCGACGGCGGCCGCTACGCCGACCTCGACAGCGCGGTGGCGCACGCGCAGCGGATGACCGACGAGGGCGCCGACCTGATCGATGTCGGCGGCGAGTCCACCCGCCCTGGCGCGCTCCGGGTGGCCGCGGCCGAGGAGGCCCGCCGGGTGCTGCCGGTGATCGGGGAGCTGGCCGCGGCGGGCCTGACGGTCAGCGTCGACACCTACCGGGCGGCCGTCGCCGAGCAGGCGATCGCGGCCGGGGCTCGGATCGTCAACGACGTCTCCGGCGGGCTCGGAGATCGCGACATGGCCCGGGTGGTGCGCGATGCCGGCTGCCCCTGGGTGCTGATGCACTGGCGTGGCCATTCGGCCAACATGGCTGAGCTGGCGCGCTACGACGATGTGGTCGCCGAGGTGCGGGCCGAGCTGATGGCCCGGGTGGACGAGGCCGTGGCCGCCGGCGTCGACCCCGGCCAGCTGGTGCTCGATCCCGGACTCGGATTCGCCAAGCAGGCCGCCCACAACTGGGCGTTGCTGGCCCAGCTGGAGGCCTTGACCGGCACCGGGCTGCCGGTGCTGGTGGGCTCGTCGCGCAAGTCCTTCCTCGGCACGCTGCTGGCCGACTCGCAGGGCCCTCGGCCGACCTCCGGACGTGAAGCCGCCACCACCGCGCTCACCATGTTCGCCGCGCTCAACGGGGCCTGGGGAGTGCGGGTGCACGAGGTGGCGCCCAATGTCGACGCGGCGTTGGTGGCCGCCGCGCTCCGGGCCGCGCTGTGACCGGCCGCGCTGTGACCGGCCGCGAGCAGGGCGGTCGTGAGCCGGCCGACGGCGAGCCGGCCGACCGGATCACCCTCACCGGGCTGCGGGTCCGCGGCCACCACGGGGTGTTCGACTTCGAGCGCGCCGACGGGCAGGACTTCGTGGTGGACGTCGAGCTCGAGGTGGACACCACGGCGGCGGCGGCCAGTGATGAGCTGGCCGACACGGTCCACTACGGCGAGCTGGCCGAGGCGCTGGCCGCCGTGATCGGCGGAGAGCCGGTGAACCTGCTGGAGCGGCTGGCCGACCGGTTGTGCCGGGTGTGCCTGTCCGATGCCCGGGTGGCCGCCGCGACCGTCACCGTCCACAAGCCGCAGGCACCCATCCCGCTGAGCTTCGCCGACGTCTCGGTGACCATCCGGCGGACCCGGAGCGAGCGCGCCGGGGAGCCGGCCCGATGAGCAGCGCGGTGCTGTCGATCGGGTCCAACATCGGGGACCGGCTCGCTCAGCTGCGCTCGGCGGTCACCGCGCTGGAGCCGTACCTGACGGCTGCCTCGCCGGTCTTCCAGACCCCGCCCTGGGGGCCGGTGCAACAGCAGCCGTTCCTCAACGCCGTGCTGCTGGTCACCGATCCCGCGGCAGGTCCGGCGGACTGGCTGGCCCGCGCGCAGGCCTGTGAGCAGGCGGCCGGCCGGGTCCGCGAGCAGCGCTGGGGACCGCGCACCCTGGACGTGGACGTGATCACCGTCGATGACGTGGTCAGCGAGGACCCGGAGCTGACCTTGCCGCATCCCCGGGCCGCCGAACGGGCCTTCGTCCTGGTGCCGTGGTGGTCGGTGGACCCGGAGGCCCAGCTACCCGGACGGGGCTCGGTGCTGGAGCTGATGCAGGCCTTGCCCGCGGACGAGGTGGCGGCGGTCCAGCTGCTGCCGGCAACCGAGCTGCGGCCATGATGCGGCCATGATGCGCCGGACCGGGCTAGCCGACCTGCTGATCCCCTTCGTCCTGGCCGCCGGCCTGATCTACGCCCTGCTGCGGATCGGCTACGAGTCGCTGCCGCCGTTCCAGTGGTTCATCGTGCTGCCGATCGCGGCCCTGGCCATCGCCGAGCTGGTCATCGCCCGCCGGGTGCGCGCGGCGGTGCGGCACCAGCCCCAGGCCAAGCCGATGACCGCGCTGGCGGTTGCCCGCGCCGTCGCCCTGGGCAAGGCCACCGCCCTGGTCGCGGCGGTGGTAGCCGGGGCTGCCGCTGCGCTGGTGCTGAGGCTGCTGCCGTCGTCCGGGGAGGCCAACACGGCCGGGCACGACCTGCTGGTCGGCTACCTGCTGATGCTGGTCACCGCCGGGTTGCTGGTGGCCGGTCTGCTGCTGGAACGGGCTGGCATCGACCCACAGCACGACCGCCGCTGACCCGGTTCGAGCGGCCGCCGGACGGCACGCCGGGCAACGTCGAAGTTGCGATTGCGGTCCCCGGGTGCTGGCCTACACTCCCCGATATGCAGCGTGTCGCCCCGTCCGGGGGCATCCCGCGCAGAGCGGCTGGCGTGGCATCGGCCGCCCTTGGCGCCGCGGCTGTCTGCCTGGTCGTGTTCGGCTCCAGCCAGAAGCCGCTGCAGCTCGGCGTGCTGCTCGGGTTGTGGTCGGCCCTGATCGCCGCCTGCCTGGTCTTCGGGCCCTCCGGCGGCCAGTACGGCCAGACGGCCGAGGCCGAGCTCGCCGAGGTCCGGTCCCGGGCCGCGGAGCTGCACGAGGCCCAGCTCAAGGTGTTCGCCGAGCAGCAGGAGCAGCTCGAGGCGGCCAGGCAGGCCTCCTTCTCCCAGGAGATCCAGCTGCGCCAGTTCGATGAGCTCCAGTTGGCGCGCGAGGCCCAGGCGCGGCGGGAATCGGAGCTGGCGCTGGAGAGCTCGCTGCGTCGCGAGCTCGAGCAGGTGCTGGTCGAACAGCTGGGTTCGCTGCGCGAGGAGGTCGCTGCGCTGCGTGCCGAGGTGTTCGACAAGCTGGGTGGGCAGCTGCGCCTGGAGCGGATCGAGACCACCCGGGTGATCGGCTCGGACCTGGAGGCGCTGCAGCACGAGATCCGCCGGCTCGCCGCCGCCACCCAGGAGGGCATCGCCGCGCCTGCCCAGACAGTTCTCGCCAGGACGGCGCAGGACTTCCCGCGGCGGCCCGCCGAGATCGTCGATGCCGAGCTGGTCGAGTTCCCGCCGCCGACCGCCGAACCACCGGATGCCCGGGCCGCGGCCGACAATGCCCGGGCCGCTGCCGAGGAGCAGGCGGGCCGACGCCACGCCCCCGATCCCGACCAGGGGGAGGCCCGCTATCAGGGCAGGCGCCGAGCCGACAGCGATCCGGCCGGCCGGTTCGTCCAGGCCGAGCGCTAGCTCAACCAGCCGCTGTCGCGTCCGTCGACAGCCTGCGCCCGCAGGTCGACAGCCGCATCGCTGACCCGGCCGGCCAGCGCCCGCACCGTCGCGTCGATGTCGACCGCCGTCTGATCGGCCAGCAGATACACCAGGTAGGCGAGCTCGGCCAGCTCCGGTTCCCAGTTAGGCGGGATGCGGAACGGCCGCCGGCCTCCCTCGGTCGCGGCATTGGCCAGCTCGGCCAGCTTGCCCAGCGCGGCAGCAGCCTGCAGCAGCAGCGCCGGAGCGGTGCTGTGCGAACCGGCTTGGTCAGCGGCTCTGGCGACGGCGGACTGCAGGTCGTTCACAGCCGCTGAACCTAGCCCAAGCAGGGCAGATCCGCGTGTTGACGCGGCCACCAACCGGGCGAGGCGGCCTACTAGGCTCAACGCCGTGATCCAATCCGGTGACGCCCCGCGGTTGCGGGTTGCCGTCATCGGGGTCGGCCGGGTCGGATCGGTGCTGGGCGCGGCGCTCGGCCGGGTCGGGCACCAGGTGGTCGCCGGCACCGGCGTCAGCGCCGACTCCCAGCGGCGGGCTGAGCGGTTGCTGCCCGGCGTGCCGCTGATCCCCGCCGACGAGGCGGTCGCGCGGGCCGACCTGGTGTTGCTGACGGTGCCCGACACCGAGCTGGCCGGGTTGATCCAGGGACTGGCCGCGACCGGCGCCTGGCAGGTCGGCCAGCTGGCGGTCCACACCTCCGGCGCCAACGGCGTCGCGATCTTCGACCCGGTGATCAGCACCGGCGTGGTCGGCATGGCGCTGCACCCGGTGATGACCTTCGCCGGACGCCCCGAGGACCTGCAACGCCTGGACGGCGCCGCCTTCGGGGTGACCGCGCCCGAGGAGTTCCGTCCCGTGGCCGAGACGCTGGTGCTGGAGCTCGGTGGCGAGCCGGTCTGGGTACCCGAATCCGCCCGGCCCGGCTATCACGCCGCGCTGTCGATGGGCTCCAACCACCTGGTCACGCTGGTCAACGACTCCCGCGACGTCCTGGCCGCGGCCGGGGTCGAGGACCCGACCCGGTTGCTGGCGCCGCTGCTGGGGGCATCGCTGGACAACGCGCTGCGGCTGGCCGACGAGGCGCTGACCGGCCCGGTCTCGCGGGGGGACCGCGGCACCCTGGAGGCCCACATCCGGGCCCTGCGGGGCACCGCGTACCTGCAGCCGTACCTGGCGATGGCGCTGCGCACCATGCAGCGCGCGCACGCGGCGGGGCGGCTGACCCGGCTGCAGTGCGCCGACCTGCTCGAAGGCATCGAGCAGGCCGAAGGCGACAGCCGGTGACCCGGCTGGTCCGGACTCGGGACGAGCTCGCCGCCGCCCGGGCGCGGTTGGTCGAGCAGGTCGGGCCGGACGCGACGGTGGGCATGGTGCCGACGATGGGCGCCCTGCACGCCGGCCACCTGGCGCTGTTGGACGCCGCCCGGACCGGGTGCGACGTGGTGGTGGCCAGCATCTTCGTCAATCCCATGCAGTTCTCCCAACCGGGTGACCTGGAGCGCTACCCGCGCCCGCTGGAGCAGGACCTGGCGCTGTGCGAGCAGCACGGGGTGGATCTGGTGTGGGTGCCGACGGTCGAGGAGATCTACCCGGGCGGCCCGGCGCAGGTCTGGGTCACCGCCGGTGAGCTGGCCGCTCAGCTGGAGGGCCCGAACCGGCCAGGCCACTTCGACGGCGTGCTGACCGTGGTGACCAAGCTGTTCGCCGCCGTCCGGCCCGACCGGGCCTTCTTCGGCGAGAAGGACTACCAGCAGCTGATCCTGATCCGCCGGATGGTGCAGGACCTGGGCCAGGGGGTGGAGGTGGTGTCGGCGCCGACCGTCCGGGAGCCGGACGGGCTGGCGCTGTCGAGCCGCAACCTGCTGCTCTCGCCGTCCGAGCGGGCCCGCGCCCGGTACCTCAGCGCCGCGTTGCTTGCCGGCCGCGCCGCCGCCGGGTCCGCTGCGGCGGTGCTTGCTGCCGCCCGCGAGGTGCTCACCGGCGCCGACGGAGTGGACGTGGACTACCTGGAGCTGCGCGATCCGGAGCTCGGCCCGGCGCCGGCGGCCGGTCCTGCCCGGCTGCTCATCGCCGCCCGGGTGGGCTCCGTCCGGCTGATCGACAATGTCGCCGTGGAGCTGTGCCCATGAGGGAGCTGCGCCGATGAACCTTCCGCAGCGGCTGCTCGCCCCGCCGCCGGGCTGGATCGTCGAGACCGACGTGGTGGTGGTGGGCTCCGGGATCGCCGGGCTCACCACCGCCCTGCGGATCGCCGCCGGCGGCCCGGAGGGCTCGGGCCTGCGGGTGCTGGTCGTGACCAAGGACGTGCTGGCAGCCGGTTCCACCCGGTGGGCCCAGGGCGGCATCGCGGCGGCGCTCGGGCCCGATGACAGCGCCGAGGCGCACCTGCAGGACACCCTGGTGGCCGGCGTCGGGATCTGCGACGTCGACGCCGTCCGGGTGCTGGTGGACGAGGGCCCGCAGGCCGTCCGGGAGCTGATCGAGCTCGGTACCCGGTTCGACCGCTCCAGCACCGGCGAGCTGTCGCTGACCCGGGAGGGCGGGCACCACGCCGACCGGATCGCGCACGCCGGCGGCGACGCCACCGGAGCCGAGATCGAGCGGGCGCTGGTGGCGGCGGTGCTGGCCACCCCCGGCATCGAGGTGATCGAGCACGCCCTGGTGCTGGACCTGCTTCCGACCACCGGCGGCGGAGTCGGCGCGGTCACCCTGCACGTGATGGGAGAGGGGCAGCTGGACGGCGTCGGCGCGGTGCGGGCCCGGGCCTTCGTGCTGGCCACCGGCGGCATCGGCCAGATCTACGCCGCCACCACCAACCCGCCGGTCTCCACCGGGGACGGGGTGGCCGCGGCGTTGCGGGCCGGGGCGGTGGTACGCGACCTGGAGTTCGTGCAGTTCCACCCGACCGTCCTGTGGCTCGGCGGCAGCGCGGCAGGGCAGCAGCCGCTGGTCAGCGAGGCGGTCCGCGGCGAGGGCGCGGTGCTGCTGGACGGCCAGGGGGTCAGGTTTATGCAGGGCCAGCACGAGCTGGCCGACCTGGCTCCCCGGGACGTGGTGGCCAAGGCCATCCTGCGCCGGATGCGCGAGACCGGCGCCGAGCACATGTGGCTGGACGCCCGGCACTTCGGCGCCGAGAAGTGGCGGGTCCGGTTCCCTACCATCCTGGCGACCCTGACCTCGCTCGGGCTGGATCCGGTGAGCGACCTGATCCCGGTCGCGCCGGCCTGCCATTACGCCTCCGGGGGCATCGCCACCGACCTGTCCGGCCGCACCTCGGTGGCCGGGCTGTATGCCTGCGGAGAGGCGGCCTGCACCGGGGTGCACGGCGCCAACCGGCTGGCGTCCAACTCGCTGCTGGAGGGGCTGGTCTTCGGCCGGCGGATCGCCGCGGACGTGCTGAGCACCGTGCCGGCCGGCTCGCCGCTGCTGGACCTGGGGATCGACGTCCGCGGCAAGGGCATCGCCGCGGCCGGCATCCGGCGCTCGCTGCAGCAGCAGATGTCGGCCGATGCCGGGGTGATCCGCGACGCCGCCGGCCTGGCCCGGGCAGCGGCCGGCCTGCAGAAGCTCGCCGCCCAGCGCAGCAGCGAGCCGCGCACCGAGTCGTGGGAGGCCACCAACCTGCTCACGGTGGCCAGCGCGCTGGTGGCCGCGGCCAGCCGCCGCGCCGAGACCCGCGGCTCGCACTGGCGCGAGGACCATCCCGATCGCGACGACCAGCGCTGGTGCGGGCACCTGGATCTGCGGCTCGGACCGGACGGCACCATCTCTACCGACTACATCCCGTCATCGCACCAGCTACCTGCAGAAGGACTACATCCGGGAGGACTGCATCCATGAGGACTGCGGCATGAGCGGCTCGATCGATCCCGCGATACTGGACGCCCTGCAGGCCGGGGGTCTGAGCCCGGCGATGGTCGCCGACGTGGTGGACCGGGCGCTGGCCGAGGACCTGGCCGACGGCCCGGATGTGACCACCGCGGCCACCATCGCAGCGGACCAGGAGGGTCAGGTCGACGCGGTGCCCCGGGAGGCCGGGGTGCTGGCGGGACTGGCGGTGGCCGGCTACGTCTTCGCGGTGGTCGGCCAGGGCCGGGTGCGGGTACGGCTGATGGCCACGGACGGCGCCATCGTGCGTCCGGGCGAGGTGCTGTTGAGCGCGTCGGGGCCGGTCCGGGACCTGCTCACCGCCGAGCGGACGGCGCTGAACCTGCTCACCCACCTGTCCGGGGTGGCGACCCTGACCCGGATCTGGACCGACGCCGTCCGCGGCTCGGGCGCCAGCGTCAGGGACACCCGCAAGACCCTGCCCGGCCTGCGGGCGCTGGAGAAGTACGCGGTGCGCTGCGGTGGCGGCGTCAACCATCGGATGTCGCTGTCGGACGCGGCGCTGATCAAGGACAACCACGTCGCCGCCGCGGGCTCGGTCAGCAAGGCGTTCGAGCTGGTCCGCGCCGCCGCTCCGGAGCTCCCGGTGGAGGTGGAGGTCGACACGGTCGCCCAGTGCGAGGAGGCGATCGGGGCAGGGGCGGAGCTGATCCTGCTCGACAACATGAACCTCGCCGAGCTGCGCAGCTGCGTGGCGCTGGCGGCCGCGACCGGTGGCCGGGTCAAGCTGGAGGCCTCCGGCGGGCTGAGCCTGCAGATCGCGGCCGCGGTAGCCGGCACCGGGGTCGACTACCTCGCGGTCGGCTCGCTGACCCATTCGGCGCCGGTGCTCGACATCGGGCTGGACCTGACCTACCTCGGCGCGACGCACGCAGGGGCTGACGGCTGATGCTGCTGGCCATCGACATCGGCAACACCAACACCGTGCTGGGCATCTTCGAGGGCGACCAGCTGATGCACTCGTGGCGGGTGAAGACCGATGCCCGCAACACCGCCGACGAGCTGATGCTGACCTTCACCGGGCTGCTGCAGGACGTCCCGGTGACCGGGATCTCGGGCTGCTCGACGGTGCCGGCGGCCTTGCGGGAGCTGCGGGCGATGCTGAGCCGGTACTGGCCGGGGGTGCCCACCGTGCTGGTGGAGCCGGGGATCAAGACCGGGGTGGCGTTGCTGTTCGACAACCCCAAGGAGGTCGGCGCCGACCGGATCGTCAACACCCTGGCGGCCTTCCACCTGGTCAACGGCCCGGCCATCGTGGTCGACTTCGGCACGTCCACCAACTTCGACGTGGTCAGCGGCAAGGGCGAGTTCCTCGGCGGCGCGCTGGCGCCCGGCATCGAGATCTCCCTGGACGCCCTGGCGGCCCGAGCCGCCCAGCTGCGCAAGGTGGAGCTGATCGCGCCCCGGTCCCCGATCGGCAAGAACACCGTCGAGGCGCTGCAGTCGGGCATCCTCTACGGCTTCGCCGGCCAGGTGGACGGCCTGGTCCGGCGGATCGCGGCCACCCTGGTGCCCGAGGCGCCCGGCTCGGTCGAGGTGATCGCCACCGGCGGGCTGGCCTCGCTGGTGGTCGAGCACGCCGAGACGGTCCGCCGGCACGAGCCGGATCTGACGCTGCTCGGGCTCCGGCTGATCTTCGAACGCAACACCTGAGCGGTACGGCTCAGCGCAGCGCTTGCCGGACGACCGTGGTGTGCTGTGGCAGCACCACCACCGGCGCCTGCAACTCGGCGTACTGGCTGATCAGGATCCGCAGCCGGTCATCGATGACGGCCTGGTCGGCCTGGGAGCGGGTGATCACCCAGCTCCAGGTGTGCACCAGGTCCCGCAGCCCCTCCGGGCCCGCGAGCCGGTGTTCGAAGGGCAGCGTGGCCTGCTCGGCGGGCCCGAACAGGGCCGGGTCCAGGGGATCGAAGTTGTCCGCCCAGGGCACCTCGGGCTGCTTGGTGAGCTGGTACAGCTTCGACACCCATTCCCGGCTGCGGTCGGGGAAGTTCCAGATCAGGCCCACCACGCCGCCCGGGCGCAGCACCCGGGCGAACTCGCGGTCGGCGTCCGGACGGGTGAACCAGTGGAAGGCCTGGCCGGCCACGATGGCGTCGACCGAGCGGTCCGGCAGCGGGATGCGCTCGGCGGAGCCTGCCAGTGCCCGGACCTGTGGCAGCCGGTCGGCGAGCACCGCCAGCATCTGCGGATCGGGCTCGACGGCCACCACCTCCGCGCCCCGGCCGAGCAGCGTGGCGGTCAGCTTGCCGGTGCCGGCGCCGATGTCGAGGATCCGGCCGGCCTTCCCGGCGCCGGCCGGCCGGGCCAGCGCCAGGTCCAGCGCCGCGGCGGGGTAGGACGGCCGGGCCCGGTCGTAGCGGTCGGCCTGCGACCCGAAGGACCGGGCGAACGGCGAGGCGGGCAGGTCATGGCGCCTGCCCTGCTGGTGGGGCATCGGCTGCGGGTCCGGGCCCGGCCGCGGTTCGGTCATGCCTGCGACCCTAACCGCGACGCTGCGGAGCGGGTGCCGGTTAGTGGCGGCCCGGCTGGACCACGTCCGCGCGGTGGCAGCGCCGAGCCGGTTTCGGGCGCAGATAGGGTGAAACGGTGACCGATCCCAGCACCGCCGCCGAAGCCAACGACGACCTCCCCGAACAGGTCAGGATCCGGCGTGCGAAGTACGACCGGTTGATGGCAGACCCGGAGCGGGCGCCGTTTCCGGTGACGGTGCCACGCACCCACACGCTGGCCCAGGTCCGGCAGGCGTACCCGGATCTGGCCGCCGGGGCCGAGACCGGCGAGCAGGTCGGGGTGACCGGGCGGGTCATCTTCGTCCGCAATACCGGCAAGCTGTGCTTCGCGACCCTGCGCGAGGGCGGCGTCGAGCTGCAGGTGATGCTCTCGGCCGACCGGATCGGTGAGCAGGCGCTGGCTGCCTGGAAGGCAGATGTCGACCTCGGCGATCAGGTCTTCGTGACCGGCGAGGTCATCTCCTCGCGCCGGGGTGAGCTGTCGGTGCTGGCCGATGCCTGGCGGATGACGGCGAAGGCGCTGCGCCCGCTGCCGGTGGCGCACAAGCCGATGAGTGAGGAGACCCGGGTCCGGCAACGCTATGTCGACCTGATCGTGCGCCCGGACGCCCGCCGCATGGTTCTGATGCGGGCCGAGGTGCTCGCCTCGATCCGGAGCACGCTCAACCGGCACGGATTTGTCGAGGTGGAGACGCCGATTCTGCAGTCCATCCACGGCGGGGCTGCAGCCCGTCCATTCCAGACCCACCTCAATGCATTCGACCAGCCCATGTCGCTGCGAATCGCGCTGGAGTTATATCTCAAGCGGGTGCTGGTGGGCGGAATCGATCGTGTTTTCGAAATCGGCAAGACGTTCCGGAACGAAGGCATCGACTCCACCCATTCGGCTGAATTCACCATGCTCGAGGCCTATGAGGCCTACGGCGATTACAACTCGATGGCCCACTGGACGCGCGCCATCATTCTGGATGCGGCTAGCGCGGTCGGCGTCGAAACGCCCCGGACCGGCGATGGCGCTGATATCGATCTCGTTACGGAGTGGCGGTGGGCCTCAATCTATGATCTAGTGTCCGCCGCGGTTGACGAATCCGTTACCCCGGACTCCGACAAGTGCCGGTTGGCCGAGCTCGCCGCCCGGCGAAATGTCGCTCTCAAGCCCGAGTGGGATGCCGGGGAGATAGTTCTGGAGTTATATGAGAAGTTGGTGGAACATACGCTAATTCAACCGACCTTCGTCTGCGACTATCCCCGGTCGGTCCGGCCGCTGGCGCGCCCGCACCGGTCCGATCCCCGGCTTGCCGAAGCATGGGATCTGGTCATCGGTGGCGTGGAGATGGCGCCGGCGTACTCTGAATTGGCAGACCCCGTCGAGCAACGCCGGCTGCTGGTGGAGCAATCACTGGCTGCCGCCGCCGGGGATCCGGATGCTATGGAACTGGACGAGGACTTCTTGCAGGCGCTCGAATACGGCATGCCACCGAGTGGCGGAATGGGCCTCGGTGTGGATCGTTTGATCGCTATGCTGACAGGCAAGGGAATTAGGGAAACCATCCTATTCCCGCTTCTCAAGCCCCTGTAGCCAGTCTGTAGACGTTCGATAGTGCTGCGAGGGTCGCCGGATCGTCGGATGTTGTCCACACCATGGCGTTTCGATATCTCATCCTCGGCCTTCCAGTGCTTTAATGGTCGAGGGCACCCAGCTAATCCTTCAAACGTCTCTCCTCAGATTGGAAGTCCGATGGCCCAGAAGATCCAGGTACTACTCGTCGATGACCTAGATGGCGGAACCGCCACCGAGACGGTCGCTTTCGGCCTCGACGGTTCTGGGTACGAGATCGATCTCTCTGCCGAGAATGCCGATAAATTGCGTGAGGTGCTGGCCCCATTTGTAGGCCACGCCCGCCGTGCGTCCCGCGTCACCGCGGCGAGGCAGGGAACGCCCGGCCGGCCGGCGCGCAGCGGAGCTCGTATCGACCGCGAACAAACGCAGGCCATTCGGGAGTGGGCGCGCAAGAACGGTCACAAGGTGTCCGAGCGCGGCCGTATCCCGGCCAGCATCTTCGAGGCTTACAACTCCTCTCACTGATCGATCCGCTTTCTGGATCGATCCGCTCTCGGGCGGAGTTTCGCGACTGCACCGCCGAGCCGGCACGGCTCGGCGGGCGTCGTGGTTTCCGCGGCCGGGGATGCTTCCCGGCCGATTTCCGCGGCTGGATCCGTGCGGCCGGATGCTGCCGCCGGATGACTGCTCCCCCGGCTGAACTGTGCCGCTCCAGCGTCCTCCGTCCTCCGTCCTCCCCTTCTGCGCTTTGTGGCATAAACCTGCCTCCGACGCTGTTATGACAACCCCGCGAATGCGACCCTGACGTTGTCTACCCGTTCATCCGGCGGTTTTGTTAAGTCGGCGTACGCTTAGAGAGCGTTCGCTGAGAGCAGACGCGGGGATCGAAGCGCCACCCTGGTCACCAGTGACGACTAGGATCGAAGGCCTGCACGGCGGTTTCAGCCAGCGACCCCGCCGAGCGGTAAGGAGAAGAGCGACATGTTTGAACGGTTCACCGACCGAGCCCGTCGGGTGGTCGTCCTAGCCCAAGAAGAGGCTCGGATGCTCAACCACAACTACATCGGCACCGAGCACATCCTGCTGGGACTGATCCACGAGGGCGAGGGCGTCGCGGCGAAGGCCATGGAGTCGCTCGGCATCTCCCTGGAAGCTGTCCGCCAGCAGGTCGAAGAGATCATCGGACAGGGCCAGCAGGCGCCGTCCGGACACATTCCGTTCACCCCCCGGGCGAAGAAGGTCCTGGAGCTCTCGCTCCGCGAGGCCCTGCAGCTCGGCCACAACTACATCGGCACCGAGCACATCCTGCTCGGCCTGATCCGTGAGGGCGAAGGCGTCGCCGCGCAGGTCCTGGTCAAGCTGGGCGCCGACCTCAACCGGGTTCGCCAGCAGGTCATCCAGCTGCTCAACGGCTACCAGTCCAAGGAGCCGGCCGGCAGCACCACCCAGGAAGGCGCCCCGTCGACCTCCCTGGTGCTCGACCAGTTCGGCCGCAACCTCACCCAGGGCGCTCGCGAGGGCAAGCTCGATCCGGTCATCGGCCGCGAGAAGGAGATCGAGCGGCTGATGCAGGTGCTGTCCCGGCGCACCAAGAACAACCCGGTGCTGATCGGTGAGCCCGGCGTCGGCAAGACCGCGGTCGTCGAGGGCCTGGCACAGGCCATCGTCCGCGGCGAGGTGCCCGAGACGCTGAAGGACAAGCAGCTCTACACCCTCGATCTGGGCTCCCTGGTGGCCGGCTCGCGCTACCGCGGTGACTTCGAGGAGCGTCTGAAGAAGGTGCTCAAGGAGATCCGCACCCGCGGCGACATCATCATGTTCATCGACGAGATCCACACCCTGGTCGGCGCCGGCGCAGCCGAGGGCGCGATCGACGCGGCCTCCATCCTCAAGCCGATGCTGGCCCGGGGCGAGCTGCAGACCATCGGCGCCACCACGCTGGACGAGTACCGCAAGCACCTGGAGAAGGACGCCGCCCTGGAGCGGCGGTTCCAGCCGGTGCAGGTCGGCGAGCCGTCGGTCGCGCACACCATCGAGATCCTCAAGGGGCTGCGGGACCGCTACGAGGCCCACCACCGGGTCTCGATCACCGACAGCGCGCTGGTGGCCGCGGCCGGGCTGGCCGACCGCTACATCTCCGACCGGTTCCTGCCGGACAAGGCCATCGACCTGATCGACGAGGCCGGCTCCCGGATGCGTATCCGCCGGATGACGGCGCCGCCGGACCTGCGCGAGTTCGACGACCGGATCGCCAACGTCCGGCGCGACAAGGAGTCCGCGATCGACGCCCAGGACTTCGAGAAGGCGGCCTCCTTGCGCGACAAGGAGAAGAACCTGCTCAACGACAAGGCCCAGCGCGAGCGGGAGTGGAAGGCCGGTGACCTCGATGTGGTCGCCGAGGTCGACGACGAGCAGATCGCCGAGGTGCTGGCCAACTGGACCGGCATCCCGGTGTTCAAGCTGACCGAGGAGGAGACCGCTCGGCTGCTGCGGATGGAAGACGAGCTGCACCGGCGGGTCATCGGCCAGCAGCAGGCCATCAAGGCGGTCTCGCAGGCGATCCGGCGGACCCGCGCGGGTCTGAAGGACCCGAAGCGTCCCGGTGGCTCGTTCATCTTCGCCGGCCCGTCCGGTGTCGGTAAGACCGAGCTCGCCAAGACGCTCGCCGAGTTCCTGTTCGGTGACGACGACGCCCTGATCCAGCTCGACATGTCGGAGTTCCACGACCGCTACACGGTGTCGCGCCTGGTCGGCGCGCCTCCCGGGTACGTCGGCTACGACGAGGGCGGCCAGCTGACCGAGAAGGTCCGCCGCAAGCCGTTCTCGGTGGTCCTCTTCGACGAGGTCGAGAAGGCTCACCCGGATGTCTTCAACACGCTGCTGCAGGTGCTCGAGGACGGCCGGTTGACCGATGGCCAGGGCCGGATCGTGGACTTCAAGAACACCGTCCTGATCCTGACCACCAACCTCGGCACCCGGGATGCGTCGAAGTCCGTCGGTGGCCTGGGCTTCGCCGGGGCCAACGACACGGTGTCGAACTACGACCGGATGAAGCAGAAGGTCAACGACGAGCTCAAGCAGCACTTCCGGCCTGAGTTCCTCAACCGGATCGACGACATCGTGGTCTTCCACCAGCTGACCGAGCAGGAGATCGTCGAGATCGTCGACCTGATGGCGGCCCGGGTGGACACCCAGCTGCGCAACAAGGACATGGCGCTGGAGCTGACCGCGTCGGCCAAGGCGCTGCTGGCCAAGCGGGGTTACGACCCGGTGCTGGGCGCCCGTCCGTTGCGTCGGACGATCCAGCGCGAGATCGAGGACAGCCTGTCCGAGAAGATCCTGTTCGGCGAGCTGGGCAGCGGCCAGATCGTGGTGGTCGACACCGCGCTCGACTCCGACGGCAAGGAGCAGTTCACCTTCCGCGGCGAGTCCAAGGCCGAGATGGTGGTTCCGGACGTCCCGCCCACCGAGACGGTCGGCACCGTCGAGTAAGGCGCTCGCTGGCACTGCGTATGCAGGGAGGCCCCGGTCCAGTCGGACCGGGGCCTCTCCGCGTGTGCCGACCGACCGGTAGCGATTCTTGCTGCCCGGACGGGGCCGGTCGTTCGATACCGGTCCTGCTTTCCGCCGTGGGTCGGCGGCTGGGCGGGTCCGGCGGCTGGGCGGGTGAGGACGCCCAGCACGGTCAGGACGCCCAGCACGTCAGGACGGGAGGGCGAACCGGCCGTCCGGCAGCGGGTCCACCAGGCCGTCGGCGATGAGGGTGTCCAGCGCGCGCCGGCGCTGCTCCACGTCGGGCCACACCACGCCGTCCAGCGCGGCTGCCGGCACCGGATCGGCGCACCCGCGCAGCACGTCCAGCAGCAGCCCGCGCACCTGCCGGTCGGTGCCGGCGAACCGCTGCGGGCGGGCTGTGGGCCCCTGGTAGGGCGGGTAGCCGGCCAGCCGCCAGGCGCAGCGCTCCCGGACCGGGCACGGCGAGCAGTTCGGCGAGCCCGAGGTGCACAACACCGCGCCGAGCTCCATCATCGCGCCGCAGAACAACGCGGCCGGACGATCCTCCTGCGGCAACACGGCCTGCATCGCCGCCAGATCACGCGTCGTCGACGGCGCCGCGGGCTGCCCCTGGCCGGCGACCGCACGGGCCAGCACCCGGCGCACATTGATGTCCACCACGGCGGCGCGCTTGCCGAACGCGAAGGCCTGCACGGCCCGGGCGGTGTACTCACCGACTCCGGGCAGCGCCAGCAGGTCGGCCAGGCCCGCCGGCACCTGGCCGCCGTGTCGCTGCACGATCACCGATGCGCAGCCGTGCAGCCGCAGCGCCCGCCGGGGGTAGCCGAGCTTGCCCCACATCCGGACGGCCTCGCCGGGTGAATCCGCGGCCAGGTCTGCCGGGCCCGGCCAGCGTTCGAGCCAGCTGCGGTAGACCGGCAGCACCCTGGCGACCGGCGTCTGCTGCAGCATCACCTCGCTGACCAGCACCGACCACGCCGGGGTGCCCGGGCGCCGCCATGGCAGGTCCCGGGCGCACTCGGTGAACCAGGCGTTCACCTCGGCGGCGAAGGCCTCGGCAGGCAGGCTCAGCAGGGGAGGGTCCTCAGCTGTAGCGCTCGATGATCGAGGCATCGGCCAGCCGCGACAGCGCCTCCCGGATCGAGCGGGCCCGGGCATCGCCGACACCCTCGACGTCCTGCAGCTCGTCCACGGTCGCTGCCAGCACCTTCTGCAGGCCGCCGAAGTGCTCGACTATCCGGGTCAGCACCAGAGGCGGCAGCCTCGGCACCCGGGACAGCAGCCGGTACCCGCGCGGGCTCACCACCGCGTCCAGGGTCTCGGGCGCGGCCGGGTAGCCCAGCGCCTTGGCGACGTTGGTGAGGTCGAGCAACTCCGCGGCCGACAGCTGCGCCAGGTCCTCCAGAGCTTGCTCGACCGTCCGGTTCTTGCGCCCGGACGGCAGGTAGTCCCGGGCGATCAGCTCCCGGTCGCTGTGCACGCCGGCCATCAGCTCTTCCAGTTGCAGCGACAGCAGCCGGCCGTCGGTGCCCAGCTCGGCCCCGTAGCCGGAGATCTCGTCGGCGATCCGGCTCACCATCTCCAGCCGCTGGGACACCGAGGTGGCGTCGCGGACGGTGACCAGGTCCTCGATCTCCAGCGCTGCCAGGGTCTGGGACACCTCGTCGAGCCGGGCCTTGTACCGCTCCAGCGTCTGGACCGCCTGGTTGGCTCGCGACAGCAGCGAGGTGGAGTTCTCCAGCACGTGCCGGCGAGCGCCGAGGTACAGGCTGATGATCTTCATCGACTGCGAGACCGAGATCACCGGGAAGCCGGTCTGCTGCGCCACCCGCTGGGCGGTCCGGTGCCGGGTGCCGGACTCCTCGGTCGGGATGGCCGGATCGGGCATCAGGTGGGTGGCCGCTCGCAGGATCCGGGTGCTGTCGGTGCTGAGCACGACCGCGCCGTCCATCTTCGCCAGCTCGCGGAGCCGGGTCGCGGCGAACTCGATGTCCAGCGGAAAGCCGCCGGTGCACAGCGACTCGACGACCTTGTCATGGCCCAGCACGATGAGCGCGCCGGTGTTGCCACGCAGGATCCGCTCCAGCCCGTCCCGGATGGCGGTTCCCGGCGCGAGCGAGGCGAGCACCGATCGCAGCACCTCGTCGCGATCACTGATGGCCACGTACGCACTCCTGCTGTTTCACATGATCTTGAACTTAGGAGACAGTCTAGGAGGTTTGGGGCTGGCGGCAGCTGCCAGCAGCTTACGAGCCAGTCACAACTGGGCCACGAAGTCCCAGGCCCTGGCCACCGTGGGCACCTCGATGACCTTCATGCCGGCCAGCTGCGACCAGTCCGAGCCGTGCGGCACCAGCGCCCGGCGAAAGCCCAGCCGGCTGGCCTCGCTGAGCCGGCGTTGCACGCTGCTGACCCGGCGGATGTCGCCGGACAGCGACACCTCCCCGATCGCGCAGAGCGTGCTGGGCAGCGCGATGTCGCTGGCGGCGGAGGCGATGGCGAGCAGGATCGCCAGGTCGACCGACGGCTCGGTGATCTTGATGCCGCCGACGCTGGCCGCGTAGACGTCGCGCTCGCTCAGCTGCACGCCGGCATGCCGGCCGAGCACCGCCAGCAGCATGTTCACCCGGGAGGCATCCAGGTCGGTCACCGAGCGCCGCGCAGACCCGCCGTTGCCGTAGGCGGCGGCCACCAGCGACTGCACCTCGGACAGCAGCGGCCGGCGACCGGTCACCGTGACCGTGACGCAGGTGCCCGGCACCGCGATGTCACGGGTGCTGACGAACAAGCCGGACGGGTCGGTCAGCTCGTCGATGCCCTCCTCGTGCATCTCGAAGCAACCGACCTCGTCGGTGGCGCCGTACCGGTTCTTGATCGCGCGCAGCATCCGCAGCGAGCTGTGCCGGTCCCCTTCGAAGTACAGCACCACATCGACCAGGTGCTCCAGCGCCCGCGGGCCGGCGATCGAGCCGTCCTTGGTGACGTGGCCGACCAGCACCGTGGCGATGCCGCGCTCCTTGGCGACCGAGCTGATGGCGGCGGTGACGGCGCGGATCTGCGGGACGCCGCCCATCACCCCGTCCACGGTCGAGGACGCGATGGTCTGCACCGAATCCAGGATCAGCAGCCCCGGCTTCACCTCGTCCAGGTGGGCCAGCACCGCGCCCAGGTCGTTCTCGGCGGCCAGGAACAGCTGGGAGTGCATGGTGTGCGTCCGCTCGGCCCGGGCGCGGACCTGGGACGTCGACTCCTCGCCGGTCACGATCAGCGCCGGCGAGCCGCTGACCGCGGCGTACTTCTGGCCGACCTCCAGCAGCAGGGTGGACTTGCCGACGCCCGGCTCGCCTGCCAGCAGCAGCACCGCGCCCGGCACCAGTCCGCCGCCCAGCACCCGGTCGAGCTCACCGATGCCGGTGGGCAGCGCCCGGGCCACCGCGGAGTCCTGCCGGCTGATCGGCTGGGCGGCGTTGCGCGGGGTGACCGGGGCCGGCAGGGTCAGCGCGGCTGCCCGGGCGCCCTCTTCGGTCATGGTGCCCCAGGCCTGGCACTCCGGACACCGCCCGACCCAGCGGATCGACACCGTGCCGCACTCGGTGCACGCGTAGCTGGTGGCGGCACGCTTGGGTGGCTTGGCGGTGATGGCGCCCGGTGGGTTGCTCACCCGGCGGAGGTTACCGGCGGCCTCCGACAGAAATGGCTCGCCGAGCGGGCGCCGGCAAGGTGGAGTTACTCGCCGCCGTGCCCGACCGCCTCGCTCACGGTCGGCGCGCTGGGCACCTCGCTGGTGAGCTGGACGGCCACCACGACCGTCGCGCTGGCGCCGCTGGCGAAGGTGAAGGTGACCGGCACCGGCTGGGCCGGGAACAGCTCGGTGGTCAGGCCGGTGAGCGTCACGGTGGGGCCGCCCGAGCCGATCCCGATCTGCACCGCCTGGCGGCCACCCACCTCGATGGGGGTGTTCTGCGCGGCGCCCGACGAGCTGGTGGCCGAGCCGCTGGGTGTGGCAGCCGGCGAGGAGCTGCTGGCCGGCGCGGAGCTGCTGGCCGACGCCGACGGCGAAGCGCTCGCGGTGTCGCTGGCCGAGCTGGAGGCTCCGGATGCGCCCGGCGAGGAGCCCGAACCGGCGCTGAACGTGGCTCCGCCGGCCGCCGTGGAGGTCACCGACACCAGCTTGTCAGGGGCGGCGCCCCGGTTGATGATCACCATCCGCAGCGGCGCGTCCGAGCCCTTGGGGTAGCTGGCGCCGGATTCGGGAGCGGCGATCCCCGCGGCCCGGATCGCGATGTTGCCCGCCTCGGCCTGGACGCCGTCGATCGAGGGCGTCTGCTGGACGGTCTGGGCCTGCTGGCCCGCGGCGCAGCCGGTCACCAGCAGGATGCCGGCGGCCCCGGACGCGACTGTCGTGCCCAGCCGGCGAAGCAGGCCCGCGCGGTCAGCGGTCTGGTTTCCCACGGCGACTCCCTACAACTCGTGCGGTGCGTACCTCCCCTGCCGGGTCGACTGTTGAGCCGGAGTGGGACATCGGGCTCAGCCTAGCGATTGCCGGGAGCGGGCTCACCGATAGGTCGCCTCACGCGTCGTGCCTGCCGGGAGCGGTGCGCTCTCGGCAGGTAGGTAGAGCCAGGAAGGCTCTGGGCGTGTCGTCCCCACGTGTTACCCTTGACTCCACCGGAGGGGGTTGCCTTAATGACTTTTGAGGTCGGCGAGACCGTAGTTTATCCGCACCATGGCGCGGCCAAAATCGAGGCAATCGAGAGTCGGATCATCAAGGGCGTGGAGCGCATGTACCTCGTGCTCAAGGTCCAGCAGGGTGATCTGACCGTTCGTGTGCCTGCCGACAACGCCGAGATCGTGGGTGTGCGCGACGTGGTCGGCCAGGAGGGCCTGGACCGGGTCTTCGAGGTGCTGCGCGCCCCACACACCGAGGAGCCGACGAACTGGTCGCGTCGCTACAAGGCCAACGGCGAGAAGCTGGCCTCTGGCGACGTCAACAAGGTCGCCGAGGTCGTGCGTGACCTGTGGCGCCGCGAGAAGGACCGCGGCCTGTCCGCAGGCGAGAAGCGAATGCTGGCCAAGGCCCGCCAGATCCTGGTGAGCGAGCTGGCGCTGGCTGAGGGCACCAACGAGGACAAGGCCGAGCTGGTGCTCGACGAGGTGCTGGCCGAGGCCGTCGCCTGAGCCAGGGCTCGGACAGTCCGGATTCTCCGCCAGCCGAGGTGGCCGGCAGGGTAGCGGCGGTGATCGTTGCCGCCGGCTCTGGCGAGCGCCTCGGTGCCGGCATGCCGAAAGCTCTGGTGTCCCTGCACGGCCGTCCCTTGCTGGATTGGGCTCTCGACGCCTTCACCGGCCACCCCGACATCGACACTGTGGTCGTGGTAGCGCCGGCTGACGCGGTGCCTGCCGTCCGCGCCCGGGTGGGCCACCGGGCCAGGGTGGTGGCCGGTGGCGCCAGCCGGCAGCGATCGGTCGACTTCGGCCTGGCTGCGGTGGAACCTGACGTCGAGCTGGTGCTGGTGCATGACGCTGCCCGTCCGCTGGTCGAGGCCCCGGTGATCTCCGCCGTGGTGGCGCGGCTGCGACAGGGCGATCAGGCGGTCATCCCGGTGCTGCCGGTGACGGACACGGTGAAGCGGGTGGATCCTGCCGGCCGGGTGGTCGCCACCGTCGACCGAACCGAGTTGCGGGCGGTCCAAACCCCGCAGGGCTTCTCCCGAGCGGTCCTGCTCGCCGCCCATCGGGCCGCCGAGCAACGCTCCCTCACCGAGGTGACCGATGACGCCGGCCTGCTCGAAGCGCTCGGAGTAGCGGTGCAGACGGTTCCCGGCGCCGAGAGCTGCCTCAAGATCACCACGCCGTACGACCTGTGGCTGGCGCATCGAGTCGCGCCAGAGCCGGACGGGGTACCGGTGCCCGACCCCGCTGGCAGGACCGCGCCCGACCCTGCTGATCTGGACGCCCCCACGAACCCCGCCGACCAGGCCGTCCCCGAACCCGCCGTCCTGTCCGAGTCGGGACGGCCGGCATGACGCTGCCCCGGGTCGGGATCGGCGTCGATGTGCATCCGATCGAGGCCGGCCGCGAGTGCTGGCTGGCGGGCCTGTTCTGGCCCAACGTCGACGGCTGCGCCGGTCACTCCGACGGGGATGTGGTCTGCCATGCCGCCTGCGACGCGTTGCTGTCGGCGGCCGGGCTCGGCGATCTCGGGGCGGTGTTCGGCACCGCGGACCCGCAGTGGGCGGGGGCGTCGGGCATCGAGTTGCTCAGCGAGGTGGTCCGGCGGCTGGATGCGGCAAGCTGGCGGATCGGCAACGTCGCCGTCCAGTTGATCGGCGACCGGCCGAAACTGGGACCACGCAGAATGGACGCCGAGGCGTTGCTCAGTGACGTTCTCGGCGCCCCGGTGACCCTGTCGGCCACCACCACCGACGGTCTGGGGCTCACCGGTCGTGGCGAGGGCCTGGCCGCCGTGGCCACCGCCCTGATCGCCCGCTGACCCCAACCGATCTTGACCCGATCCGCCCGCTGACCCGAGCCGATCCCGGACCCCATCGTCAACCGAACCGAACCGAACCGAACCGATCCCGAACCGATCCCGAACCGATCGCCCGCTGCCAGGGCTGACCCAACCTCAGGCCAGCGCCTGCTCCAGGTCGTCCCACAGGTCCTCGACATGCTCCAACCCCACCGACAGCCGGATCAGCTCGGGCGGGGTCTGCTGCCGGCTCTCGCCCGGGTAGCTGCCGCGCCGTTCCAGCAAGGACTCGACCCCACCCAGGCTGGTGGCGTGGGTGATCAGCTGGATCCGGGCACACACCTGCTCGGCGCGCTCCAGCGAGTCCGGCTCGAAGGAGAGCAGGCCGCCGTGGTTGTCCATCAGCTTGGCGATCCGGTCGGCGTGCGGGTGGTCGGGCAGCCCCAGATAGCGCACCACCCGGACCGACGGGTGCCGGCTCAGCCGCTGGGCGAGCTCGGCGGCAGTGGCGCACGCCCGCTCCAGGCGTACCGAGAGCGTCCGCAGGCCGCGCAGCGCGAGGAAGGACTCCAGCGCTCCGGGCAGCGCGCCGGTGAGGGTGCGGCGGGCCTTCAGCTGCTCGTCCAGGGCTCCGTCGGCGGTGGCCAGCGTCCCCATCACCAGATCGCTGTGACCGGCGATCCACTTGGTCGCCGAGTGCATGACCACGTCCGCGCCGTGCTCCAGCGGCCGGATGCCGAGCGGGGTCGCCAGGGTGGCATCGACGACGCTGAGCACGCCGTGCTGGCGGGCCGCCTCGGCCAGCGCCGGAAGGTCCGGCACCACCAGCATCGGATTGGTCGGCACCTCCAGCCAGAGCAAGGTGGCCCCCGGCAGCGCATCCAGCGCCGCGTCGGTGTCGGTGACGTCGACCGTTCGCAGCGTCAGCCGGCCGAGTTCGACCTGCTTGTCGAGCAGGATCCGGTTGAAGTTGTAGAAGGTGGTCGGCAGCACCACCACCGAGCCGACCGGCAAGCCCTCGATCAGCGCGGCGCAGGCAGCCATGCCCGAGGAGAACGCCGTGACCTGGCCGCCCTCGACCGCACCGAGCGCGGTTTCGAACGCCTCGACGCTGTCGTTGCCGTCGCGGCCGTACACCCGCTGGCCACCGGCATGGAAGGTCGAGGTCAGGCTGATCGGCTGGTTGACCGGCCCGGCCGGGATGCGGGGCGGGCGGCCGGCAGCGACCAACAGCGATTCCCTGCGGAGCGGCTCTGGATGCATGGGACAAACCTAGCGCCATAGCGGCCCGGGCCGGCAGCGAGCTCGGGCAACCGGAACCACCGCCGTGCCGAGAAGCCTCTCTGGGCATACCCATAGACTTCAGGCATGACTGCATTGCCGGAACTGGCCAAGAAGCTGCTCGATGACGCCAACTTCGTGGTGGTGGCGACCAGCAACACCGACGGCTCGCCGCAGACGTCGGTCTTGTGGGCCACCTACGAGGGCGATGAGCTGTTGCTGTCCACCGTCCAGGGTCGCAAGAAGGAGACCAACTGGCTCAAGGACCCGCGGGTCAGCGTGCTGATCCTGGACCGGGAGGACCCCTACCGCTACGTCGAGGTGCGCGGCACGGTGAGCATGAGCACCGAGGGCGGCCCGCAGCTGATCGAGCGGCTGTCGCAGACCTACACCGGGAAGAGCTACACCGGCGACGAGGGCACCGACCACGTCCGGGTGGTCGTACGGGTGCAGCCGACCCGCGTGGTGGAGTACTGACCCAGCCGGGACCGGGCTGGTCATCGCGCCGGCCCGATGTCCGTAGGATTGACCGGTGACGCTCAGGCTGAAGAACGATGGCAGGTAACTCCGCCCGCAAGGGCGCCGTGCGCAAGGGCAAGAAGGGCGCCACCGTCGGTTCCGGCGGCAACCGCGCCCGGGGCCTGGCTGGCAAGGGCCCCACGCCGAAGGCCACCGAGCGCAAGGGCCATCCGGCGGCCCGCCGGGCCGCAGCCGCCGAGCGCCGGTCCGAGGGGACGCCGCGCAGGCGCGGCACCGCCGGCAAGAACTCCGACGCTCCCGAGCTGCTGGTCGGCCGCAACCCGGTCGCCGAGGCGCTGCGGGCGGCGATTCCGGCCAATGCGCTGTACGTCGCCATCGGGCTCGATGCCGACGAGCGGGTGACCGAGGCGATCCACCTGGCCGCCGACCGGGGCCTGCCCATCCTCGAGGTCAGCAAGGCCGAGATCGACCGGCGGACCGGCGGCATCCTGCATCAGGGCATCGCCCTGCAGGTGCCGGCGTTCTCCTACGACGAGCTGCCCGACCTGCTCGAGCTGGTCAGCTCGGCGACCACCACCCCGTTGCTGGTGGCCCTGGACGGGGTCACCGACCCCCGCAACCTCGGCGCCATCATCCGGTCCGCGGTCGCCTTCGGCGCGCAGGGCGTGATCGTGCCGACCCGGCGCTCGGCAGGGGTCACCGCGACCGCCTGGCGCACCTCGGCGGGCACCGCGGCGCGCATTCCGGTGGCCCAGGTGACCAACCTGGTACGGGCGCTGCGGGACTGCCAGAAGGCCGGCCTGCAGGTCGTCGGCCTGGACGCCGACGGCGACACCACCCTGGACGAGCTGCCGAACGCCGTCGACCCGCTGGTGATCGTGGTGGGGTCGGAGGGCCGGGGGCTGTCCCGGCTGGTCGGTGAGACCTGCGACGTGACCGTGTCCATCCCGATGACCGGCCAGGCCGAGTCGTTGAACGCCTCGGTGGCTGCCGCGGTCACGATGGCCGAGGTCGCCCGGCAGCGCCGGCTCGCCCACTGAGCTGCCGGCCCGTTTCCAGGCGGGTACGCCGTCACTCGCCTCGGCACACCCGGAGCACCGCATCGGCGATCACCACTCCGTCGGCTCCCATGACGTCGCGATAGTGCGCGCGGATGGCCCGTTCCCGGCTCAGCAGGACCCGTGGGCCGCCAGCCCTCATGCGCATCGCCTGGATGCGACGGGACAGCTGGCTCCGCGCCACCATCATCTCGGCCATGGCAGCGTCAAAGGCGTCGATCTGCTCCCGCAGGCTGGTGATCGTCTCTGCCTCAGCCTCGGGCTCCAGCTCTTCATACGGGGGTGAGGTCTCGGCTCGGGTGTTGATGCTCATCGATTCCTCTGCAGTCGATCCGGCAGCGACGGTCTCGTCCGGCGGACGCTGCGATCGCTCCGGTTCAGCGACGTCCTTCGGTCCTGGCTGATCGTGTCGTGTGAGGCACGGTGCATACCAGAACTGCAGCCCATAGACCATTGGATGTAGTGTTATTTGTTGTATGGTGTAGTCAGTGACGTGTCGGAATGCCGACAGTGACAGGCTTTACCAGAATTTTCAAGGGCTCAGCAATAAGATACTGCATCCAGTTGCAGACTATGCGCTGTAGATTGCAGACCCCGTAGACCGGAGGGGCGGAGTGCCGAGATGACGCAGGCGAAGCATGAGCACAGGCCTGACAGGTGGGTCAACCCGTTGCAGGCGAGGTACTGGCACTTTCTCGAGTGCGCGCCCGAGCACGCTCGCGTCGCGCACCAGGTGGCGATGACGATCGACTGTGACTGCGCGCTCGACCGGGCCATTCTCGACCGCGCGCTGGCCGACATCGTGGAGTGGCACCCTCCGCTGTCCGGCCGGCTCCTGCTGTCGGGGGCAGAAGTCGTCGCCGAGACGCGTCCGGTGGTGGTACGCGAGGCCGCCGTCGCCGACGCCACGGAGCTGGCAGCCGTCCAGAACGAACACCTCGCCACCCCGCTCGACCTCGCCTCCGGGCCGCTGCTGTCCGCGCTGCTCGTGACGATGCCCGGGCGCAGCGTCCTGACGCTCGTGACCCACCACCTCGTGTGCGACCCGCCGTCCCTGGCGGCGCTGGTCGACCTGCTCGCGCAGCGCTATGAGCTCCACACGACGGGCGGCGGCGCGGATGCGCCCATGCAACCGTTCCAGGCAGGCGATGTCGCGCTGAAGCCGGACGACGGCGCCCGCGCCGAGGAGCTCTACGCCCGGCTGCGGGACGTGCCGCTGGACGTCCCGCTACCCGGCCTGCGTCCGCGCACCGCGAAGCCGGAGTACCGCTACGGCTGCCATCAGCTCGACTTCGGCACCGAGCTCAGCGGCCGCGTTCGGGCACTGGCCCAGGAACTGGGCACCACGCCGGACATCGTCTACCTGTCCGCGTTCCGGGCGTTGCTGAACCGTTTCGCCCGCCAGGACGCCACCCTGGTGATGGCCGAGCTCGACCGCCGTCCCGCAGCGGGGGAGCCCGGATGCTGGACCGATCTGGCGCCGCTGGTGCTGCCGGCCACCCAGGAGCTGGACTTCACCCGCCTCGTCGCCGAGACCGCGGGCGCGCTGGACGAGCAGCGCGATGCGCCGGCCGTTGCTCTCACCGACCTCGCGCGGCGCTTGCAGCACGACCTGGCCGGCGCGCCCGGGCTGGGACGCGTCTGCTTCGGCAGCCGGTCCGCTGACCGGTCCATCCCGGTGGCGGGCGGGACCTGGACGTGCCAAGCCGCGGACCAACCGGCCACCGAGTTCGACCTGAGCCTGGTCGTCCATGACGGCCCCGACGGGTGCACCGCTGATTTCCGGTACGACCAGGCGGTGCTCCCGGACTGGTCGGTGTCGACGGTCGCCCGCAGCATCAGGCAACTGCTGCGCTCAGCCGTGGCCTCACCGACCAGCCTGCTCAGCGAACTCGACATCATCGATGCCTCCGACCGCCAGTTGCTCCTCGAACGCTGGAACGGCGTCGCCGACCCGGTGCCCGTCACCGAGGCGCTTCCCAAGGTGTTCGAGCGGATCGCCGCGCGACAGCCGGACGCGGCCGCCGTGGTGGATCGGGGCGTGACCTACTCCTACGCCGAGCTCAACGCATGGGCGAACCGGGTCGCGCACGCGCTGAGCTCCGGTGGCGTGGCCAAGGCGGACGTCGTCGGCCTTTACCTGTCGCGCTCGGTCGAATGGGTCGTCGGCTACCTGGCCGCGTACAAGATCGGCGCGATCCCCATGGCGCTCGACCCGCGGGCGCCGCGGTCGCGCATCGAGGCGGCAACCGCTGCCGCGCCGCCGCGTGCGATCATCGCCCTGTCCGCGTCCTCGCGTGCCGAAGCCCTCGCCGATCTCGACGTGGTCCGTGTCGAGGTCGACTCCGACGCCGTCGCCGGGCAGCCGAGCACGAACCCCGACGTGCCCGTCGGGCTCGACGACCTGGCCTACATCGTGCAGACCTCCGGCTCGACGGGCCGTCCGCGAGCAGTGTTCGGGCTGCACCGCGCGCACGCCCACCTCTCCCTCGAGGTCGCCGCGGTCATGCGGATCGGCGTCGGGTCGCGCACGTCCTGGCTCGTCGACGCGGCGGCGGGGATCTCCATCTCGCTGATCTGGCGGCCGCTGGCCTCGGGCGCGACGCTCTGCATCGCAGAGGATGACGTGCTCGTGTCGCCGACCCGGCTGCGCGACTGGCATGTCAGCAATGGCCTCACGCACACCTTCGTCACCACCCAGGTCGCCGAGCCGCTGACCGCGGTCGAGTGGCCGGCGGACGGCGCCCTGCAAGTGCTGGAGATCGGCGGGGAGAAGGTACGACGCTGGCCGTCGGCTGCTCCGCCGTTCGAGACGGTGGTGGCCTACGGCAGCAACGAGGCCTTCCTGGTGACGAGCATGCTCTTCCCCTGGGACCAGCGCGTGACTGCCCGCACCGCAACCGAGGACGAACGCCGGCAGCCGCCACCGGTCGGGCGCCCGCTGCCTGGCGTGCACCTCTACGTCGTCGACGACGACCTGCAGCTGCTGCCGCCGGGTGTCGTCGGCGAGGTGTGCGTCGACACCCCGGAGTTGATGCTCGGCTACCTCGGTGAGTCGGCCGAGACCGCCCGCCGGGTCCGCCCCAACCCGTTCGGCCCGCCCGGCTCACGGCTGTTCCTGACCAGCGACATCGGCCTGATCCGGCCCGATGGCATGGTGGAGCTGATCGGCCGGCTCGACGACATGGTGAAGGTGCGGGGGTACCGGGTCGAACCTGCGCTCGTCGAGGCGATCCTGAGCGAGCACCCGGAGGTGCGCCGCGCCGCTGTGGTGCCCGTCGCGGACGCCGCCGGGCACAACCAGCTCGTCGCGTGCATCGTGGCCGAGACCCCGGTGGCGCCGGAGGTCCTGCGCGACTACATGACGGCGCACGCGCCGAGCTACATGGTGCCGATCGCCTATGTATTGATGGATGAATTGCCGACCGGCGTGTTGAACAAGGTCGACCGCAAGCAGCTGCCGCCGCCGAACTGGCGGGAATTCCGTCCGCGCGCTCCGTACCGTGCCCCCAGCACTCCCGAGGAAGTGGCTCTCACCCGGATCTGGGGCGAGGTCCTCGAAGACGTGCAGGTCGGCGTGGACGACGACCTGCTCGACATGGGCGGCAGCTCGCTGCACGTCGGACGGGTCCAGGTGCGCATCCTCGAGCAGCTCGGCGTCGACCTGAACATCCGGCAGATCTTCGAGGCATCGACCCCCGCCGCGCTGGCGGCGCTGATCACGCAGCAGCACGTCCAGCGTCGCACCCCGCTGCCGCCGGTGCTGGCCGGGCGGTCACGCCGGCCGGTCGACGCATGACGGCGAGCACTACCCGATAGCACGCATGATGCGAGGAGAACGAACATGACGACCACCTTCCCGGCGACCACCGCGGACGAGGCCGAGCTGCGCAGCCGCAACCGCGCCACCGTCGTCGAGTACATGGAGGACATCGCAGGGGAGCGCAGGCTGCGCCGGCACCGGCTCTTCACCGAGGACGGCAGCGCCGGGCTCGTCACGACCGACACCGGCAAGCCGGTGATCATGACGGGGATGGACCGGCTGGAGAAGCACGGCGCCTGGTCGCTGAAGTGCCTGCCGGACTGGGAGTGGTACAACGTCGAGATCTTCGAGACCCAGGATCCGAACCGGTTCTGGGTCGAATGCGACGGTCGCGGCCACATCATCTTCCCGCGCTACGGCAAGCGGTGGTACGAGAACCACTTCATCCACTTCTTCCGGTTGAGGGACGGGCTGATCGTCGAGCAGCGGGAGTTCATGAATCCCGTCCGGCAGTTGCAGGCGCTCGGGCTGCCGGTGCCGGAGGTCGACCGGGGCGACATCCCGTCCGACGACAAACTCGATCAAGCGGACTGACTGGTGATGGACGGCGCTGATCGCGTGCTGCCGTACGTGATCGTCGATGCGTTCACCGCGACGCCGCTCGGGGGGAATCCGGTCGCGGTCTTCCTCGATGCCGACGGCCTGCCCGCGGAGCTGATGGCAGCGCTTGCCCGCGAACTCAACCTCTCCGAGACGACGTTCGTGTTGCCGCCCCGGTTGCCTGGCGCCGACTGGCGGATCCGGATCTTCACCCCCGTCAACGAGCTTCCGTTCGCCGGGCACCCGCTGCTCGGCACGGCCATCGCCCTCAACATCAGGACCGGACGCACCGAGTTCCTCCTGGAGACCGAGCGCGGCCTGGTGCCGTTCACCATCGCGACGCCCGGCGGCGCCATCGAGGCGCACATGGACCAGCCCGTTCCGACCTGGGAGCCCTACGAACACGAGGAATTCCTGCTCCGCGCGCTGGGCGTCGACGAGCCGATCATCCCGGTGTTGGCATTCCGCAACGGCCCACGGCACGTGCTCGTCGGCACCACGCTCGACCGGCTGTCTGCCATCTCCCCCGATCAGCGGATGCTCGCCGAGCTGCCCGACATGGCCGCGCACTGCTTCGCCGCCGACGGCAGGCAGTGGCGCAACCGGATGTTCTCGCCGGCGTACGGCGTCGCCGAGGACGCCGCGACCGGGTCGGCGGCCGGGCCTCTGGCCATCCATCTCGGGCTGCACGGGCTGGCCCGCTTCGGCGAGGCGCTTGAGATACGCCAGGGCGTGGAGATGGGACGGCCGTCACTGATGTCGGCACGCATCACCGGCGGGGCCGAACGCATCGACCGGGTCGAGGTATGGGGCTCCGGGGTGCAGGTCGCGCAGGGAGAGTTCCGGCTGCCCGATCAGGCAGCCCAGCGATACGAGGACGAGCTCGCAGGCACGAGCGGAAGGACGCTATGACCATGACTGCCGGAGGAGGACGGGGGCGCGCGAAGTCGTCCACCCCGTGGTTGCTCACCGAGCCGGACCCTGACGCGCGGGCCCGGGTCTTCTGCTTTCCCTACTCCGGGTGCGGCGCGTCGATGTACAGCCGCTGGCCGACCCGCCGCGGCGATGTCGAGTTCCTGCCCCTGCAGTTCCCGTACCGGGAGAACCGGACCAGAGAGCCGCACTTCGGTACCTACGAGGAGCTCGCGGACGCGCTCATCCCCGGCATCGCGCCATTGCTCGACCGTCCCTACGCGTTCTTCGGACATTGTGGCGGCGCGCTGCCGGCCTACGAGTCGGCGCTGCGGGCCGAGCAGCTCGGATTGCGCCCGGCGGACTGCCTGATCGCCTCGTCCCAGGTCGTGCCGCACCGCGGCCCGCACGGCCGCTTCCTCGGGCTCACGACCGACGAGCTCGACCAGGAGATCCGCACGCTGCTCGGACGGGCAGGATCCACCAGCATCCATGAGGAGATCGTGGAGATCGTCCGCGAGATCCTGGTGGCCGACCTGGACGCGAACAAGCAGTACTCCAAGCCCGCGCCCGCGCGGCTCTCGTGCCGCATCCTCGCCGTGGGCTGGGATAACGACGTCGAGGTGCGCAAAGAGTTGATGAACGCCTGGCCCGAATGTGCCGACGACGTAGAGGTCATCGTCCTGCCGGGGGATCACTACACGTTCCTCGAAGGGCCCGAGGCGCTCATCGAGGCGATCGTGCAGAGCTGCGCGGCCGGCGTCTCCCAGCCCATGCCAGCACTGCGGACCACGTCCTGACACACCGAGGAGTGACGATGAATGACATGTCAGTGACGGCAGGATCCAGGGCCGTCCTCGAGCGCGACGAGCCGCTGCCCGCTTCGCCGGGAGTGCGCAGCGGCGCGGACTACCTGCGCGACCTGCAGGACGGCCGGACGGTGATCGTGGACGGCCGCCGGGTGCCGAACATCGTCGAGGATCCGCGGTTCCGCGGTATCGCCCGCACCGTCGCCGCCATGTACGACTTCGCCGCCGACCCCGACAACGGCATGCAGTTCTCCAACCCGGAGACCGGCGGGACCACGCTGAAGCCGTACATGATCCCGCGCTCGGCGCAGGATTTCGCCGCCCGCCGCGAGGCGATCGGCAAGTGGTCCGCGCTCACCGGTGGCTTCGTCGGGCGCAGCCCGGATCACGTCGCCGGGTTGTTCGCCGGCTTCGCCGGCGGCGCGCAGGTGTTTCGCCGCGACGGGTTCGACGGCTCGGACAACGTGGTGGCGTGGTACCGCAAGATCGCATCCGAGAGCAGGTTCGTCGCCTACGCGATCACCCCGCCGCAGACCAGCCGGGTACCCGATGCGCACGAGGGCGACGAGCCGTTGCAGGTCGCCGTCGTCCGCAGCGAGCCGGATGGCATCGTCGTCCGGGGCGCGCAGATGCTCGCCACCAGCGCAGCGGTGGCAGACCTGCTGTTCGTCAGCTGCATCCAGCCGCTGGCGCCCGGCGACGAGAAGCACGCGCTCTCCTTCATACTGCCGGTGAACACGCCCGGCCTGCGCCTCTACTGCCGTCGCCCCTATGCCAGCCGTACGGGCGACGACGGCTACGACTACCCGCTGACGGCGCGGTTCGACGAGTCCGACGCCGTCCTGGTCTTCGACGATGTGTTCGTGCCACGGGAGAATATCTTCGTCTGCCAGGACGTCGACGGCGTCCGGGAGCAGTTCTACGCAACGCCGGCCCACGCGTTCAGCAATCACCAGGCCCAGGTGCGGCTCGTCACCAAGCTGAAGTTCGTCCTCGGCGTCGCTCGCAAGGTGTGCGCCGCGCACCAGAGCGACACCACGCCGTCGGTCGTGGAGAAGCTGGGTGAGCTCGCGTCGTTCGCGGCGCTGGTGGAGGCGTCGACCGTCGCGGCAGAGAGCATGGCCGCCCTCGACGCCAACGGCGTGATGGTGCCCAACCGTCGTTTCCTGTATGGCGCGATGGGCCTGCAGTCGGAGATCTACCCCCGGGTCATCCAGATCTTCCGCGAGCTCGTGGGCGGCGGCCCGATCCAGATGCCCTCGTCGCGACACGAGATGCTCAACGAGGAGACCCGGGACGACATGCGCCGGTACGCGCGCTCGAAGGGCGCGACGGCCGAGGATCGGGTGCAGTTGCTCAAGCTGGCATGGGATGTCATCGGTTCGGAGTTCGGCAGCCGGCACGTGCAGTACGAGATGTTCTACGCCGGCCCGCCGTTCGTCGCCCGGATGATGTCCATGCGCTACTACGACTACCGCGAGCCGGTGGGAATGGTCGACGCGTTCCTGTCCACGTACGGGCCCGAGAACCCGGACGGCAGGCTCGGGACGTCCTGACGTCCTGACGAACGCCAGCTCGGGCCGCCCGCTGTCGCGCGGGCGGCCCGAGCCGTGTGGAGCAGCCCGCTGTCCTGGGTGGCCCGCGCCGCTCTAGTGGGCCGACATCCTGAGTGGCCCGCGCCGCCCTAGTGGCGCCGGCGTCCGGAGTGGCCCGCGCCGCGTTCCGGGTGGCGGCCCGTGGTGTGGCGCCTGCGGGCACCGAGTGGCACCGCGAACCGAATGGCCCGAGCCGCCCTAGTGGGCCGGCGTCCGGAGTGACGCCGGCCCCGTCCCAGCGGTCAGGCGCCCAGCTCGTACTCGGCCACGCCGAGGTGCGGATTCGCGATCGCTTGCCGCATCAGCGAGCAGATCTCGTCGAGCCACCGGTAGCCGGTCTCGAACTCGTAGACGTCGTTGCTGACCTCGACGCACACGTCGAACGAGTCGGGCTTGGCCATGGCGTGGAAGGCCAGGTCATACCGCGCGGTGCCGTGGCCGATGAACCCGAAGCTCACCTCGCAGCCGCGTAGCTGCAGCGGCATCCACTCCTCGACCTGCAGCTCGGTGGCCACCTGGAACAGCGGCAACCGGTTAGCCGGGCGGGCGGCGCCGACCGCGTCGACGATCGCCGACAGCGGCAGCGCGCGGTGGTCGTACGCGGCAACGACCTCGTCGCGCAGCCGCTGGGCGAACTGCGCGAAGGTCGGTGTCCCGGAGCAGTCGACGCGGATCGGCACGACGTTGATGAAGCAGCCGAGCATCACCTCCGAACCGGGCATCGCGCGGCTGTCGCTGGGCATGCCGATGATGAATCGGTCCTGCCCCGACAGCCGGCCGAGCAGCAGCGCCGTTGCCGCGGTGAAGGCGATGAACGGCGTGACGCGCTGGCTGGCCGCGAGCGCGGCAAGGTCGTCGAAGAGCGCCCGTTCCTGCGGCCGGCGCAGGAACTCGCCGGTGAACGTGGGCGTGTCCGGACGCGGCGAGTCGGTAGGCAGCACCAGCTCCGACACGCCATCCAGCTTCGAGCGCCAGAACGCGCGCAGCCGCTCCAGGCTGTCGTCGCGCAGCTGCGCACGCTCCCACTGGACGTAGTCGCCGATCTGCAAGCGCGGCTGGTCCGGGCCCGCGGTTCCGTCCAGCTCCGCGGCGTAGAGTTCGCTCAGCTCGGACATGAACAGGGTCATCGACCGCTCGTCCATCACCATGTGGTGGAAGACGATGTAGAGGGTGTGCTGGTCCGGTCCCTTCCGCACGACGTGCGCCGCGAGCAGCGGGCCCTGGTCGATCACGAACTCGTGGTACCCGATCCGCCTGCGGATCTCCTGTTCGGCGGAGGCGTCGCCGGCGTCGGTGAGGTCGGTGAACTCCACCTCGAACGGGATCGAGTCGTGGACGATCTGCATCGGCTCGCCGGCGTCGGTCACCTCGACCGTCACGCGCAGCGCATCATGGCGCTGCACGATGCGCTGCAGCGACCGGCGCAACGCCTCGACCTCCAGAGCGCCGGTGATGTGGAACTCCATGGGGATCGTGTAGGTGAGCTGTGCGCCGCGTAGGTACTCGACCATCCAGATCTGCAGCTGGGAGCTGGTGAGTGGGAATCGGCGCGGCCCGGTGGGCCGGGCCACGGTCTCAGCCGCGGGCTCGTCGGCAAGCTCGCCCGCCAGCTCTGCGGGGAGCGAGCGCAGCAAGTCGGCGGCGTCGTCGTCGGACAGCTGGCTCAGGGCGAGGACGACATCCTCGACCTCCGGATAGGAAACCCGCACCGCCTCGGTGAAGTCCGCGAAGCCTGAGTGCCGGAACAGCATCCGCAGTGGCACCGCGATGCCCAGGGCGTCCCGCATCCGCTCGATGAG